>PLBZ01000093.1:0-36526 GCA_003134675.1 Solirubrobacterales bacterium
CGCCACCGAGGGGTAGCTCGCCGAGTCGATCGAGCTGCCTGCTGCGTGATGGCTGACCGCCCTGAGGGTGGGCGTGGGTTGCGCCGGAGGGGCGCTCGAGCTGATCGCCGGGACGACCTGTTCGGTCGCTCGAGCGGTGCGTACCCCGACGAGGCGCTCCAGGCTGATTGGGCCGTTGAGCGCCAGCATCGCACAGACGGCCGCCAGGGCGCTCAGGAGCGCGCCCGTGCCAAACCTGCGCGGGATCGCTCGCGGTTGCCGCCACGGTTCGGGTGTGATTGGCGCCGGAGCAAATGACTCTAGACGGGGTGGAAACGCCGGCACCCAAGACGGGGGCAGCGATTCCACCGCTTCCGCGCCCTGGCCCGGCCAGCTCCACTCGCCCAGGCTCTCGAGCCACACCTGCGTGCGCGACGTCTTCGTTCCCGCGGACATTCAGCAGATTCAAGGAGGCACGACGCGGAAAGCCAACCCTTGCATGAACGTGCCCATGCACCGTGCCCACTCACGGCCGCTGCCATCAGGCCGCCAAGACCCGGACGGTCCGCCACAACGGTGTTGTCCGGCCACCCTTCTGGGCGGGTGATCGCGGTCAGGGCGTGCTCCAGACCTCGCCGAGGTCGCCGAACCCAAGCGCCTGCTTGGTCGCCTGNNGCCACATATGGCCCGCGATCGAGCACCGGCACCCGTACCGTACGCCCATCGTAGCGGAGCGTCACCAGCGTGCCACAGGGAAGCGTCTTGTTGGCCACCCCCATGGTGGTGCTCGTCAGCTCGCCGCCGCATGCCAGCTTGCCGCCACCGCCATACCACGACACCTGCGCCAGACGGTAGACGTTCAAGCGACCCAGTCTGCGGTGCGAGCCGATGTCCTCGGTGTCGCCCGCGAAGCGCAGCCGCACCGGCTCGCTCTTTGTCTGGCGCGGCACGTAGCGCAGGCGATAGCGACCTTGGCGGTCGGTCAGCGTGTGGGCCAGCGTCCTCCAGCCGTGGCTGCCATGTGCCTGCAGCGTTACCACCCGTCCCGACAGCCCCGCCGGCCGGTCTTTGCTCGCTTGTAGATCGGTGGTCAGCTTGCCGGTGACGCTCGCGGCATGGCCCTCCAGCACGTCCATATCGGTGCGGAGGGCGCTCAGCGAGGTCTGCGCCGGCCTCGCAAACGGGGGTGTCGTGCTCGCCGATATCACGATCGGAGCAAGGGGCGCGGCAGCAGGCTGCGCGAGCGTCGTGGGAACGTACATTGAGAACCTCCTTGGTGTCCGCCTACGGGGTTAGCTGTCGGGCTCACGAGCCGGTGAGCACGCGAACCAAACGCGCGCCGACCGGGCGTTACGGCCACAGCAGCGGCCGATTCGCCCCATCCAGATCGCCTACAGCGACGATCTGGCAGTGGGTCCCCCGCTCGTCTCCATCCACGGAGACGACTCGGCAGGTCGAACAATCGTTCGTATCTTAAGCGGCCTCCGCGAGGGTTATCTGTGACCGGCATCACACTCGCCCGCGCGCAGACTGCGGTCTGGAAACGCGCAGGCTGCGGCCTGAAACATTCAAGGAAGCACCCAACGTTGACGTGCGGCGCTGAAGCCGCGACAATCGACGAGATGGCCAATCCCGATCGTCTATCCGCGCTGGACTCCGCCTTCCTGCACCTCGAGGACGACTCCACCGCGCACATGCACGTCGCCTCGGTGATGGTCTTCGAGGGTAAGGCGCCCACTCCGCAGGAGCTGATCGACCATGTCCTCAGCCGCCTGCACCTGGTGCCGCGCTATCGCCAACGGCTCGCCTATGTGCCGCTCGGACAGGGCAGGCCGGTGTGGACCGACGACCCCCATTTCAACCCCCGCTACCACATCCGCCATACCGCCCTGCCGCGACCGGCCGACGAGGCCGCGCTCAAGCAGCTGGCCGGCCGGCTCTTCTCCCAGCGCCTGGATCGCTCCAAGCCGCTCTGGGAGATCTGGCTTGTGCAGCGCATGGCGGGCGGGCGCTTCGCGCTGATCGCCAAGACCCACCACGCGCTCGTCGACGGGATCTCCGGGGTGGACATCACGACCGTCCTGTTCGACACCGCCGCCGGGGCGGACGGGGCGGAATCATCGATGGCGCGCCCACCGGTGCCCTGGACCGCCCGGCCGCTGCCGGGAGCGGCGAAGCTGCTCGGTGAGGCGCTGCTCGAGCGCACGACCGTGCCCGCCGAGATGACCCGCGGCGCCCGCGCGCTGCTGCGTGCCCCGCGCAAGGCGGCCTCCCAGCTGAAGGATGGCCTGGCGAGCATCGGCGCCACCACGATCGCCGGTGTAAGCGCGCCCGCCCCGTCGAGCCCGTTCAACGTCGATATCGGTCCCCACCGGCGCTACACCTTCCTCGATGGTGACCTCGCTCAGTTCAAGGCGATCAAGGACTCGCTCGGGGGCACGCTCAACGACGTCGTCCTCGCGTCGGTCAGCCTTGCCCTCGGTCGCTATCTGCGCGCCCAGGGCCACGACACCGAGGGCCTGACCCTGAAGGCGATGGTGCCCGTCTCGGTGCGCGCCGATGTGGATAAGAGGTCCCACCCACCCGCGCTGGGAAATCAGGTTGCCGCGATGTGGGCCCCTCTACCCGTGGGGGTGGAGAACCCCGCGGACTGCCTGCGGCAGATCGCTCGGGCGATGGACCATCTCAAGGAGTCCGGCCAGGCCGTGGGCGCCCAGGTGCTGATCGATCTCGCCGGGTTCGCGCCGCCCACGATCCTCAGCCAGGCCGCGCGGCTGCAGGCCCGCCAGCGCTTTTTCAACCTGGTGGTCACCAACGTCCCCGGACCACAGTTCCCGCTCTACCTGCTCGGCCGTCGTCTGCAGGTGCTGTACCCGGTCGTTCCGCTTGCGCGCCGCCAGGCGCTCGGAATCGCCGTCATGAGCTACGACGGTCATCTCGGCTTCGGCCTGCTCGCCGACTACGATGCCCTGCCAGAGCTGGAGGGGCTCGCGCGGGACCTGCGCTGGGCGATCGGCGCGCTGACACGCGCGGCGAAGGTTCCAAGCGCCCGCCCGAAGGCTCGCGCCACACGCGCCGGCGGGGCTCGGGCCAACGGCGCGAAACCGCCACGCAAGGCCGCCGGGAGCGCCCGCACCGCCAGATCTTCGATCGCCAAGCCCCCCGTCGTGCAGAGCTGACGGGATAGGCTCGCTCCGAAGTGCGGCTGGCTCTCTGCCAGATGAACGCCACCGTGGGCGACATCACCGGTAACGCCGCGCGCATCCGTGCGGGCATCGACAGCGCCCGCGAGGTGGCGGCGGATCTCGTGCTGTTCGGAGAGCTGGCGCTCACCGGCTACCCCCCAGAGGATCTGCTGCTCCGTGAGCACTTCCTCAAGGACACACAAGCCGCGCTTTCAGACCTGGCAGCCGACACGCACGGGATAGTCGCGATCGTCGGCTTCCCGGAGCACGCCGAGCACTCCTACAACGCCGCCGCCGTGCTCACCGACGGGGCCGTCCAGGCGATCTACCGCAAGGTCCACTTGCCCAACTACGGCGTGTTCGACGAGCGACGCTACTTTCAGCCCGGAGCCTCGGGAGCGACGATCGAAGTCGCCGGCCACCGCATCGGGTTGACCGTCTGCGAGGACATCTGGCAGCCCGGACCCCCGACCTCCGAGGAGGCCGCCAACGGCGCGAAGCTGATCGTCAACATCTCCGCCTCTCCCTACCACGCCGGCAAGGGCCTCGAGCGAGAGCACATGTTCGCCCAGCGCGCCCGCGAAGACGGGACTCCGATCGCGTTTTGCGGACTCGTGGGCGGCCAGGACGAGCTTCTCTTCGACGGTCATTCCTTCGTCGTCGACCACACCGGCGAGACGCTCGCCCGCGCTGCGCAGTTCGAGGAGGACCTGCTCGTGTGCGACGTGGACCTGGACGGCACCCCCGCCCTCCCCTCGAGCCCCCCGCGTCTGACCCAGCCGATCGCACCCGTGGAGGCCGAGATCTATGCGGCGCTGATGCTCGGACTGCGCGACTACGTCGAGAAGAACGGGTTCTCCCACGTCGTCCTCGGCCTCTCCGGAGGCATCGACTCGGCGCTCGTGGCCTGCTTGGCCGCCGATGCGCTCGGCGCTGAGCGCGTCAGCGCCGCGATCATGCCCTCCCCCTACTCTTCTTCTCTGACCCAGGAGGACGCCCGTGAGCTGGCCGGCCGGCTGGGGGCGCGCACCCACGAGCTGCCGATCATCTCGGTCATGCAGGCCTACAGCGACACCCTGGAGGAGGTCTTTGCAGACCGGGAGCCCGACCTCACCGAGGAGAACCTGCAGGCCCGGATCCGCGGCAACCTGCTGATGGCGCTATCCAACAAGTTCGGCTGGCTCGTGCTCGCGACCGGCAACAAGTCGGAGATGTCGGTCGGCTACACCACTCTCTACGGAGACCTCGCCGGCGGCTTCGCCGTGATCAAGGACGTGCCCAAGACGCTCGTCTATCGCCTGTGTGAGTGGCGCAACTCCGCCACGGGAGTCACGGAGGGATACACACAGGCGCCAATCCCGCCGTCGATCCTCGGACGAGCGCCCTCGGCCGAGCTCCGTCACGACCAGCGCGATGAGGACTCGCTGGCACCCTACGAGCTGCTCGATCGCATCCTCTACGGCTACATCGAGCTCGACCAGGGACGCGAGCAGCTGATCGCCGAAGGCCTGCCCGAACAGGAGGTCGATCGCACGATCCGGCTCGTCGACCTCGCCGAGTACAAGCGCCGCCAGGCGCCCCCGGGCATCAAGGTCACCACCCGCGCCTTCGGCCGCGATAGGCGCATGCCAATCACCAACCGCTATCGAGGTTGATCGTGCGCGGTCCTCGTCTGCGGCGTCGCTTCCCGCTCGCGATTGCGCTGGGGCTCTGCACGCTCGCGCTCGGTGCCTGCGGCAACACGGTCCAAGACCAGCCGATCTCCCACACGACGCTCGAGAGCCTGCTCCTGTCCCCTTACCCCGTCTATTGGCTGGGCGACTCCTTCCACGGCATGGCGATCACCGAAGCGCCCCAGGACCCCAGCGGAGCGTTCGCCGTCCAGTACGGCGACTGCGCGCAGGGCGGCCAGAACACCTGTGTCCCGCGTCTACGAGTCATCACCTCCCCCGACAACAGCTTCATCCCGATCGGCTCGCAACCGCACCACACCATTCACATTCGAGGCGTCGCCGCTATCGCGGCCCAGAGAGGCGACACGATCGTGCTCCCCACCGCCGGTGTGGTCGTCGACATTTATGCCAACAGTCCCCGGCTTGCCCTTGCCGCCGCTCTGAGCGCCGTGCCGATCAACGACACCGGCGTGCCCTCCGGGCCGCTGCCCTCGCCGCTGCCAGACACGGGCTTTGCCGCACAGCCACTACCTGGCCAGACACTGACCCTTCTCCGCGCCCTTCACTAGCCGGCGGGTCCTCTGTCAGCCGGCCGGCGCGGGGCGCACGGCGATCGTCATCCGCGTAACCGCGCACATCCGGCCGGCGTCGTCGCTGAACTGCACGTCCCACACCCACGTCGTGCGACCGCGGTGCAGCCGTGTGGCGTGCGCATGCACGGCGCCTTCGGTGACCGGACGCAGGAAGCTCGTGCTGTTCGACAGGCCCATTGCGACCTCGCCACGATCGAGCACCCCCAACGCCGTGGCAAGCGAGGCCAGCGACTCTGCAATCGAGGCGTAAACGCCTCCGTGTAGCAGGCCCATGGGCTGCTTGAGATCCTCGCGCAACTCCACCCGGGCGCGGACCTCGCCGTCAGAGAAATCCACCAGTTTCAAGCCATATAGGCGATCGAACCCCACCATGAACTCGTTGAGCTGCTCGGCGCTCGGCGTGGTCATCCCGGCGCCACGATAGCCTACGCACCTTCTGAGCATGAGCCGACTAGACGACCTCCCTCCCGACCAGCGCGCGGTGCTATTGCTGCTGGTGGCCCAGGGCAAGAGCCACGCCGAGATCGCCGACATGCTCGGCATTTCCCAGGACACCGTCCGTGACCGCGCCCGCGCGGCGCTCGACGCCCTCGCGACTGACCCCAGCGGCGCCCCGCCCTCTCTTCCACCTGCACCGCCCGCGCCAATCTCCACGAGAGCGCATGATGCCCCCCTCTCCCCCCGATCGCCCCCCAGCTCCAGACGCGGTGGCGCGCTGCTGCTCGCGGCGCTCGTCGCGGTGGTGGTTGTGGCTGTGATCCTGATCACCGATGGCGGCGGCTCCCACAAGGCCGCGAGCACCCAGGCCGGTGCGACAACTTCCAGTCCCACGTCAACCTCAGGCACCTCGAGCACCTCCACAGCAGCCGCCAAACCCACCGTCAACAAGCAGATCGCCCTTACCTCACCCAACCCAAGCAGCAAAATGGTCGGCCTGGCTGAGGTCCTCTCCGAAGGGTCCAAGCACGCCTTCTACATCGCGGCCGAACACCTGCCGCCCTCGACCGGCTTCTTCTACGCCGTCTGGCTCTACAACTCCCCGACGAGCGCCGTCTCGCTGGGCAAGAGCCCACCGGTCAGCTCCAACGGCCGCCTGCAAGGTGGCGCACTGCTACCGACCAATGCCGGCAGCTATCACGAGATGCTGCTCACACGCGAGACGAGCAGCCGGCCGACCCACCCTGGACCGACCGTCCTCAGTGGCTCGTTCAGCCTCCACTGATCTGGACGCCCTTCCAGGAGGCGAAGTAATCCTTGATCTGCGCCGCGGCGCTCTACGCTGCATGACGTGATCGCTCCACCACTCGCGGCGATCCTCTCGTTGGAGAACGCCATCCAGCTCGTCCCCACGGCGGTCCTTGGCCTGCTCTACGCGCGTCGTGCCCACACTCTCGCCGGCGGTCCCCACCGGGTCCCCGGCTGGCGGCAGACGTGCTTCTACGCGGGCCTGCTCACGATACTCACGGCCTTGCTCTCACCCATCGGCGAACTGAGCGACGAACTGCTCTACGTGCACATGGTCGAGCACCTCTTGATGGGCGACATTGCGGCCTTGCTGATCGTTCTCGGCCTCACCGGGCCGCTGCTCGCGCCGATCTTGCGCATTGGGTTCTTCGATCGTCTGCGGGCGCTTGCTCATCCGCTCGTCGCATTCCCGCTTTGGGCGATCGACCTGTACGTGTGGCACCTGCCGTTCTTCTACCAGGCCGCCCTGCGCCATCTTGCCGTACACGCATTGGAGCACACGATGTTCATCGCATTCGGAATCAACATGTGGATGTGCCTGTTCGGGCCGCTGCCGATGCCGCGCTGGTTTCACAACCTAGGCCGGCTGATCTACATCACCGCCGTGCGCCTCACCGGCGCGATGCTCGGCAACATCTTCCTGTGGTCGGGCACCGTCTTCTATCCCTTCTACATCCACGGCGATGCCAGCTTTCACATCTCACCGCTCGCTGACCAGAGCATCGCCGGGGCGATCATGATGGTCGAGGAGTCGATCCTCACGCTCTGCCTGTTCTGCTGGCTATTCCTGCGCACCGCCCGCGAGAGCGAGGAGCGCCAAGGGCTACTCGACTTCGCCCAAGCCCGGGGCCTCGAGCTGACCGAGGCGCGCGCGGCCCGGGCGGTCGCCGCCGGGCGCGGCGCGGAGCTGCAAAGACGTCTGGAGGGCCACGCCGGCGCCTCCGACCGACCCTGAGCGGGAGCGCTACCATCCACACATGTGCGCAGGTTGTGCGATGGCGGCAGCCTCGGCCGCAACGGGCTTCAGGTCGTGGTTGCAAACCCGCCACTTCGGCTGGCTCACACCGCGCCGGCTGCGCTCCTTGACGATCGGCGCCATGTGCGCCGCCGGACTGGTCTCGACGATCGGCTTCAGCGGCTCGACGCCCGCGATGTCGAGCCCCCTTCAGCCTCCCGCCACCGCCGGCAGAATCGTCAGTTCGGCGCCGTCGGGGACCGGTGTTGCCAGACCATCCAAGAAGCGGATGTCTTCGCCGGCCAGATAGACGTTGACGAAGCGTCGAAGCGTACCGTCATCGTCTGAGATTCGTGTGCGCAGCTCGCCGAAGCGCTCGAACAGGTCATCCAGGACCTCTTGGACCGTCGCGCCGGAGAGCAGAGCTTCGGACTCGCCGTCCGCGGCTGCCCGTAGCTGTGTCGGGATTTTCACGAGAACCGCCATCAGACCGCGACCGCCTCGGGCACGCTGCTCTCGAACGCCTCCACGCTGGGATCGATCTTGTACGTCTCAAACGTGTCGCGCACCGCATCGAGCGTCTTCAAGCCATCGCCGGTAATCACCAGCACGACGCGCTCGTCCGGATCGATGTCCCCGCGCGCGGCGAGCTTCGACAGCACAGCGGTGCTCACGCCGCCCGCGGTCTCGGTGAAGATGCCCGTCGTCTGGGCAAGCAGCGCGATCCCCGCGCGGATCTCATCGTCGTTGACGGCGTCCACCGAGCCGCCCGTGTTCCGCGCCAGCTCGAGTGCATACGGGCCGTCAGCCGGGTTGCCGATCGCCAGGGACTTGGCGATCGTGTCGGGCTTCACCGGCCGGCAGACCGCCTGCCCGGCTGCGAACGCGCTCGCCACGGGCGAGCAACCCTCTGCTTGGGCGCCGTTCATCTTCGGCGTCTCGCCCTCCAACAGCCCCAGCTCGGTCCACTCCTGGAAGCCCTTGGCGATCTTGGTGAACAGCGATCCCGAGGCAACCGGAATCACGCAGCGGTCGGGTATCTCCCAGCCCAGCTGCTCGGCGATCTCAAACGCCAGCGTCTTCGAGCCCTCTGCGTAGTAGGGGCGCAGGTTGATGTTCACGAACGCCCAGTCGCGCTCGGCGCACAGCTCGGTGCACAGGCGGTTGACATCGTCATAGCTGCCCCGCACCCCCACGAGCTTGGTCCCGTAGACGCCCGTGGCAAGGATCTTCTGCTCCTCCAGATCGGCTGGGATGAAGACGTAGGAGTCCATTCCCAGTGCCGCCCCGTGGGCCGCCACGGAATTGGCCAGATTCCCCGTCGAGGCGCAGGCGATCGTCTCAAATCCCAGCTCCCGCGCGCGTGTGACGGCGACCGACACGACGCGATCCTTGAACGAATGAGTGGGGTTGGCAGCGTCGTTCTTGACCCACACCTCGCGCAGCCCGAGCCGCTCAGCCAGGCGATCCGCCCGGATCAGCGGCGTGCATCCCGCCGGCAGGCCCACACGCGAGGCGAGCCGGCCAGACGGGCCGGGAGGGCCGCCTGCCAGCGGCAGGAAGTCCGCGTAGCGCCAGATGTTCTGCGGACCGCCCTGGATCCGGCGGCGCAGCGCGCCCACGTCACGCTGTGAGCGGCTGTGGTCGTAAGCGACCTCCAGCGGGCCGAAGCACCGCTCGCACACGTACAGCGCCTCCAGCGGATACTCCGCCTTGCACTCCTTGCACTCCAGATGACTGACAGCCATTAGGGCTCCTTCGCTCTAGTCTTCGCCGTGTCACTCGGTGTGGCGAAGAGCGCGAAGCCCGCCACACATCTCTCTGGAATTGGCACCTTCCCGCTGTGACGTAACGGTGGTTGCCGGGGTTTCGTAGGGCCAGTCCCTCCACCCCTCTGGATGTGTCCAGCTTTCTCTGCGCGAGCAGTATAGCGCCTGCACGGGCGAATACAACACGAACGAAGGCGTTTTTAGGGAGCCGCGGTAACGCTCCCACAAGCGCGGTGTAGGGCCTAGCGATGAGCACCCCCGTACACGACGATCGGACGCTTTCAGAGCCGCAGGACTTCGAGCCGCTCCAGGCCGCGACGAAGCGGCGCATGCTGATAATCGTCAACCCCTACGCCACAACGGTCTCTGACCGCCTGCGCCATCTCGTGCTCTACGCGCTCCAGGGCCGCTTCGAGGTCGACGCCGTGGACACCGAGACCCAGGGTCACGCCACCGAGCTGTGCCGGGAGGCCGCGCACGAGGGCTATGACGTGGTCGTCGCCTTCGGCGGCGACGGCACAGTCAACGAGGTCGCCAACGGCCTGCTCGGATCCTCCACCCCGCTCACCTGCCTGCCCGGCGGATCGGCCAACGTCTTCGGCAAGATGCTCGGCATCCCCGGAGAGATCGTCGACGCCACCGAGCATCTGCTCGCGATGGCCGATGACTGGCGCCCCCGCAAGGTCGACCTNNGCGAGCGTGGTCGAGCGGGTCGACTCCAACCCGCGCCTGAAGGCGCGGCTCGGCGCCTACTACTTTACGTGGGCCGCGATCAGCACTTTCACCCGCCGCTATCTGGTGCATCCGCCGCGGATGGTGGCGCGCGCCGGCGAGCAGACGCTCGAGGGTGTCACCACGATCGTGCAGAACGGCTCACCCTTCACCTACTTCCAGAACCGGCCGATCGAGATCGCCGAGGGCGCAGTGCTCGACTCAGGCACGCTGGCCGGGTGCGTCCTGCACCGCGCCACGCCGATGGACATGCCCTCGATCGCCTGGCGAGCCTTCTCGGGGCGAGCCCGTATCGCGCGCCACCGCCACGTGAGCAGCTTCCCCGCACTAACCGAGCTCACCGTGCAGAGCGCCGACGGGCGCCCCCTGCCGCTGCAGGTCGACGGCGACTACATCGGCGAGGTCGACGAGGCGCGCTACTCGATCCTGCCGCGCGCGCTGTCGGTAATCAGCTGACGCGCTCAAGCTCGCCGGTGCACCGGGCGTGGGCAGGGCACGACGCTCTGCGCGGTGGTGTTGGTGCCGTCCAGGAAGCTGAAGTTTGCGGAGAAGGGGAAGCCTCCGCGGGGGCAGTGCAGGGGCACCGAGACGCCTTTGGGGTGGAAGGCCACCCGCTTGCCGTGAACATGCTTGTAGTAGGTCAGGTGGCTCGGGCCGATCGTCGACTGCACGCTGACGATCGATACGGGCGGCCCGTTCGGGACGCTGGGAATCAGCGGTATCGCAGCATTCAGATCCCCACCAAAGGCTTCTGAGCCGGACACCAGTTCGCCCTGAAAGACGATCTGGGCATACACAGGTTCCTGCCCATTCGCGTAAAACAGCACCACGATGTTGCCATTGTGCGGAGGACCCATCAACGCCTGGATTTCCGGGATCTCATGCCCCGAGCCCTGCCCAAACGGCACTTCCACGAACGCGCTCCCAAACCCCAGACGCGAGTTGGGTGAACAGCCGGCCAGGCCTCTTGCGAGCAGCGCAGCGGGCTGACAGATGGAGAGGCCGAGGGTTGTCGAGATGTAGTCGATGCCCGGCGGGAGATGCAGACTGAGACCCGTCAACGGAGCAGGCAACCCACCACCCGAGCTCGAGATCCGAAAGCCGAACCCAATCGTCGTACCAGCACCCAGCCTGTCCGGCGAAAACGACGTATGAAGCGTCGCCGTCTCAGCCGCCCCAGCCGCCGCCGGCAGGCACCCACACGCCACCACTACCACCAGCGTCACAGCTAGTACCACGATCCTTCGGCTCATCCCCTCACCCTCTCATCCCCTCTCATACCTCCAACACCCGATTGTAGAGCCGAACCCTTCGTCGTGAGCCACCACGCGTTGGTCTTACCCTTGGTATGACCCTCCCCCGTGTTCTCCACGAGCCCAAGATGCTCCAACCGCTTCAGCAACCGCGAGATCTGACCCTCGTCCAAGACACCGGCAGCATCCGCGACCTCACGATTACTCGCCCCCGGATGCTTGGCGATCGCCGCCAGGACACGCCCGGTGCGATACGTAGGTTGTATACCAAGCCCTTGGAGACGATCTTCAAAGAGCGCCATTTCTCACACCTCAATCAATCACTCTAGAACACGACAAAATGGGGCGCCGCGGCTCGGGATGGGAAATAAAAAGCCGCGGCGCCCGCTGAGACAGAGCCCCGGCGCGAGAGGGCACTAGCGCCATCGAGCCCCCTCGATATTCGTCCCACCCGGACGCTTCCACAAGGGGAAAGTCAGATACTTAAAAGTCGAGGTCGAGGGATCAGGGCAGCAGGGCGAGCGTGTCCATGATTTCGCCCCAGGTTTCGACCCCGGCCCGCGCTTCCATTTCCGTGAACTTCGCTTCGAGTTGCTTGGTGCGACGCAGCAGTGGACGCTCTTCCGGGGTCTCGTATCGAGCGAGCGCCGCGGGTAGTTCCCCCGGTGCGATCCATATCGACATGAAGCGAGGCGCGAAGGAGACGGTGCTCGCGGGCAGCGTCCGGAAGCCGCTCGCCGCCCAGCTCCTCACATCGGAGCACAGCTTCGGCTGTGCGAGGGTCACGAGCCCCTTCGCCTTGCTGACGTAGGCATGCACGGTGCGGGTGAGGGCGCGGTTGCTCCAGGTGAGCCGTTCGGCGATGCGCACGAACTCGCGTGAGGCGGGAACCTCGACGAGGTGCACGGCGGACGTCACCATCGTCCCGATCACCTCGTTGCTGAGCTGTTCGGAGTCGGGGTTCTGCGGTGAGCCCGCCGCCGCCATCGGACATTCGCGACGAATCTGGGAGCGGACACCCCGCAACGTCGCTTCGATCGGGCCGATCTTCGAGGTGGTCGCCTGCACGAGCCGGTAGTTGGCCTGGATGTACGCCTTCGTGCTCGCAACATCGCCCCCTCCGGCAAGCGCACTCGCCGGGCCGAGCGCCACGACAGCGAGCGTTGCGAGGAGCGCTAGCGCGAATCGGGCAAACACGATCACAGCCTACCGCCACCGCGAGCACGTTGTCGCGGATAGCGTCGTGGGAGAATCCCGCGATGCCTGCTCAGCGCACTTAGCCCGTCATTTGGGCTTCCACGCTTTTCTTGGCAAAGTCGAGCATCCCCATTGAGACCCACGGAAGCTGCCCGGCTCGAACGCGGAGTTCCACCTCGCCATCGGGTCGTTTGACCTCGACGATGGTTATGACGCGGCCGATCTCGAAGTCGCGGCCAAAATCGACTTCGATGGCATCCATCTGCTGGGCCACTTCTTGCATGAGACGGCTTCTACCGTCGGCGCCGGGCGCTGTCGCGTCGGGCTCTATGTCGTCGTTTTCTGCGTCAGCCATTACGCCCTTTCCCTTCGAGGAACGAAGGAGACATCATGCCATCGCGGCGGCGTCCTCGAGTCGGTCATCGCCCCAGAACAATTCGCCATCGATCGCGAGGGTGGGGACGCCGAATACGCCAAGCTCGTGGGCAGCGTCCGTCGCCGCTCGCAGCGCCAACTTGACCTGAGGGTCGCGCCCTGCCTCCTCGACTGCCGCCAAGTCCAGGCCCACCTCGCCGGCCACCTCCAAGACGTGCTCAGGGACACCCAGATCGTGGCCGTGCTGAAAAGCGTGGCGGAGGGCCTGCACCGTGAACTCCCTTCCACGTCCCACCTGAAAGGCGAAGGTGCAAGAGCGCATCGCGAACAGGTAATTCGTCGGCCACGGGTCGGGCCAGCGGATGGGCCCCAGCCCGTAAAGCAACGCGCGTCGCTGCACCTCCGCCATGCCCGCATGGCGGCGCTCAGAATCTCCCAACGCCCAGGACGATCGACCGGTGAGCTTGAACAGGGCGCCGAGCGAGACGGGTTGCCAGTGAACGGGCTCCGGCATGACCTCTCCTAGACGCTCGGCCGCGAGATAGGCGAACGGCGAGCCAAGGTCGAAGTAGAAGGTTGCTTGTGGCATGGAGATCCATTCTGTTCGTTATGACGAACGACCAGGGTCGTCAATCTGGACGGCAACTGTTTCGGCAGATCGACCTTGACCCTCGTGATGTTCGGGACTACCGGGCGGCGACAGGCCAACGTCGAGAAGCAGGGGCCGCAAATCCAAATGAACTCCAAGCAACTCCAGAATTTGGAGCTCTGCTAAACTCCAAGACCTTGGAGCAATTTGGACTAGATTTGGAGTTGCCGCGCAGGTCATGCATGTAACCGCCCCCCCAGACGACGAGCAACTGTTCATCAACATCGACGCTAGCCGCCTGTTTGCGGTGATGCGAGTGGTATCCGAGGGCGGCCCGCGCCAAGACTACATCCACTGGGACAAGCTCCGCCATCTCACTCCCCCCGGCGACATCACGCAGGAAGAGTGGTGGCTGGCAACCAAGATGAGCCGCAGCCTAACCGATCTCCCGCTCCTCGATTCATCGGGTAGACCCTTTAGGTACTGGACCCCATCGAGCGCCCAACGACTGCTCCACTTTGTCGACCAGCACTGTGGCGGCGAGATCGCGATGCCCGAGGTCGTGACCACCGACGACCAGGCACGCCATCACTACCTCGTTAGCTCTCTCATGGAGGAGGCGATTCGCTCCAGCCAGCTCGAGGGTGCCACGACTTCACGGCGGGTGGCAAAGGAACTACTGCGGAGCGGTCGTACGCCGAGAGATCGAAGCGAGCTGATGATCCTCAACAACTACAGGGCACTGGAGTTCATGCGCGACGGCATGAGCGACACGCTGACACCAGATCTGGTGATGACACTTCAGCGCATCCTTACTGAGGGCACTCTCGATGACCCAAGCGCCGCTGGGCGGCTCCAGACACCAGACGAAGAGCGCGTAATCGTTCTCGATGCTACGGATGGGAGCCTCATACATACGCCGCCGCCTGCGGATCAGTTGCCCGGGAGGATACAGGCCATGTGCGATTTCGCCAATGGGCAAGATAATGGTGCCGAGGGCTTTATCCATCCAGTCGTTCGAGGCATCCTCTTACACTTCTGGCTCGCCTACGATCATCCCTTTGTGGACGGTAATGGGCGAACAGCGCGCGCCCTGTTCTATTGGTATATGCGCACCCAGAAGTATTGGCTGATCGAGTATCTATCGATCTCACGTGTCATACGACATGCGTCGGCGAAATACGGTAGAGCCTTCCTGCTCACGGAGACCGATGGCGGTGATACGACTTACTTCCTCTTACATCAGCTCAAAGTAGTCAAGCAGGCAGTTGACGAACTGCACGTCTATCTAAATCGTAAGGCGAAGGAAGTGCGAACGGTCGAGAAGTTGATCAAGGACTCAGATGGGCTCAACCATCGCCAACTGGCACTACTCAGCGACGCGATTCGCCATCCCAACAATGTGTACACCTATCAATTCCACGCTGCTAGTCACAGGGTAAGTCACGAGACGGCCCGTGCGGATCTCATGCAACTTCAGGAGCGGGGGCTCCTAAAGCGCCGCAAAGCGGGACGCAGGCACACCTACAGTCCCGTAGCCGACCTGCCAAAGGCGCTTGCAGCGACGTAACGCGCTCAAGCTAATTTCTATTTCTTACGCTTCCCTTTCCTCTTTGCCTTCTTTGCCGGCTTGGCCTTGGTGCAGCCTATAACAGCGACTGGGGTGCTCTGGTGGATGGTCGCGCCGTTCTGGGCTACGAATTCGGTCGGCATGATCAGGGATTCTCCGACCTGCTTGGTGGTCTTCTTGACGACCTTCTTGGTGTGCCCGTGGCTTTTGACCTTGACCGTCTTCTTCGTCGTGACGGCGTGGGCGAGGGCGCACAGGTTCTTGTTCGCTCCCAAGGCCGAGAACTTGCCCTGCGGCAGCTTCAGTTCGAAGGTATTGAACGGCACGTCCGGCACCGTCTTGAAGGTAGTGCTCGTGATGCCCTTCTTTGAGATAAATGTCGTCCCAACCAGATCCACCGTCACACCGTAACCCTGCAGGACCATCGTCAGGCTCGGGAACGCTTCGCCGCCATGTGAGACGAAGATCGCGGGGCCTTGCAACGGGACCGGCAGCAAGGGCGTGGTTACCGTCGCGTAGCCGATCTTCGATTCTTTCGGGCAGTTCGCCGGGTTCAGCTCGAACTGCGCGTTCGTGCAAGCCTTTTGCAGGGTCGTGAGCCGCGAAGGCAACTGCTTCGGCAGGTCCACCTTGACCCGGCAACGGGTCCGTCGTGATCGTGATCTGCGCCGTATGCGGGTCCACTTCGATCTTCGCGCGGACGAGCACACCCGCCCGGGTGTCCCGTTTGGGGGGTGGCGTCGGAGCAGGGGGAAGAGATGTCCACGAAACCGATCAAACCCGGGCTCGCCGACTGGCTGCGCCTGCTGGCTGGGAGCCAGTTGCAGACGCAGGTATCACGCTCTGTGGCGCTCGACGCCGGCGCGCTCGGCGTGATGGCCGTCGACGCGGCCGTCACCTTGATCGTGATCGACGCCGAAGGGACGTATGGCCTCTGGATCATCGCGCTGCTCCTGCTCGGGCTGTCGTTCAGCCTGGCCGTGCGGACTATGCGCCTCCCAGGCGCCGAGGAAACCGGCCCCTCCATTGCTTCCATGCGCAGGGCTCGCGAGGCCGAGGAAGACGAATACTTACTCGAAGACTCGCTACTCAACGACCTCGAAGAAGACCTCCACACCAACGAACGGGCCCTGGCCCACAAAATCCGGCTGTTCAACCGGGCACTGAACTTCCTGGTGCTCGCAATCCTCGTGGAGCTCGCGGGACGGGGAGTACAATGAACGCTATGGAGCCAACCACCACCAGCCAGCCCACCGCCGAGCCCACGCGCACGGATACCACCAACACCTTCAAAACCCCAGACGCCCCCGCCGACCGCCACTTCAAGCAGATGATCGTGCCCGGCCTCGGCGGACCGGATTTCCTCATCCCCGCGTCGGTGAGCAAGTTCTTCCGCAAGCTGTTCCGGCGCAAAGCCACGCCCGCTGCCTGACCCGCTTGCCCCTCGCTGCCCTGGCCGGGCCAACTCGAACAGAATAGGGTTGCCCGTACCGGAGATCGTCGCGCTTGCCGGCGCACCGTAGCGCATACCGCCGAGCTCGACCGCAGTCGAGACCCGGACAAAAGTAGGCGCCGCGGCTTGGGTTGGGAGTCGAAAGCCGCGGCGCCCGGTGAGACAGAGCCCTTGGCGCGAGAGGGAGCTAACGCCAGCGGGTTCCGCTCAAGCACCATCCGAGAAGGTGAACGACGCCCAAGCTGTTACTTCCTAGGCGTGCTTCCTCACTTTCCTGTCTCTACTTTTTCTTCTTGGCCACTCGGTATCGCTTCTTTGCCTGCTTTTCGCACGCCACGCGCTTGCCCTTCTTCTTGTCTTTGTGGCACATCTTCAGCGCCTTGGACAGCTTCTGGGCGTTAGTCAGCGTCTTGGTGGTCCCACTCGCCTTTTCTTCCTTCGGGAACGCAATGTCCGGAGTGCCGATCAGCGGGGGGGTCGCGGGCTGGGTGAGCGGGCTGGGGAAGCCTGGTGTGGTGAACGTCTGAACGGCGCCGTAGCTCGTGCCGTCGGTGCTGGTCGCGAGCAGGCGGTAGTAGTAGGTCGTGCCCGGTTGCAGACCCTGCAGTGCGAGACTCACACCCGCTTCGGTGGGCCCCGCGCCGATCGAGCCGCCGCCTGACGGCGGGCCGGGGTTGCCGGGTTCGGTGGAGACCTCGAACGCGTAGCTCACGTTGAGGCCCTGCGTGTCGAGCGTCCCCGAGATCGTCGCGGTGCTGAGGGTGATCGCGCTCGCTGGGCCCGTCGTGACGATCGGCGGCGTCGCCGCGCCCGTCGTGAACGTCATGTCATTGCCTATGACGGTGCCGGCGCCGTTGCGCGCAACGAGCGCGTAGTGGTAGGTCGTTTCCGGCAGCAGCCCCACGGCGAGCAGCGGTTGCACCGCCTGAGGGGCTTCGCCCGCCGCTATTTCGTGTTCGGCGGTGGTCGCGCCTTCGGCGTAGGGATTTTCGGCGCCTTTCGCGAGCGCGGCTTCATAGCCCGCCTGGTCGATATAGGCGAAATAGTAGGTCCCGGCGCCGCGTTCGGGGTCGACCGCGCCCGACAATGCCGCCGTGACACGCGTGATGCTCTGCGCTTCCCCGGTCGCCGGTACCGGAGGTCCGACCGTCTTGAAGGACTTTATGGCACCTTCGGTCCTTTCCCCACTAAGAAAAGCCCACGCGACCACCCGGTAGTAGTAGGTGGTGTCTGCTTCCAGGCCTTCCAGGCGCGCGCTCGCGGACTGATCGCCGAACAACACCGATTCCCAAATGGCCGGTTCGCAGAACGTAGTCGTGTTCGTCGCGAGCGTTGGGTCCATCCCATACTCGACTTCGCAGACCGTGTACTGGTGATTATTCGGGTTGATCTGAGTTTCTACCGTCACCGCGAACGGCGTGAGAGCAGAGAAGCTCTCGGCATCCACCACCGGAGGCGCATTCGGCGTCGTGAGCGTCGCGGGCGCCCCGAACGTCGGGCCGAACGTGTTTTCCGCGACGAAGCAGACCGTGTACTGCGTGTTTGGTTCCAGCCCCTTGACTTCCTTTTCCTCGTTGGCGGCTTGGGCTTCGACTTCTGCTTCCAAGGGGGTGCTTGCGCCCCCCGTGCAGGTGCCCCCGCGGTTGTAGGCGAAGTACCATCCGCTCTTGGCTTTCACGGTCGGATTCAGCTGACCGTGAAACACCGCGGTGTTCCCCGTTATCCCATCCACCGCTTCGGTGAGCGGCGTTTCCGGGGTCGCGCCGGGTGCGAACACGTCGATAACACCGGCAGGTCCGTCAATCGCGTACAGATCGCCGCCGGCAGCGACCGCCACCCCGAACAGTTCGGCGAACGAGCCACTCGGCGTCCGCTTGCCCGACACCTGCGTGATGTACGTCCCCGAGGAGTCGAACAAGTCAATAACGCGGTCAAGATCGTCGGCGACGAACACGTGGCCGCTTGACTGTTCGACCGCGACAAACACAAAACCGCCAAACGACCCGGCGGGGGTGCCACTGCCCGGGCCGCTTCCACCGCCGGTCCACGTCGTCTGCAGCACACCCGAGGAGTTGAAAACGTACACGACACCGGTACTCGAATCGGCGACATAGACTTCGCCGGTGGCTTCATTGACGGCCACACTCAGGTCGGAGCTACTGCCGAGAGTACCGCTGCCGAACTGGGATTGGTACACATCCGCGGAGTTGAACACGTCCACCACGCCGCCACCGGCGACATACACATCACCGGTGGAATGGTCGACCGTGACGCCAAACGGTTCAGAGAACGTGACGCCCGTCAACTGGCGCTGGTAGACGCCCGCGGCGTTGAACACATCTACGACGGCAGCGAACTTATCCGCGACGTAGATGTTGCCGCTCGTGTCGAGGGCTACCCCCGTTGGCAGCCTGAAGGGAACCACCGCTCCCCCGGCGCCCGTCGGGGTGCCCGTCAGCTTGGAGGCGCTGATGTACGCCGCCGAGCCGGAGAAGTCGGCCGGGGCCCCCGACGAGTCGAACTTGTTGACAGAAACAGCGCCGCTGTCCGCGACGTACACATTCCCGCTGGAATCGAACGCTACGCCAAACGGCTGGTCGAGGCCCGTAAGCTGTGACTGATAGCTAAACCCGATCCCCGCCAGCGCCGGCGTAGTGGCAAATCCGAGCGCACCCGCGAGCAGACCAAGCGCCACCAGTCCCGTCCTCGTCAGCCTGCGAACGCGTCTCATGACTTCCTCCCCCGGCCGTGGCTGGACTTTCGGGCCTTACTCGCCTTCTTCGCCTTCTTTTTCCTTGTTGCCTTCTTGGCCTTTGGGCAGCCGGTGACGCTGACCTTCGTGCTCTGTTTGAGCACGGTGCCGTTCTGCGCGACGAACTTGGTGGGCATGGTGAGTTTCTGGGTGCAGAGGTTCTTGTTGCTCCCGAGCGCGGAGAACCTGCCCTGGGGGAGATAGATCTCGAAGCTGTTGATCGGGACGTCCGGGACCGACTTGAACGTGCTCGAGGTGATCCCGGCTCGGGAGATGAACGTCGAGCCCACCAGGTCGACGCGCACCCCATCGCCCTGGAGGACGACGATCAGCGAGGGAAACGCTTCACCACCATGAGAGACGAAATACACAGGACCCTGCAGCTGCACAGGCAGCACCGGGGTCGACGTCCGCGCGATACCCACAATCGATTCTCTCGGGCAGTTCGCCGGGTTCGCGTTGAAGGCGGCGGCCGTGCAGGCGCGCTGCAACGTCGTGAGCCTCGACGGCAGTTGCTTTGGCAGGTCGACCTTGACGTAGGCGATGTTCGCCTGCGTGCCCTGCCCCGTATTGGGATAGGTAACCTTCGCGTCGAGGCTGGCGCCGTTTGCTTTGCTCGTTTTCCCGGACGTCGAGACCTTGAACTGCGGCGCGAACTTCAGCGCCCCGCAGTTCGTTACCTGGAACGGCGAGGAGACCGCCTCGGACTTACCTTCCGAGCTCGTCAGCGTGCCTGTGATCGCCAGCTTGTCGCAGCTCGTCGGGTTGAACATGAACCCCGGCCGGTCGATCGAGACATTCACCAGCTTCAACTGCAACGGGATGCCGTCGAGGATCGTTGGCAGCGGATCTGCCGTGACCGTCAACGCCGAGGTGGTCGGGTCGATGTTGATCGTCGAGCGCACGACGACGCTGCCCGTGCCCGTGGTCCCGGTGAGCGTGTATGGGCCCGCCTTCGCGGGCACCACGATCGACAGGCCAAACGGCGCGCCCTTGTACGGGCCCGTCAGATACACCTTGCCGCCGGTGACGAGGAACGGCTCCGCGCCCGGACCCGTCAGCACCTGTGAGGTGCCGAGCAGGCTTTCCGGGCCGCAGGTGCCCTGCGAGGCCTGCGGTTCGGGACACAGCGGAACGTTGGCGAGACTTCCCAGCAACCCCGGCGGCGTCTTGAGCTGCACCCCCGCGAGGTACTCGTCGGCGTCGCCGCGGCCGAAGGAGAGCGTGAACGGGCTGAAACCACCCGCCTGGTTTGAGGTCGTGCCCGCGAAGAACGATGGCGCGAACTGTGGCGCCTGACAGCCCGTGACTTCGAACGGGCTCGTATCGATCGCATCAGGAGTAAACGGCGTACTCCACGGCGTCAGATCCACGCTCGTCGTCGCCGTACCGCACACGCGCGGATTGGACAGCGTCGCCCGCGGACCGCCCGCGAGCGTCAGCTTCAGATCGCTGAACGGCAACTGTGGATTGTTGGCGAACGTCGCGGTCAGCTGCCCCGTCTGCTGATTGACCGACAGCGAACCCGTCACCTTCACGAGCACGCCGCCTTCGCCTTCGCCCTTGGCCTGCAGCAGCAGCTTGACCATCTTGCCGTCTTCAGCGTCAGCCGGAGAACAGGGATTGCATTCCGGTTCGGCGAGATACACCGCGCCGCCGAACGGTTCGGCGATGTCCGGTGAGGTGATCAACACCGTCCCGACCTGCGAAGCGCCAGCACACGACGCGAGGTTCAGGTAGTGCAAACCGAACTCGTTGGGCACGGCGGCCGGGTCGACACCCGGATCGTCTTTGCACGCCGCGAGGCCGTTCGCCGCCGACGGCGAGATAACGGTGCCCAGCGGCAACGTCGTCACCACATTCCTCACGTCCGGGCTCGCCGTGCCTTCCGGTTCTGTGTCCGACGAGCGATCCACTTTCAGATCGAAGGCATAGCCCGCCGGCGCGCCCGCCTGAAACGTGTCGGGAACCATCGAGATCGACGTGAAGAACGGCAGCGCATCGCAACCCGTCATCGTCCCGCTCGGCACCGATTCTGAGACGAACACGCCCGGTTCGGACCACGAATCTATATGAAATGCCGCCGACAGTCCTTCCGAGCACTGCGTCGGATTGGTCAACAACGGCACCCTCGCGGCCGTCCCCGGACCGCCGAAATGATCCCCAAAGCTGCTTTCGTCGGGACCCTCACCGTTGTGTTCGCTCGGAACCCCCCAGATCGTCACCGACGTGCTCACGTTTAGCCCACCCTCGTTGATGTGCGGCGCGGTCACGCGAACGCCGTAATCGCCGTCGGAGAGCACACTCGTATCCAGCCGCACGGGGAACCCGTCCGCGAGGAACATGAACGCCGCCGGCTCGCCCGGCGCTGGTGCGATGTTATACACCGGGAAGGCAGTCGCATCGGCCAGTTCCGGACCCAGGACACTTACATTAATCGACAGCGTCGCGATCCCCACACGGGTATCGTCCGGGCACGCACTCGGGTTGTTGCCGTTCTGCGTGACGAGCGCCTGTGAGCAGCGCGGCAGCCCCGCCACGGCGCCAACCAGACCCACCGGAGCATCGAACTGCACGTCCTTCGGGTCCGCGACCGGATGTTCGAAGGGGCCGGTATTCAACGTGTACGCCGTTGTTATGTTCGCGTGCGCCCCGGCCTGCGTCGATGACAGGGCCGATACGACGCTCCCCGGCACGATCCCGAAAGGCGCCGGCGACGAACTGATCGTCAGCGCCGTGCTTACGAAAGCCTGCGCGGCGCCACCGCCCGAGACGCTCGCACGTACGGGGACGCTCTGAGGTTCGGTGACGGTGGGCGGGCCCGCCACAGCAAGCTGGATGACGACGACCAGGTTATCCCCCGGATCGACTGGCCTGCCCGAGAATGTACACGCGGGCGCCGGAGAGATGACGCAACCCGTGGTTTCACCAGGCCCGTTGGGACGATGGAAAGCATCGAAGCGTTCGATATGCGTCGCCGTGAACCCAGCCGGCAGCGTCGTGTCGGCGACGGTGACGGGACTCCCGTCGGTCGAGCCGCCGACGTTGATCGCCGTCAACGTGAGGGTCGGAGGGTCCTCGCCCCGACTCACAAGCGATACCGTCGCGCTATGTCCGGCGCCTGTGAGCCCGCTGCCGTCCGCCGTGATCGGTTCCACACCGTGTTGGTGGTACAAGCTTTCGTTGGTGTGGTAGGTGATGACATACGCGCCCGGGCCGCCCGTCACTACCTCTTCCACATTCACTTGCGCCAGGGCCGCCTGCACGGCTTCGGGACTCGCGTTGTACGCGATCGGGGCGGTGCTGATCGAGCCTCCCCCGAATTTCCCTGTCCGCAGCGTGAAGCTGCCGCCCGTGGCGTCGATCGTAATGTCCTGCACCTCGGTTGCGGGGCTGTTCGGGGCGATGTTCGTCGGATCGGAAACCGCCGTGATCGCCCACCGCGGACCCGATTCAGCAGCCAGCGCCGACGGCGCGCCCAGCAACGAAACCCCGGCGATCAGAACAGAAACGGCAAAGGCTCGCGTGAACATGTTACTTCCTCCCCTTCGCCGACTTCTTTGCCTTGGGCTTTTTGATGCACTTGCTTTTCTTCTTGACGAAGCCCTTCTTGCACCCTTTGGGCTTTGACTTCGGTTTGGGTTTCGCGATCGGCGGTGGAACGGATTCCGGCGCGGGATTGCCCAGGCCGTTGAAGGTCGCGCTGGCGGGCGCTCCCAAGAGCGCGGGAACGCTCGGCGGACCCTGGCAGACATCGCCCTCGCACGCGGCCGCCGGTGGCGGCGCATGGTCGCCGGGCCGCGGAATGCGTGCGTCATACACATCGTAGGCTCCGTCGGTATCGCCCGGCGAGAGTCCCTGACTGGTCGAGAAGAACGCGTCGTTGCCGTTTGCGCTCAGGTCGCCCAAATAGGAGTTATGGCCGCTCGTCCCAGTCGAGATCAGGAAGATCCTGCCGTTCTCCCACTCGTACACGTCACGCCCATGTTCAAAGTACACCGGGTCGGGGTGCGGGTTCAATTCAAGCGGCCTGGTGTTCACGTCCTGCGAAACGAGCGGGTCCGGCGTGTCGAAGAACACGCGGCTGCCGTCGGTCGAGACGCCGCGGTTCTCGAACAGGGCGCCTTCTTGGCCGCCGTCAGAGGCGTCGTGCGACATGTAGGCATTGCCACTCGGAACGATGCCGGCCGGCGGGCAGGACACGCAGGTCAGCGAATCCTTCCCAACGTCGTAGCGGTATATCTCCTGGTTGGGGAACGGACCTTCTCCGCCGTTCAGAGCGAAGTGACTGCCGCCGTTGTTGAACCCGGCCAGCGGCGCGGCGGAATCGAACACGAACACCGACCCGTCGGGCGTAGCGCGCGCTTCGCCGCCAACCGGGAACGGCTCGATCGGCGTCACCGTGCCGCCTTCGGGGCCTTCTTCAGACCAAAGGCTCACGCCACTCGGCCCGTTGAAGATGAAACGCGACCCGTTCCGCGAGGAGACGAGAATCGGCGAGACACCCACCCCCGGCAGGTAGGTCAGCGAACCGGTGAGTGTGTTGAACTCATACATTCCCCCTCCACCTGGGGCGGTGCTCGTCAACTGATCTTCGCTTGCGAAGAACGCGCGCGAGCCATCAGGGGACGCATACAGATAACCTTCGGACGAGACGACGGCTACGGATCCCTCGCTCAGCGCTTCGCCGTCGCTGACCTCTTTCGGGAACGTGATCTTGAGCGCACCGTGCGGGGCGGGCGCGGGCAATCCGTTGACGGGTGCAAGCAGCGTGTCGCGCGACACGAGAACCGTGCTCTGCACCCCATCCGCGGCCGTCTCGCGCACGTACAGCTCGCCGGCCGAGGACACGAAGAACGCGCGCGAGGCGTCTTCGGAGACCTGGTTGCGCAGATCGCTCGCTTGGGCAATTATTTCTTCAGGATGCGCCGGCAGGCCGGCGGCCAGGGCGGCGGGTTCCACCGATCCGTCGGGCAGCACGCCGGCGACGCTCAGGACGCCGTCATGCCACTCGTAGAACCCCGTTTGCGCCCTGAGATAGAAGGTCGACATATCGGCCGAGAAACCCGCGACCGCTACCCGAGCGTGCGCTTCCGAGGAGGCCGGCGGCGGGTCGAGCCAAGCCGTGGAGCCGCCCGCGATGTCATAGAGAAGCGCTGCTTCCGAGCGCACTTCCGGCAGGTAGGTATCGTACGACCAGAAGAAGACCTTCGTCAGATCTTCCGAGAAGCCAATTTCGTGCGGACTGAGCCCGAGGAGGGTCTGTTCCCCAGTGCCGCGCGGCTGCGCGCCATCGGTCAGCCAGCCTCCGGCTTCGCGCTTGGCCACGAACATGAACTGCGCGCCGCTCTTCGTATTGCCGATCGAACCACCTGAGGTGTTGTATGCAACACCGTCCCCTGCGCCTTCGGCGAACATGGTCGGCGGCGTCGTAATTATCGGCACACCGGCCGAGTTGCCGTTCTTGTTGGGCGGAGAGGCCTGTTCGTAGGCGCGGCCGTCAGGGAGGCCCGGCGAGCCGGCCACGGGCACCGGGCCGACGGTGGCGTAGGCGCCCGCGGTGGCCGGGAGGGCGGCGGTTACCGCAGCGGCAGCGAGGAGCGTTGCGACGAGGGCGGACATCGCGAGGACGGTAGTGACACGGCGGCGGATAGACGCACCACTCCCTGCGATGTGGAGCACGGCACGGAGCGTCGCGAAGAGACCGGTCTTGGGAGACGGCGTCTCGGCGGTGTGCTCCGTGAGGTTCACTTGTGGGCCTTTCATCGTGGTGATGTAATTCATGCGGCTGCTACTTGCAGGTGGTGGGTGTGAGTCTTTTTTAGAGCTGCTTGCGCGACTGAGTGATGCTGCGGAGCGAAGTGGTTTGGGTTGAAGATCCTGTCCCCACGGGGCGCGCTAGAATCTGGACATGGCAGTGAACGAGCACACCGACCACGAGCTGGTCGTAGCCCCCGACGGGAGCATTCCCGCCGATCAGCTGAAACGCCTTGGTGTCGGCCCTGGCGCGCACCTTCGTGTGGTGGAGACGCCGGCGACCCGCTCCGGCGGCAGCTTCGCGGGATCGCTGCCCCACCTCGCAGACGTGACCTGGGAGGACTTCCAGCGCGCCAGCCAGCTCGCTCGCGAAGACGTCGCTTCAGCGTGAGGGTCCTCGCCGACTCGCACGCCATCATCTGGCAGTCGCAACGCTCTCCAGAACTGTCGGACGTTGCGGCAGACGCGCTGCTCGAGGCGGAAGAAACCGACGGCGTGGTCGTCTCAGTCGCGAGCCTCGTCGACCTCTGGTACGTCACGCAGACAACCAAAACCATCACCGACGCCGAACTGGCCGAACTGCGAGAAAAGATCTCCGCTTCGCCCGAGCTCAGCCTGCACCCGATCGACGAGGACGTCGCCGACGCGACCACCTCGATACCGCGAGACGTGCTGAGCGACCCGTGGGACCGCTTCATCGTGGCAACCGCCAAAACCCTTGGCCTGTCACTCGTCACCAAGGACAGCGCGATCCGCGACAGCGGGCTCGTGCCGAGCATCTGGTGAGAATCGGACGTGGCGGCGCTCAGCGCTACGCACGCGGGATGGGTTACGGGGTTGAAGATGTTTTGAAAAGCTGCTTGCGCGACTGAGGGGTGCTTCGGACCGAAGTGGTGATCGAGAGAGCCGTGACAGGCTCGGCGTAGGGTGGGTCGCTCGGGTCCAGATGTCGCCATACCCGAATGATTCGACTGTTTCGGCGCGCTAGGCGACGACGCGGCAACCGCAGTAGCCGGATGATGCGAACCGTCCCAAGCTCGGCGTAGGGTTGTTCGGGTGGACGCGATCGGCGAACATCCCGTTTGACTCCCCTGCTCCCCTGATCCCGTACTCATTGCTGACCCTCTCAATTTCAGAACCTCGACTGAGGCACGCCGGGCCGGTTTAGCCAGCGAGGCGCATCCCTCTCCTGAGCACATGGTGGACCCCTTCGGGGCCTATTTCTAGAGGAAAGTCGGATACTTGAAAGTCAAGTTTTGGGACGTTCTGTCCAACGGTTTTGCTCGCGCGACTGAGTGATGTTGCGAGTCGGAGTGGTTTGCGCGCGTGACCGGGGGAGCGGACAGGCCGCGGTGGTTTGAAGCGAGAATCCCATCGCAAGCGCGGCGTAGATTGGTTCGGATGAATCTGATCGGCGAACAGCGAGTACGCTGGAGGGCATCATGAAACTGCACTACGACCCCGAAGTTGACATCGCGTCGATCTACCTCGAGAAAGGGGACGCCGTCAGCGAGGAGTACCCCCTGGGGCCTGATCGACCGTGACCCCGACGACGGTCATCTGATGGGCTTCGTGATCTGGGAGGCGTCGAAGATGCTGCCCGCTGAGATGATCGCCGCACTGGGTGGGCGAGACTCCGATCCCAGCAAGCCCCACGGCGTCGCCGTCTAAGCGGCCGCAGGAAAGATAAATACCGCGCGTGTGGTTCCTCACTCTCAGGGCTCCTGTATGCTGGCGCGCATGCGCACGGCGTTTCGCTGGCTGACGTCAGTTCTGTTCGTAGCGATCGTCGTGCAGGTCGGCTTCGCGGGATACGGCGCGTTCGACGCGATCCACAAGGCAGAAAAAGCACCGATCTCTCAGAAAACGATCGAAGACACCTTCAACGCACACGGCTTCGTCGGCACCCTCATCGTTCTCATCATGCTGGTGCTCTTGATCGTTGCAGCGGCCGGACGTCTCGGTGGAACCTACGTCAAGTGGTCGGGCGCGATCATCCTGCTCGGCATCCTGCAATTCATCCTCGGCGCCGTCTCACCGGAAGTCCCACAGTTGGGCTTTCTGCATGCCCTGAACGCACTCGCGATCTACGCTGCCGTTGCGCTACTCGCGCACAGGGTGTGGACGAAGGACCGCCCAAGCACAGCAGCTCCGGCAACCTCGCCGACCGCCTAGCTCAGCGCCGGGTTGCGATGGGGGCAGCCTTCGAGCCGCTGCGGCACAGGGTTAGCTCAAGCGCCGGCTGGCGCGTGCAATGGATAGTGCCGCGCGGCAGCGTGTCCTAGCGACTGAGGCTCACTCCTGCAGGATCGCCCGGGGGGAGACGCGGGCGGCGAGCATGCCGGGGAGGGCGATCACGGCGAGGGCGATCGCCGCGATCAGCCCGAGCGTGAGCAGCACCTGCAGCGGGCCGACCGCGAACGGCGCCGGGAAGCCGGTCGTGCGTTCGAGGAAGCGGCTGGCCAGCGCGTGGCCGCAGATGCCGACGAGCGCGCCCACCAGCGAGCCGACCCCGATCGTGACGGCGCTCTCCAGCACCACCGCCCGCCAAAGCTGCGCGGAGTCATAGCCCTGCATCTTCAGCGCAGCCAGTCGAGCGCGACGCTGCCAGACGGTGGCGCTGAGCGCCGCGGCGACCGCCAGCGCGGCCGCGATCTCAAGCAGCGTCGAGATCTCCCCCAGCGTGCGCAGGCCCTCGCGTGCGCTCGCGTTGCTCTGCGCCACGCGCTCTGAGGCCGTTCGCACCTGCAGGCCCGGATAGGACGCGAGCGCCGCGGCGAGCACGCTGCGGCCCCGCGCCGGGCTCACCCCCGCCTTCAGGCTCACCTCGAGCGCCGCCGCGTCGGTCGTTTCCCAGTAGCGGCGATAGTCGCTCGCGCTGAGCGTGATCGCGCCCGCCGGCCACCCCGAGTTGGTCACCACAGCCGCCACCGTCAGGCGCGCGGGACCGGACGGCGTTCGGAGCGTCACCGCGCTGCCCACCCGCAGGTGATGTTCGCCGGCATAGTCGCTCGAGAGCGCCACCCCGCTTCCCTGGCGAATCAGCCGCGTCGCGCTCGCAAGGCCACCCTGGCGCAGCTGGCTTGCTTCGAGCACCGTACTGTCGCCCGCGGGCCTCGCGCGTACCCACATGCGGCGCTCGCCCACGTCGAGCAGGCCACCCTGGTAGACGCGTACCGAGCCGACCCCGGGAGCGCGCGAGAGCGCCGCGGCCGGTCCCTGCGGGGCAAAGCTGTTCGTGTTGAACACGTCGCGCCCGGATGTAACCCAGATATCGGCGGTGTCGAAGTACTGGGTGCTCGCCTGGGAGATGCCACGCAGTAGATCGTCCCGGGCGCCGCCGATCGCGACTCCTCCATAGACCGCGATCCCCACTATCCCGGCGAGCGCCACCGAGCGTGTGGTGGTCGCGCGCAGCTCCGCCAGAGCGACGATCAGCGCGCTCGAGCGAACCCGTTCGCTGAGGAGCGGCAGACCGCTGGCGACACCCGAGAACACGGCGGGGATCAGGCAGAGGCTCGCCAGGGCCAGCGCCACTCCCCCCACGATCGTGGCGCCCGGCGCCAGCAGAGCGATCGCGATCACGAGGACGATCAGCGTCACGCCGGCGAGGCCGAGCCTTGCGATCGTGCGCTCCGAGACGATCTCGCTGCCGGCCCCCGCCTCGCGAAAGACTGCATCGGCGGGACGGCTCGCGCGCAGGTCAAAGAGCGGGGAGAGCGACGCCAGCGCGGTCGCCAGCACGCCGCAGGAGACGGCGAACAGGACGGTGCCCACGTGGACGACCTCCTCGGCGCCGATCGGAAAAGCGGCGCTGAGAAAGTCCGGCCCGCGATGAAACAGAGTCCGGCTGAGCACGTCTCCCAGGCCGACGCCGGCCAGCGAGGCGAGCACGCCCAGCGTCAGCGCCTGAAAGCCGAGCAGCAGCACGATCTGGCGCGGATCGTAGCCCTGCATGCGCAGCTCGGCGATGAAGCGCCGCCGCTCGGGAACCGTCAGCAGCATCGCGGTGAGCGCGAGCAGGAAGCCGATCATCACGCTGATTGCGGAGAACAGCGACGTCGACTGGCGGTTCGGCTTGATCGCCTGGCTCAGCAGGCCAAGTTCATAGTCGGCCGGGCGCACATCCAGCCGCGCGGCCGCGAACCGGTGGAGCTCGGAGGCGACCATCTCCTGGTCCCCCGGGAGCGGGCGGATCAAGACCTCGCTCACCCGGCGTGGCCGTCCCGCAAGCGCCTGGGCGAGCGGCAGCACGGCCACGGCCACCGGGCTGGCGGCGGCCGAGGCGAGCACGCCGCCGCCGAGCACGACCTTTATCCGCGCGCCGTGCACCTCGCCATTGCTGGCCAGTTTCAGTTCCTGGCCACGCTGTGCGCCAAGCGCCCGCGCCACACCGGAGGGCACCCCGAGGCCGCCCTGGAGCAGCACCGTCGCGGCGCCGTACTGCTGCGTCGCCGCCCCCCCGAGCGCTTCGAGGCTGGCTGTTACTCCGATCAGCTGCACCGCTTCCTGGCGCCCGCGCGGGCCGATCAGGGTGACGTTCTCGCGCAGCACCGGCGCGGCCACCTGCACCCCGGGAAGGCTGCCGGCCTCTTCGGCCAGCCGCTGATCGAAGCCCTGCGAGGAGCGCGCCACGAGCGCAAAGCGCGCCGACCCCGTCAGCCCATGGACGAGTTCGCCGGCCGAGCTGGTCAGGCTCGCGTTGGCCAGCAGCACGCCGAAGACCAGCGCGACCCCGACCGCGACACCGCTACCGGCCAGCAGCTCTCCCACCGGGTGGGCGCGCAGCCGCCGCTTGTACAGATAGAGCAGCATGCTCAGGCGGATCCCCAGGATCCTCGGGTTGATCGGCCCGCTCACGACCCCGCCTCGCTCGGATCGAGCAGGCGCCCGTCGCGCAGCGTGTGGACTGCATCCACGCAGGAGATCGCGTCGGAGTCGTGCGTGACCAGCAGCCCCGGTATCCCCCGCTCGCGGCAGATCTCTCCCATCAGCACGAGGATCTCCTTGCTGCGCACAGAGTCGAGGTTGCCCGTCGGCTCATCCGCCAGCAGCAGCCCCGGCTCGCCCACCAGCGCCCTGGCGATCGCCACCCGCTGACGCTCCCCCATCGAGAGCTGCTCGGGCCTGTGTGAAGCGCGCTCGCCGAGGCCCAGACGCTGCAGCCACGGCAGCGTCTTCGCGCGCGCCTCGCGCAGCGTATAGCCGAGCACGGGCAGCTTGATCATCGCGTTGTCCAGCGCCGAGGCGCCGGGTATCAGGTGAAACTCCTGGGAAATTAGGCCGACATCGTGGCGGCGATAGGCCGCGCTCTCGCGCGCCGAGAAGGCGGCGACGTCGCGCCCGTCGAAGACGATGCTGCCCTGATCGGGCGCGAGCAGGCCCGCGGCCAGCATCAGCAGCGTCGACTTGCCCGACCCGCTCGGCCCGTAGAGCGCCACGAACTCCCCCTCCTCTATCCGCAGCGTAACCCCGTCGACCGCCCGGACCGTCTCCCCATCGCCGCGGTAGTGCTTGACGAGGTCGCGCAGTGCAAGCGGAGCCACGCTAAGACGATCCGGATGAGAACGCGCGCCGGGGGCGAAGCGGCACTACCGTGCCTCGCTCCTCGCTGCAGCAGAGCTCACCGGCGGAGATCGACATCAGGGCTCCCACCCCCCGCAGGGTGGTCATGTCCTCGGAGGCCATCAGCAGGGCGATGCCGCGCTCGCCCGTGACCGCGCGCAGGATCGCGCAGAACCGCTCGCGATCGCCGAGGCTCGGCATCGGCGCCGGCTCATCGACCACCAGCAGCCGCGGCTCCCGGACCAGCGCCCGCGCCAGCATCACCCGCGCCCTGTCCCCCAGCGACAGCGACGCGGTGATCTCCTCGGCGCAGAGGGCCGCCACCCCCACCCGATCGAGGGCTCCCAGCGCCCTGCGCTTGGCCTCGCGCAGGGTCAGACCCTCGCTTCCGAGGGACATCGCCACGTGGTCGAGCACGGTCTCCCCGGGGCTCGAGAGCCAATCGGCCGAGGTGAGGAAGGCGACCGAGGAGCGGAGCAGCCGTGCACGCTCCCGCGTGGAGATCCGGCTCACGTCGCGACCCGCGAAGGCGACGACGCCCGTGTCCGGCGACTCGATCGCCGCCGCCAGGCGCAACAGCGTCGACTTGCCCGACCGCCGGGCGCCGTACACGCCCACGGCCGCGCCCGTCTGCAGCTCGAAGGACACCTCGTCGAGCACTACGATCTCCCGGCCGCCGTCCGGGTAGCGCTTGCTGACGTTTGCAAACGACAGCAGCGGCGCCGGCTCGACGGGGAGGCTAGGAGGCGCGGGCGGCATACTCGTCGATCCGCTGGCGAGTACGAGCGGTCCAATCGATCTCGGCCTGCAGCATCCCGTACACGGCGTCGCGCGTGCAGTCCATGCACAGGGCGGCCCACGAGCGCACCTGCCCGTCGCTCGGACAGACCAGCTGGGCGAGCGCGAGGCATTCTCGCTCGTGCTCGCGCAGCGCGACCGATAGCCGCCGCAGGTCCTGCTCGCGCGCCACCGCGAGCTTCGCCTGCAGGCCCAGGCGCACCGGCTCCCGCGGCATCAGAGTCTCCATCCAGCATGTGAGCGCCCGCGGGGTCTGATCGGTCGGGTGGTACACCAAGCGCGTCCGCCGCTGGTTGCCGCGCCGGTGCTCCTCACGCGAGGAGGCCAGGCCCTCCGCTTCGAGCTGTTCGAGCAGGCGGTACACGTCGTTGGGGTCGATCCGCCACGTCTCTCCCAGCCGCGCGATCAGGCGGTTGGCAAGCTCCCCGCCATGACCGGGACGCTCGAGCAGCAGACCCAACAGCGCCCCACGCAGCGGCGCAGATGCCCCCCGCATCCACCTCTTTGTGCTGGCTGCCCTGACCATTCGTGACTCCCTCCCGACGATCTCTCCCAAACCATACTCCAAGGCGGGGTTCACAAAAAGAATAGTTGGCGTGAGGGATGGCGTCGATTTGACTGAGCAGCGGTACCCTGAATGCAGGAATCCGATGCCACGACCGTGGGGAGATGGGGACACATTTCGATGACGAAGCAGCGAAGGCCCACACGACGGGGGATTGCGAGCACCGGTACCGCGCTTGCGCTCGTGGCGACCTGCGCGCAGGTCGCGCTCGCAGCTCCGGCTCCGGCCGTGCGCCCCGTCGCTCGGGCGGCCCGCGCACTGAGCGTCAACGACACCGGGTATCTGCACCTGCTGAACGCCTCCGGTTCGGTGCTCTCTGAGGAAGGATCCGTCTCCGGGACGCTTCCCGGCAAGACCAGGGTGCGCCTGAACGTCGGCGCGAGCGTGACGGCCTCGTTCACGATCAACTCCCGTGGCGGCGGCTCGATCACCGGTCACGGCAGCGCCGTCCTTCACTCCTCGGGCAGATACTCGAGCTTCGCCGGCTCCCTGTCGGTCAAGCAGGGCACGGGGCGCTATGCCCACGCCCATGGCGCCGGAAAGCTCTACGGCGTGATCGACCGCCGCACCGACAACCTGACCGTGCAGACGATTGGGACACTCCATTACTAGGTCACCCCGGGAAGCAGACGTGTCGCGAGCCCTCCTTTTCACCGCCGCGCTGGTCATCTGCGCCTGCATAGGAGCGTGGGCGCCCATGGCAAGCCAGGCGCGGGCTGCGGGAGCGCAGGCGCCACCGGCACATACGGTGAGGCTGAGCGCAGCGTTCTCGCCCGAGCGCCTGGGCGCCGGGACGACGATCCGCTTCGGCCTGCAGATCGCAACCCCGGGCGGCAGAGCGCCCTCGCCGGTGACCGGTATGCAACTGCTCCTTCCCGCCGGACTCGGCATCGCCACAAGCGACCTCGGCCTGGAAACCTGCTCGCCCGCCTCGCTTGAACAGAACGGGCTCGCCGGCTGTCCCCCCAACTCATTGATGGGACGTGGCAGCGCGGCCGCGGAAGTTCCCTTCGGCTCGGCGTTCGTCACCGAGCAGGCTCCGATCACGCTCTTCTCGGGACCCCTGCAGGACGGCCACCCGCAGCTGCTGTTCTTCGCCAACGGGGAATACCCTGTCCTCGCCGACATCATGTTCGGAGCCCTCGTGCTGCCCGCCAAAGCCCCGTTCGGCGGGCTTCTGAATGCCACGCTGCCGCTCCTCCCCAGCGTTCCTGAAGGTCCTGACGTGGCGCTGGTCCGGCTGCAGACCACGATCGGAGCGAAAGGCATCACCTACCACGAACGCGTCAAAGGCAGGACGATCAACTTCCACCCCAGAGGCATCCTCCTCCCGAGGAGCTGTCCGCGCGGAGGGTTCACCTTTGCCGCCCGCCTGAGCTTCCAGGACGCCACCCACTCGAGTGCCAGCACCGCCGTGCCCTGTCCGCGAAGCGGTTGACGATGTTTACCTTTACTTGACTTTCTTCTTGATTTAGTGACTGAACCTGTGACATTTAATCTAATGACCGATGCGAAGAGGCCGAGAGCCGGCAATCCTGTTGTGCTGGCCGCCGCGTTCGCAGATGCCGCACGGCGCTACTGGGTCGGCGTGTTTCCGCACGTCTGCCGCGAGCTCTCTCACTGGCAGGATCGGGCCGGCGAGATCCCCGATCCGATCCTCCGCCGGCTCGCGCTCGATGCTCAGCGCAAGCGGGGTAACCTCGAGGGCGCCGCGGCGTTCGCTGCGTTTGCGCCGCGCTGCAGCCGCACCGCTGTAGTGCGCGCGCTGGTGGCATTCCAGTCGGCCTACAACTACCTCGACCTGCTCGCCGAGCAGCCGCGTCCCGAGGCGATCGTGGGCGGCCGGCGACTCCACGAGGCGCTGCTGCACGCGCTTGACCCGGCGGGCGGGCACTCTGACTATTACGCGCACTATCCCCAGCGCGAGGACAACGGCTACCTCGACGAGCTGATCGACACGTGCCGCGCGGCGCTTGCCACGCTGCCCTCATACGCCACGGTGGCGACGGCGACACGGAGAGCCGCGGAGCGGATCGTGGAGTTCCAGAGCCTCAACCTCTCAGAGTCCCAGGGCGAGGACGACGCGTTCGCGCGGTGGGCACGCACACAGACGCCCTCGGGGACAGAGCTCGAGTGGTGGGAGGCGGCGGCCGCGGCGGGTTCCTCGCTAGGCATCTACGCGCTGATCGCGGCCGCGGCCGATCCGATCTCAGGTCCCGGTGAGCTCGAGAAGATCGAGCACGCCTACTTCCCCTGGATCGGCGCGCTGCACTCGCTGCTCGACCACCTCGTCGACAAATCCGAGGACGCCACGATCGGCCAGCGCAACCTGATCGACTACTACTCCTCCACGCAGGAAGCCGCCGACCGCATGCAAGCGCTCGCGGTGCGGGCCACAAGCGCCGCTCGCGCGCTCCCGCGAGGCCACCGGCACGCGATCATCCTCGCGGGCATGACGGCCTTCTACCTGTCCGCCCCCGAGGCCTCAGCTCCCGGCGCGCTGCCGATCGCGCGGAATGTCAGAGCGACGATCGGCGGGCTTGCGACACCGGCCCTACTCGTCTTCAAAGCCCGCCGCCTCGCCGGCCGTTTCGCGGCGCTCGCGGGCTCACCCTCGCGGGAAGCCGGGAGCAGTCCCCAGGGCTATCCAGCGCCGGGCGTGACGCGGTAGGCGTCGAACACCGACTCGATGTTGCGCAAGCGCGTCACCGCGCCTTTCAGCGTGTGCGTGTCGGCCACCTCCACCACGAAGCGGTTCTTGACCATCGGCGGAGTGGACAGGCAACGCGCTTCGAGGATGTTCGCGCCGGACTCGGAGAACACGCGCGAGAGATCCTCTAGCAGGCGGTGGCGATCCCACGCGTCGATCTGGATTTCGACGACGAACGCCGTCGTCTGGTCGCCCTCCCAGCTGACGTTCGTGAAGCGCTCGGGGTCCTTGCGCAGCAGCACCGAGTTGGGGCAGTCCTCGCGATGGATCGTGATACCCCGCCCGAGCGAGATGTAGCCCACGATCTCATCGCCCGGCACGGGACGGCAGCACTTCGCCAGGCGCAGCATCACGTCCTCCACGCCGTCCACCCGGATCCCGTACTGGCCGGAGGATTTCGTGGGCCGGCGCCGCGCGCGCCCCACCCGCAACAGATCGGCCGCAGTCGCCTCGCCGTCGGCGGCCTCGCCCTGCTTGAGGCGCTGCATCACCTTGTTCACCACCACCTTCGGTGAGACCTTCGCGGCGCCCAGGGCGATGTAGAAGTCATCCGCCTTGCGGTAGCCCACCTCACGGATCACATCCGCCAGCAGCGCCGAGCCGGTGATCTTCTGCGCGGGCAGGCCCTGCTTGCGCAGGTGCTCCTGCAGCAGGTCGCGCCCCACGTGCTCGGTGTCCTGACGAGACTCCGCCTTGAACCACGCCTTGATCTTGTTGCGCGCGCGCGTGGTCTTGACCATCGCCAGCCAGTCACGCGAGGGCCCGCGCTCGCGCTTGGCGGTGAGGATCTCGACGATGTCCCCGGAGTGCAGCTCGCAATGCAGCGGCACGATCTTTCCGTTCACGCGCGCGCCCACGCAGCGATGGCCGATCTCCGTGTGCACCTCGTAGGCGAAGTCCAGCGGCGTGGCGCCCGCCGCCAGCGACTTGACCTCGCCCTTGGGAGTGAACACGTAGACCTCGTCCTCGAACAGGTCGGTGCGCAGGGTCTCCATGAACTCCTGCGGGTCCAGCAGGTCCTTCTGCCAGTCGAGCATCGAGCGCAGCCACTTCAGCTTGGCGTCCTCGCCCGTATTGATTGGACCCCCACCCACCCCGCCGCCCGGCTCGTCCTGGTCCTGGCCGGCCGGCCGCTTGTACATCCAGTGGGCGGCCACGCCGAACTCCGCCATTTCGTGCATCTCCTGCGTGCGCAGCTGGATCTCCAGCGGCCGGCCCTCGGGCCCGATGATCGTCGTGTGCAGCGACTGGTACATGTTGAACTTGGGCATCGCGATGAAGTCCTTGAAACGGCCGGGCAGCGGCTTCCACAGCGAGTGGATCACGCCGACGGTCCCGTAGCAGTCCTTCACCGAGTCGACGATCACCCGCATCGCGGTGAGGTCGTAGATCTCGTTGAACTCGCGGCCCTTCTTCGTCATCTTCGAGTAGATCGAGTAGAAGTGCTTGGCGCGCCCGGCGATCCGCGCCTCGATCCCCAATGCGGCAAGCTCGCGCGCCAGGTACTCGCCGGCTTCGCTCACATAGCGCTCGCGCTCGTCGCGCTGCTGGGCGACCAATCCCTTGATCTCCTGGTACTTGCGTGGGTGCAGCGTGGCGAACGCCAGATCCTCCAGCTCCCACTTGATCGCGTGGATGCCCAGCCGGTGGGCCAGCGGCGCGTAGATGTCGAGCGTCTCGCGCGCCTTGTCGAGCTGCTTCTGTTTCGGCATCGCCTCGATCGTGCGCATGTTGTGCAGCCGGTCGGCGAGCTTGATCAGGATCACCCGCACGTCGGTGGCCATCGCGACCATCATCTTGCGGTAGTTCTC
>PLBZ01000093.1:36543-45979 GCA_003134675.1 Solirubrobacterales bacterium
GAGGTGTCCTCGACCGTGTCGTGCAGCAGCGCCGCGCACAGCGTCTCGGTATCCAGGCGCATACCCGCGCAGATACGTGCCACGTCCACGGGGTGCACGATGAAATCCTCGCCGGACTTACGCCGCTGGGCGGCGTGGTGCTCGCAGGCGAACACAAATGCGTCGCGCACGCGGTCGCGGTCGATCTGGACCGCCGAGTCCTCGGCGTGCTCGGAGACGATCGCGAACAGGTCGCCGAGCAGCCGCCGCTCGAAATCGTTCAGATTCAGACGCTCGGCGCTTGGCCCAGCAGCACCCTGCAGCGCGGTGGGGCGCGCGTCAAGCTCAGCGACGGATGGAGTCTTTGAATCCTTTGCGATCGCCATGTTCTAAGGGTAGGGGACAGACCGCCCGGATCAAAGCCATCGCTGAAGCTCACGCGAACAGCACGAGCTCCCCGTCTTTGACAGCCGGCGGCGCCGCGCTCTCCTCTTCACTGCACCGCACGTGGCGAAGCACCAGACGGGGCTCGGTCACACCATTCCACTCGTTCACCTCGAGCCTGAACGTCACATCGGCGATCTCCCCCTCGCCCACCGGCAGCCGCCCACCCGTTCCGAACGCGACGCCCCGCGAGCGCACCCCGCGGGACTCGACCGTAAAGCGCGCATGCTTGCCTTCGCCCATCGGGCGCACATCGCTGAACCTCGCATCCGCGAGCAGCAGCGCTACAGCAGGGTTGCCTCTCCCGAAGGGCGCCAGCATCTGTAGCTCCTCCGCCAGCTCGATCCCCAGCTGATCGCCTTCCACCACGGCGTCAACGCGCTCCACCGCCACCATGTCGGCCGGCTCGAGCACGCGCTCGGCGTGCTCGCAGAGCGCTTTGGCAAATTCCTCCACGCTCCCGCGATCGATCTCCAGGCCCGCCGCGGCGCGGTGGCCGCCGTAGCCACGCAGGTGCCCGCCACACGCCCTCAGGCCTCCCAGCAGGTCGAAGGCGTCGACGCTCCGCCCCGATCCCTTCCCGAGATCCCCCGCCAAAGCGATCAGCACCACCGGGCGACGGTGGCGCTCGACCAGCCGCGAGGCGACGATGCCGATCACGCCCGCATGCCAGTCCTCGCCCGCCAACACATACGCCGCGCGCGGGTGGGCGGGGTCCAATGCTGCGATCTGCGCTTCGGCCTGCAAACGGATGCGCGTCTCGGTGTGCCTGCGCTCGTAGTTGGCGCGATCGAGCTCCTCCGCGACCTGCGCCGCGCGCAGGGGATCCTCGGTCAAGATCAGCTCGAGCCCCGCGTCGGCCCGGTACAGGCGCCCAGCGGCGTTCAACCGCGGCCCCAGCGCGAAGCCCACCGAGCGCTCGTTCAGCTTGCCCGGGTCCACCCGAGCCACCGCCATCAGCGCGCGCAACCCGGGCTTCGCGGTGCCTGCCAGCGCACGCAACCCGCGCCGAACCAGCGTGCGATTCTCGCCCACCAGCGCGACCACGTCGGCGATCGTCGCCAGCGCCACGAGGTCGAGGTCCTCCTCGAGCGCCCCCCCCTCGCGAGCGAGACCCTCCCGGGCGGCGATGCTCTCGAGCGCTTGGGCCAACTTGTAGGCGACCGCGGTGGCGCACAGCTCCGGGCAGGGGTAGTCGCAGATCGCGGGATGCACGATCGGCGCCTCGGGCAGGACGCCGTCCGCGCGAGGAGCATGGTGGTCGGTGACCACCACCTCCATCCCCAGCGCCTTCGCTTCGGCCACCTCATCCACGGCGGTGATCGCGCAGTCCACGGTGACCAGTAGGCGCGTGCCCCGCTCCGCAAGCCGCCGCACGGTCTCCGCATTCAGGCCGTACCCATCGGTGGCGCGGTCGGGCAGGTACCAGTCGACGTCTGCCCCGAGCCGTCTCAGCGACCGCACCAGCACCGCCGTCGAGCACACCCCGTCGACGTCGTAGTCGCCGTGGATCGTGATCCGCTCGCCGCTTCGCACGTGGTGGAGGATCGACTCGAGCGCCTCGACTATGCCGGAGAAGGCCTCAGGCGGGTGCTCCTCCTCGCCATCCAGAAAGGCGCGTGCCCGAGCCGGCTCGCCCAGGCCGCGGCGCACCAGCACCTGCGCGAGCGGGCCGCTCACCTGCAGCTCGCGCTCCAGCCTGCCGAGCACCTCTGACGGACAATCGCGAATCTCAAAACGGGGTCTCTCCACCCCGGCCACATTACGGCCCGGACTAGACAGAACCGCGGCGTCAGCCGCGGTGTTCTCTGCGAATGCCCTCCAGGTACACAGCGGCGATGCCGATCAGCGCGCCCGGGATCGCGTACAGGATGACCGCCACGTCCGTGGCCTTCTCCCCCGGCACCCTGAAGGCCGAGACCTTCACGCTGTAGATGATCAGGCCGACCACGATCGCGCCCACCAGCGCGCCGACGAACGCGCCCACGATCCCACCCCAGAAACGGTCGGGCAGGAAGATCGTGAAGTGCCAGATCGCCAAGCCCATCATCACCCAGCCGAGCATTCCCATCAGCGCGACCTCCCGTGCCGTTTATTTCGGCGCCCACCCGCCCGTTTACTCGACTTCTCGCGCCGCTTCGGCTCTTCCTTCAACACCAAATCCTCCGGCGTCAGATCCGCCGTCGGGTCGGGTGTCGGTGTAGGGGCGGCATTGACGTCGAGGTCGCGCACCAGCTCCTGGAACTCGTCTCTGGAGATCTGCTCGCCCGGCTCCTCCGGGGCGATGATGCTCCCGCGCCGCGATCGCTTGCGCGCCTGGGAGGGCTCCACGTCCACCGGCTCGCCGCCGAGCGCCGTGGCATACGCCGGCACGCCGCCGAGTTCGCGCACGATCCTGGTGCGGCGGCTGTGATATGAGGTCTCGCGTTCCTTCCAGTGGGTCAGCACCGGCGAGGCGATGAAGATTGACGAATAGGCCCCCGAGGCGACGCCGACCATCAGCGCGAAGGCGAAGTCCTTCAGCGTCGCCCCGCCGAACAGCAGCAGCGCGATCACCGGCAGCAGCGTGCAGAAGCTCGTCGCCAGCGACCTCGTCAGGACCTCCGACATCGAGCGGTTGACGATCTGGGAGAAGGAGGCGCGGGGCATCCTCGGCACGTTCTCGCGCACGCGATCGAACACGATGATCGTGTCGTACAGCGAATACCCCAGGATCGTCAGCAGCGCCGCGACCGTCGCCGTCGTCACTTCGCGGCCCGTTAACGAGTAAACGCCCGCCGTGATCAACAGGTCGTGCATCAATGCGATCAGCACCGGGATCGCGTACTTCCACTCGAACCGCAGCGCGATGTACGCCGAGATCACCAGCAGCGAGGCGATGATCGCGATCACCGCGCTGTTGGCGATCGTTTTTCCGAACGTCGGCCCGATCGAGGTCGAGGAGAAGTCCTTCGTGCCCTGGGCGTTCGGGCCGTTGCCGAACCTCGCGTCCAGATCGCTCTTGATCTTCGTCACCTTGTCCGGCCGCAGCGTCTCGGTCGAGATCTGAAAGCCTGACCCGCCGACGCTCTTGCTCGTGAACTTCTGGATCACCGCGTTCGAATAGCCGTCGGCCTTCATCACTTCGCGGATCTGGTTCTCGTTCGCGGGCTTGACGAACGCCGTCTGGATCCGCGTCCCCGACTTGAAGTCGATGCCGAAGTTCAGCCCCTTGCCCCCGATCGCCAGCGCCCCCACGAGCAGGATCGTGCCCGACAGCGAGAAGAACCACTTCGAGGCGCCCATGAAGTCAAACGTCCATCCGCTCCCGCGCCGCGCCGCGCCCAGCGCCGCCGGATGGGAGACGAGTTTTGAGCGGCCCATCGCGCCGAGCGCCGCCTGCGTCGCCAGCACCGCGGTGAACAGCGTCAGCAGCGTGCCGATGCCCAGCGTGAACGCAAAGCCCTTCACTTCCGCCGTGGCGAGGGCGAACAGGATGAACGCGGTCATGAACGTCACGACGTTCGCATCGACGATCGCCGCGAACCCGCGCCGGTAGCCCGTGGCGATGCCCGAGACGATCGAGCGCCCGCCGCGGATCTCCTCCTTGACGCGCTCGAAGATCACGATGTTCGCGTCCGCCGCGATCCCGATCGTCAGGATCAAGCCGGCGATCCCCGGCAGCGTCAACGTGATCGGGATCAGCTTGATCAGCGCGAAGTAGTAGATCCCGTAGATCACCAGGCCGCCGATCGCGATCGCGCCGAGCACGCGGTAGAACAGCAGCAGGAACAGGCACACCACGGCAAAGCCCAGCACGCCCGCAATCAGGCCCTGGCTGAGCGCCTGTTTGCCGAGCGTCGCCGACACCTGCGACTGGGAGATCAGGTTCAGCTTGATCGGTAGCGCTCCGGACTTCAGCTCGTCCGCGAGGTTTTCCGCCGTTGTGCTCGTGAAGCCGCCGGAGATCTCCGAGCCGGTGGTGGTGTCGATCCCTTCCGGGTACTTCGTGTAGTCGATCGACGGCGAGGTGATCACCTGACCGTCGAGCACGATCGCGAAGTGCTGCTGGGCGGCTTCTTTGCTCACGCCCGGCAGCTGCGCTTCCTGGCCGCGCTGGGCGATTTCCTTGGTGACCTTCTGGAAGACGCTCTTCCCGTGCGAGGTGAAGCCGAAGTTGACGTTGGGCTGCCCGGTGGATTCTTCGTTGCCCGCCTGCGGATTGGTGATGTCTGCCCCCGTCAGCACGGGGTCGTCGTTGATCACGTACCAGCGGTTCGGCGAGGGTTCCCCGACCTTGCCGGCCGCGGTTTCCACCGGGCGTGCCTGCACGACCAGGGTGCCGGGGTTGACGCGCACCGCCTTCGGCTTGGAGCCCGCCGGCGGTTTGTAGTTGTCCGCGTACAGGTTCTGTTCGGTTTCCGCCGGCGCGCAGGTGGGCTTGCCGCCGCTGCAGAGCATCTTTTCGTGCTTGGTGTCGAGCAGGTACCAGCTGCCGTAGATGCACCCGCCCACCTGCTTGGGCGTGCAGTTCTGCCCTAGGGTCGTGGCGTTCTTACGCAGGATCGGCGGACGTTTCGCGGCGCGCAGCACCGCTTCGTACTCGAGCAGCCCGTGTGTCGCCGAGGCGGCTTCCGCCCCGCCGGTGACGGTGGGTTCGTTGGGCGCCGGCTTGCCATCGGGGCCGATCACGTTCGGCTCCCAGGCATAGAAATACAGAAGCGCGGTCTTTCCCACCTGCGCCTGCGCGCGCTGGGAGTTGCTCACGTTCGGCAGCGCCACGTCGATTTCGTCAGCCCCCGTACGCTGGATTTCCGGCTGGGCCACGCCCAGCTGGTCGACGCGCTTGCGCATGATGTCGATCGCCCGGTTCAGCGATTCGGCGTCCACTTTGGCCTGAGCCGTGGGCCTGCCCTGGTAGACCAGCTCGACGCCGCCCTTCAGGTCCAGGCCCAGGCGGGTTTTCTTTCCCTTGACCACCCCGGGGATGCCAACGATGACGAGCAGCGAAAGGATCACCAGCCCCGCGACGATCAGCAGTACGAAGGTGTTCCGGCGGCGGTCCGTCATCTCGGGCTCAGCCAGCCTACTTGTCGGGCGTCAGCACGAGCAGCAGCCCGCCATCGTCGTCGTAGGCGGGGAACATGTCCGCCTTGGCGCTCGCCGCCACGTCGCGCTCGCCGCTCACCTGCACAGGCTTGTCCAGCGCCCGCACTCCCCACTCGAGCACCGTCGCGACCGGATCGTCACCGTTTTGAAAGCTCAGCCCCAGCACCTGCTCCACGCGCTGGCCGATCACGTCCTCCTCCTCCAGGCCCGTGAAGGCGAAGGAGTTCTTCCCGCAGCCGATCACACGCCCCTCGCCGTCACACACGAAGAACGCCGCGTCCGGCGCCGGGAAGTAATCGTCGAGCAGCTCGAACAGGAACGCGAACCCGCACTTCGTGCAGCCCTTGCGCTGGCGGGTGAAGCCGAGGTTGCGGTCGAGCTCTGACGTGCGATGACCGCAGTTGGGGCAGATGAACGGATGAGTCATTGATCGACAGAGTAGGGAAGCCGACGCTAGAACAGCGCCGCCTCGGCCGCGGCGGCCGGCGGCTCGAGTCTCAAATGCGCGAAGGCCGCCGGGGTCGCTGCGCGCCCGCGCGGGGTCCGCTTGATCAGTCCCTGCTGGAGTAGATACGGCTCGTAGACGTCCTCGATCGTGTCCTGCTCCTCCCCCACCGCGACCGCCAGCGTCGACAGGCCGACAGGGCCGCCCGCGAACTTCGCGCAGATCACGCTCAGGATCTCCCGGTCCAGCCGGTCCAGCCCGCGCTCGTCCACCTCCAGCATCTCCAGCGCCGCCGCAGCAGCCGCCGCCGTCACCACGCCCTCCATCCGCACCTCGGCGAAGTCGCGAACGCGCTTGAGCAAGCGATTGGCCACCCGCGGCGTCCCCCGGCTGCGCGCCGCAATCGCCACCGCGCCGTCGTCCTCCAGGCCGATCTGAAGGATCCCCGCCGAGCGCCTGACGATGCTCGCCAGCTCGTCCACCCCATAGGGCTCCAACCGCGCCTGAATCCCGAAGCGATCGCGCAGCGGCGTCGTCAGCAGCCCCGTGCGCGTCGTCGCCCCCACGAGCGTAAACGGCGGCAGCTCGAGCGTCACCACGCGCGCGCCCGCCCCCTGCCCGACCGTGATCGGCAGCCGGTGATCCTCCATCGCCGGGTAGAACGTCTCCTCGAGCGTGCGCGACAGGCGGTGGATCTCATCCACGAAGAACACGCTTCGCGGCTCGAGCGCCGTCAGGAACGCCGCGATGTCGCCCTTTCGCTCCAGCGCCGGGCCGGCGGTCTGCACGAACGGCACTTCCAGCTCCGCCGCCACGATCTGCGCGAGCGAGGTCTTCCCCAGCCCCGGCGGCCCCGCCAGCAGCAGATGATCGAGCGCCTCCCCCCGCGCGCTCGCCGCCTCGATCGCCACTCCGAGCTGCTCCAGCAGCGTCCGCTGCCCGACGAAGTCCTCAAGGCGCCTCGGGCGCAGCGAACGGTCGAGCTCGTCCTCCTCGACCAGGTACGGGGTTTGGATACGGGCGGTCTCAGTCATGTGGCTCGTGCAGTTCGCAGCGCCTGTGCGATCAGTGCCTCAGCGCTGTCTCCCTCTGCGCCTCTGAGCAGCTCCTCCGCCTCACCCGGCGCGTACCCCAGCTCGATCAGGCCGTCGCGGGCCAGCGCCATTGGCCCATCTCCCCTCCGTGCCACGATCGGGCCGCTCGACGCGTCCTCACCGACCTTGTCCCTCAGCTCGACGATTATCCGCTCCGCCGTGCGCTTGCCGATCCCCGGGACAGCCTGAAAGCGAGCCGCGTCCTGGCCCGCGATCGCCGCCATCAGCTCGCGCGGCGTGCCGCCGGAGAGCACCGCCAGCGCGACCTTCGGACCGACCGCCTGAACTGACAGCAGCATCAGGAACAGGTCGCGCTCCTCCTCGGAATGAAAGCCGTACAGCGACAGCGCGTCGTCGCGCACGATCAGATGCGCGTGCAGCGTCGTCTCCTCGCCCGCCGCCGGGACGTGGCGCAGCGTCTCCGCCGAGACCGCCGCGCGGTAGCCGACGCCGCCGCACAGGATCACCACGTGATCGGTCCGCCTGACCGCCACCTCTCCCCTCAGCATCCCGATCATCGCGCGGCCCCCGCGAGCGCCGCCGACAGCGGCGCACGGTTGGCGTGACACATCGCGACCGCCAGCGCATCGGCCGCGTGATCCGGGGTGGGCGCCTGCGGGAGCGCCAGCAGCGCCTGCACCATCTTTGCGACCTGCTCCTTGTCCGCCCGGCCGTTGCCGCAGACGGCGGCCTTCACCTGCTGAGGCGTATAGCTCGTGCACGGCACTCCGCGCTGCCCGGCCGCGAGCATCGCCGCGCCGCGCGCCTGGCCGACGGCAAAGGCGGTGCGCACGTTCTGGCCGAAGTAGAGCTCCTCCAGCGCCACCGCATCGGGCTCGTGCTCAGCCAGCAGCGCGTCCACGGCGGCATGGATATCGGCCAGACGCCGCTCCTGCGCCGCTCCGGCGGAAGTCTCGATCACGCCACCGTCGAGCGCCACGAGCCGGCCGGCGGCGCTCTCCACCACGCCGTAGCCCGTGTTTGCCAAGCCGGGGTCGATTCCCAGAACGATCACCACCCGTGATTCTCCGCGTGGCGCCGGACGCCTGCCTGCCTTCCGGCTTAGATCCCTAGGGTTCGTCAAAGAATAAATTGAGNNCTTAGCGCCACAGTCGCCAGGGAGCCTCGCCCGAGGTCCACAGGTCGTTCAACAGGACGGCGTCCTTGTAGGTGTCCATGCACTCCCAGAAGCCTTCGTGCCGGTATGCCCGCAGCTCGTTCTCTGCGGCCAACCGCTCCAGCGGCTTTCGCTCCAGCACGCTGTCGCGCTCCAAATAGCCCAGCGCGTCGCGTTGCATGCAGAAGAAGCCTCCGTTGATCCAGTGCTCCGAGCGCGGCTTCTCGCGGAAGCCCATCACCCTGCCGTCCTCCCCATCGAGCTCAGTCACCCCGAACTGCAGCTCCGGGCGCACGACCGTCATCGTCGCTGTCGCACCGTGCAGGGAGTGAAAGTCCAGGAGCGCCTCCAGGTCGATGTCGGCCACACCGTCGGCGTAGGTCGCGCAGAAGCGCTCCTCCTCCACCAGTTTCTCCTCCAGCAGCTTGATCCTGCCGCCCGTCGGGGTCTGGAGGCCCGTGTCCTCGCACTGCACGCTCACGCCCTCCGGCCACTCTTGCTCGGCCGCGAATCTACGAATCAGCTCGCCCTTGTAACCCGTCGCCAGCAGAAAGCGCCTGAAGCCCTGGACCGCGTACAGCTGGATCACGTGCCACACGATCGGCTTGCCGCCGATCTCGACAAGCGGCTTGGGGATCTCTTGAGTGTGCTCCTGTAGCCGCGTCCCGCGCCCACCGCACAGGATCACCACCGGGGGTCTGCTCACGCTAGCTCGCGACGCGTTCGAGCACGTCGGCGGAGACATCGAAATTGGCGTGGACGGCGCTTACGTCATCGTTGTCTTCGAGCGTCTCCATCAGGCGCATCAGCTTGCCCGCCTGCGCCTCGTCGATCGGCACGACGCTCGAGGGGCGGAAGGACATCTCGGCGCTCTCCATCTCGATGCCGGCCTCCTCCAGCGCCGTACGCACGGCCGTGAAGTCGGTTGGTTCGGTCACCACCTCGAAGACGCCCTCGTCGGTGGAGATGTCCTCGGCGCCGGCCTCCACCGCGACCATCAGCTCGTCTTCGGAGTAGCGCTCGGCGTCGATCACGATCGTGCCCTTCTTGTCGAACAGGTAGGCCACCGAGCCCGGCTCGCCGAGACTGCCGCCCTGCTTTGAGAACGCGTGCCTGACGTCGGCGCTCGTGCGGTTGCGGTTCTCGGTCAGGGCCTCGACCAGGACGGCGACGCCGCCCGGACCGTAGCCCTCGTAGAGCACCGCCTCGATCGCGTCGGCCTCGCCCCCAACGCCTGAGCCCTTGACGATCGCCCGCTCGATGTTGTCC
>PLBZ01000064.1:0-7832 GCA_003134675.1 Solirubrobacterales bacterium
CGCAGGTTCGGGTCGGCCTCCAGTAGCGCGCGCGAGACCCCGTGGCGTAGCGCCCCAGCCTGGGCGGAGATGCCACCGCCGTGCAGCCGCGCAACCACGTCCATCCGCTCCTGATACCCCACCGTCTCCAATGGCTGGCGGATGTTCCGCTGCTGAGTAATTCGGGGGAAGTGCTCCTCGAGCGTTCTTCCGTTCACGAGATAGGAGCCGCTGCCGGGTCGCAGCGTCACCCGCGCGACCGCTGTCTTGCGCTTACCCGTCGCGCGGTACCGCGCGCCCGAGGCCAGATCGATCGCGGCCGTGGAGATCGGCTTGCTCAGGACCTCCTCCCGGTCCTCCTGCTGACCGTCCGCCTCGCCCTCGGGCTCCTCACCCTCGATCGCATACGGATCCTCATAAGCCTCGCTCCGACCCAGCGGGTCGACGCCCTCGGGGACGATGTCCACTTCCAGGTGCGCTCCCGGCACTGCGGGCTTCACACGGGGTGTGGCCTCCTCCTCCTCGATCTCCTCCTCCAGCTCGGCCTCGGCCTCGGCGACGACCTCCTCGGCGATCTCCTCGGCGACAACCTCCTCGAGGATCTCCTCCACAATCTCCTCTGCCACGACCTCCTCGAAAGCCTCGACCATCTCCTCGGCCTCGGCGCGCTCCTCCGCCTCCTCGAACGCCTCCAGCGGCGCATCCTCGGCGGACCCCGCGATCTCCGTTGCATCGTCGGTTGGGACCGCGTTGCCGGCGATCGGACCGAACTGCTCGGCCTTGCCGGCCTGCTCGCTCTTGCCGCGCTCCTGCGCCTCCTCGAACGCCTCCAGCGGCGCGTCCTCGGCGGACCCCGCGATCTCCGTCGCCTCCTCAGTCGGGACGGCGTGCTCGGGCGTCTTCTCCGCAGGTGTCTCGGGCGTGTCCTCGTCGTCGGCCATCACGCCTCGATCTCCAAAGGTTGCGGTTTCTGGGCCACATGCGGGTGCTCCGGGCCGGCGTAGATCTTCAGCTTCGTGATCTGTTTCCGCGCCAGGCGATTACGCGGCATCATGCCTTTCACGGCCAGCCGGATGATCTCCTCGGGACGCCGCGCCTGCATTTCCTCGAACGTTCTCGAACGCAGCCCGCCCGGGTAGCCGGAGTGGCGGTAGTAGCGCTTGTCTTTCCGCTTATTCCCCGTCACGGTGATCTTCTCCGCGTTCACCACCACGACGAAGTCGCCCGTATCGATGTGCGGGGTGTACTCGGGCTTGCGCTTGCCCCGCAGCAGATCCGCGATCTGCGTCGCCAGCCGGCCCAGCGTCTTGCCGTTCGCGTCGACCACGAGCCAGTTGCGCTCGCGCTCGGTCGGTTTGGCCACATAGGTTTTGGCCGAAGGTGTTGATGTGGAGGGGGTCATGACGTAAAAAAGGCCACGCTTAACCGCGCGGCGGAGCGAACATCATAGGCGAAGTCGTCCGCGCTCGCGGCCTACTCCCACTCAATCGTTCCGGGAGGCTTGCTCGTGATGTCGAGCACTACCCGATTGACCTCGCGCAGCTCGTTGATCATCCTCGAGGCAATCGTCTCCAAGAGGTCGTACGGCAGCCTCGCCCAGTCCGCGGTCATCGCGTCGTCGCTCGTCACCGCACGCACCACGACCACGTAGCCATACGTGCGCTCATCCCCCTGCACGCCCACCGTACGGATGTCCGGCAGCACGCAGAACGACTGCCACAGCTCTCGGTACAGACCCGCCTTGCGGATCTCCTCCTGCAGGATGCTGTCGGCCTCACGCAGCACATCCAGTCGCTCCTTCGTTGCCTCGCCTCCCACGATCCTGATCGCCAAGCCAGGCCCCGGAAAGGGCTGGCGCCAGACCAACCTCTCGGGCAGCCCCAGCTCGGCGCCCACGGCGCGCACCTCATCCTTGAACAGCGCACGCAGTGGCTCCACCAACTCGAACTTCAGGTCATCCGGCAGCCCACCGACGTTGTGATGGGACTTGATCGTCGCCGCTCCCGTCCCCCCTCCGGACTCGATCACATCCGAATACAGGGTGCCCTGAACGAGGTAGTCGGCACCGTGGAGCTTGATGGCCTCCTCCTCGAACACCCTGATGAACTCCGCGCCGATCGCCTTCCGCTTGGCCTCCGGCTCGCTCACGCCCTTCAGCTTCTCCAAGAACCTTCGCTCCGCGTCGACGGCCACGAGCGGCACCTTGAACGTATCTCTAAACGCGCTCACCACCTGCTCGCCCTCGTCCTTGCGCATCAGNNACGAGCAGCGCCGCCACCGAGGAGTCCACCCCACCCGAGAGCCCGCAGATCACCTTCCCGTCACCCACCTGCCGCCGTATGCGCTCGATCTGGTCTTCAACGATCCCGGCCGCTGACCAATTTCGCTCGCAGCCGCATACATCCGTCAGGAACCTCGTCAAGATCTCCTGGCCATAAGGCGTGTGTACGACCTCGGGATGGAACTGAATCCCGAACACGCCTCGCTCCGCGTCCTCCACCGCTGCCACCGGCGATACACTCGAAGAGGCCAGCGCGGTAAACCCGGGCGGCGGCTCGATCACGGTGTCCCGGTGACTCATCCAGCACGTCTGCTCTCGCGGCATCCCTTTCAGCAGCACCCCCGGCTGGGTCACCGTCAGATCCGAGCGGCCGAACTCCCCCACCTCGGCCTCTTCCACCCGCCCGCCAAGCTCGTGCACGAGCAGCTGCATCCCGTAGCAGATGCCCATCACCGGCACTCCCAGCTCCAGTAGCCCACGCTCCAATCTCGGGGCGCCCTCGGCATACACCGAGGCGGGGCCCCCCGACAAAATGATCCCGCGTGGCTTTCGCTTCTCGATCTCCTCCAACGGCGTATGGCTCGGCAGCAGCTCGCTGAACACCCCGCAATCGCGCACTCTCCTCGCGATCAGCTGGCTGTACTGGCCGCCGTAGTCAAGTACGACGACCTCTTCAGTCATTTACTAGGGCTGCAGCCTTCCCGTTGGTGGCGCCCATGCCCACGCCCTGATCGCGTTGCAACTCCTTACCCTCGGTCTGCAGCGCCGGCGCGATCACGACCTCGGCGCGGTTGAACTCGGCAAGGTCCTTGTGTCCGCAAGTTGCCATCGAGGTGCGCAGCCCCCCGAACAGGTTGAACGTGCCGTCGTTCTCGCGCGCGGGGCCGACGAGGATCTCCTCAAGCGTGCCGTTCTGCGACGTGGCCACCCGCGCCCCACGAGGCAAAGATGGGTGAAACGTGGCCATCCCCCAGTGAAAGCCGCGCCCTGGCGCCTCATACGCGCGTGCCAAGGGTGAACCGATCATCACGGCGTCGGCCCCGAGCGCGATCGCCTTCGATACGTCACCCCCGTTGCGCATCCCGCCGTCGGCGATCACCTGGCAGTACTCCCCCGTCTCCAGCATGTGCGTGGAGCGAGCGTGCGCGACGTCTGCGATCGCCGTCGCCTGGGGCACGCCGATACCGAGCACCCCGCGCGTTGTACACGCCGCCCCGGGGCCCACGCCGACGAGAACCCCGGCGGCGCCGGTCCGCATCAGGTGCAGCCCCGTGTGATAGGAGGCGCAGCCGCCCACGACCACCGGCACGTCGAGCGTCGGAATGAACTCCTTCAAGTTCAGCGGCTCAGACACGGTCGAGACGTGCTCTCCCGAGACGACCGTCCCCTGAATCACGAGCACGTCCAGCCCAGCCTCCAGCGCAAGCTCGTGGTACTTCAGCACGCGCTGCGGAGTCAGCGATGCGGCGACGACTACCTTCTGCTCCTTGATCTCTCTGATCCGCTGAGCGATCAGCTCAGGCTTGACCGGCTCTGAGTAGATCTCCTGCATCTCGCGCGTAGCCTGCTCCTTCGGCAGACCGGCGATCCGCTCGAGCTGCTCCTCGGCGTCCTCGTACCGCGTGAAGATGCCCTCCAGGTTGAGCACCGCCAGTCCACCCAGGCTGCCGACGATCCCAGCCGTCCGCGGCGAAACCACGCCGTCCATCGCCGAGGCCATCAGAGGCAGCTCGAATTGGTAGGGCCCGAGCTTCCAGGAGAGGTCGATGTCGTCAGGATCGCGCGTGCGCCTGGAGGGAACGATCGCGATGTCGTCGAACCCATATGCCTGGCGCGCCTTCTTGCCACGCCCGATCTCTACTTCCATCGCTTCATCCTCGCAGTCGAGACGGACATGTCAGAGATAGCAGCCAAGTGAATTCGAGCATAGCAACGGCTTCGTCGATCCTTATGCCCTTGGATATGCTCGATTGATATGACCGAGCAGCCCGCCAAGCGCTATGACCCACATGCGATCGAGGCCCGCCGGCAGGCCGCTTGGCGCGCGCGGGACGCCTTCCAGACACCCTCGCTGACCGAGGGACAGCCGCACAAATACATAAAGCCCTCTGCCCCGTTCACTTCGGGCAACATCCACATCGGCCACGTCCGCTCCTACTCGATCGGCGACGCTTACGCTCGATTCTCACGCGCGCGCGGTGATGCTGTGCTGTTCGCCTTCGGCTTCGACGCCTTCGGCCTACCCGCCGAGCTCGGCGCGATCGCGAGCGGCGAGTCGCCAAGCGACTGGGTCAGCCGCTGTGCGACGCACATGACCGGGCAGCTGCAACGCCTCGGATTCTCCTTCGACTGGGATCGCTCGTTCCTCAGCTCTGAGGCGAGGATGTACCGTTGGTCACAGTGGCTGTTCCTGACGCTGCTGGCGAACGATCTCGTCTACCGCGGCACCGGCAGCGTCGATTGGTGTGAGCACTGCTCCACCACGCTCGCCACGATTCAGGTCGAGAACGGCCTCTGCTGGCGCTGTCACAACCCCGTCCAACTGATTCAGCGCACCCAGTGGTACCTGCGCATCAGCGCCTACGTACCCGAGAACGACCGACGCTCGCAGGAGCTTGCAGCCAGCGGCATGTGGGATGAGAGCTCGCTCGCATCGCAACGCTTCGTACTCGGCCGTGTCGACGGGGTCGAGCTCGACCTGCGCGCGCCCGACGGCACCGAGCTGACCGTGTTCACACCCCACTCAGACGCGCTGGCTGAGGCACGCTTCGTCGCGATCTCTCCCAAGCACCCAGAGGTTGAGCGCTGGGTGGCGAATCCCGCCGTGCTCGAGCAGTTGGAGGAGCTGCGCTCCGGGGGCCTTCAGCGCGACTCCCGCGAGGCCGACGCAATCCCCCTAATCGATACCGGGCACTTCTTGTCTGGGCCCAGCGGAGATCCGCTACCTGTGCTCATCTCGCCCGCTGTCGACGGGCGCTTCGGGGCCACAGCCGTGCTCGGCATTCCCGAGCTGGATCAGACAGACGCAGTGATCGCACAGCGTCTGGCCGCCCAGGTCGATGCGCCCGTGCAGGCGCCGCTTAGAGCCGAGAGCGCGCTGTATGAGGTTCGCCCGGCGGTGCGCTACCGGGCCAACGATTTCTCGATCTCGCGCCAGCGCTCCTGGGGCACCCCGATCCCGATCGTCTACTGCGAGGAGTGCGGCACCGTGCCGGTGCCCTTCGAGCAGCTGCCGGTGCTCCTGCCACTCGACCTGAAGCCCACCGGCGCCGGCAATCCCCTGGCTGAGCGAGCCGACTTCGTGCAGGTTGACTGCCCGCGCTGCGGCGGTCCCGCCAGGCGCGAGACCGACACGCTCGACTGCCATTTCGACGCGCTCTGGCTGTGGATTCCCGCGTGCGTGCCCCCGCACGAGCGCGAGCGCCCGCTTGGAGAGATCTTCGCGCTGGAGGATCTCCGGCAGTGGCTACCTGCCGGGCGGCTTGTCGCCGGGTCGGACAGCGGCAACTTCGTGTTCGACCAGCGCATCGTCACCAAGGCTTTGCGCGACATCGGGCCGCTCTCCTTCATCGCCGACGGGGAGCCCTTCGCCGGCTGCCTGTTTCACGAGATGGTCATCCGCGACGGACGCAAGATGTCAAAGCACCTCGGCAACGTCGTCGATCCAGACGAGCTCGTCGAGCGCTTCGGCGCAGACACGGTGCGCCTGGCGGTCCTCTATGCAGCCCGGCCGCAGCGCACTCTCAACTGGAGCGACTCGGCGGTGCTGCGCTCGCACAGGTTCCTGACCCAGGTGTGGGAGTACTCTCATGCCCGGCTCGCCGACGCCGAGGCGCTGGCGTCAGCCGATGACGGTGAGCCGGTCAAAGACACAAGCGAGCACCTCAGGCTGAAACTCTCAACGTGGTGTGAGACTGCCGTGGAGAAGATCACCGAGGAGATGCAGAGCCTCGAGATGCACAGCGCCGTGCGCAACATCATGCGCCTGTTCGACCGCATCAAGGACTTCGAGAAACGCGTCGCAGCGCGCCAAGGAGCGCTGCGACGGGCCGACAGCGATGCGCTGATCGATGCGCTCACGCTGCTCGCTGCACTGCTCGGCCCCTTCGCCCCGCACCTCTCCGAGGAGCTGTGGATCGCCCTCGGTCACAACGGCGACACACAACTGCCGTGGCCAGGCGTATCGTCCCAGGTGCCCGCATGAGACGCCCCAGCACCCCACCGAGCTCTCCTTCAGGGTCTCGCAAGCGGACGCGCTCGTGCGCCACGGGTCTCGTCTGTCACCGCTGCGAGCGAAACTTCCCGCTCGAGCAGGCCATATTCGCCTGCCCAGACTGCGGCAAGGGCCTCGACGTCGCCTATGACTACGAGCTCGCCGCGCGCCACTTCGCGGAGGTTCCCCGCGCCGAGCGCCCATTGAACATCTGGCGCTTCGAGGAGCTGCTTCCGATCGTCGGCACCTCCGCGCAGGCACTCGTCGGGAGCTATGCCGGCTACACACCGCTGATTGCAGCCGATCGGCTCGGCGCCGAGCTTGGCCTCAGCAATCTCTACCTCAAGGACGACTCCACCTCACGCCCCAGCCTCTCCTATAAGGACCGGGTCGTGTCGATGTCCGTCGCCCGGCTTCTGGAGCTCGGCAAGGATGAGATCGGCTGCGTCTCCACCGGCAACGTCGGCACCGCCGTGGCCTCGCTCGCGGCGAAGGCCGGGGTCGACGCATACGTGTTCTACCCCAGCCACCTGGAGGCCATGAAGGCCCGCGCCTGTCGCGCGCTCGGCGCGGAGGTCTGCCAGGTCGAGGGCAACTATGACGAAGTCAACCGCCGCTGTCGCGACCTCGCCGCCGCGACCGGCATGGAGTTCGCGAACATCACCCTGCGACCGTTCTACGCCGAGGGCGCAAAGACAGCCGCGTTTGAGATCGTCGAGCAGCTCGACTGGCAGTCGCCCGACCACATCGTCACACCGGCCGCCGGCGGCACGCTCTCCTCGCGCCTGCACAAGGGTCTGGGCGAGCTGCAGCTGCTCGGGCTGGCTGAGACCTCCGCCACGCGCATCCATATCGCCCAACCCAGCGGCTGCAACCCGATCGCGAGCGCGATCCTCGCCGAGGAGGCCGAGATCCACGCCGTCACGCCGGAGACGGCGGCCCACTCGCTTGCGATCGGTGCTCCCGGAGACGGCTACCTCGTGATCGACGCCGTCCGCAAACGCGGCGGGACGGGCGGGTTTGCGAGCGATCCGGAGATCTTCGCCGGCATCGACCTGCTCGCCTCCACCGAGGGCCTGCTGACCGAGCCCGCTGGCGGGACGACGATCGCGGTTCTCGAGAAGCTCGCCGCCGCGGGCCGTTTCGCACCGGATGACACGGTCGTCGCAGTGATCACCGGCAATGGCTTGAAGACGCTCGACGAGCACCCTGCCAAGCCATGGCCGGACAAGGTCGACTGCGAGCTCGACGCGATGCTCGCGGCATTGGAAGAGCTCGGACGGAAACCCAGCCCGGTAGCGGCGTAATAGAAAAGCCCCGCCAGAGCGGGGCTTTTCCTTAGCAGATCGATAAGCCGGA
>PLBZ01000064.1:7871-15171 GCA_003134675.1 Solirubrobacterales bacterium
GGCGGTTTGTTTCTGTGGCACTTTCCCGCGGGTTTCCCCGGGTCGATATCTCGACCACCTTGCCCTGTGATGTCCGGACTTTCCTCGAGGGCTCTCGCCTTCGCGGCTGCCTGATCTGCACAGCCCAAGTTACCCCCTCAGACGCTTCTGAGCAAGCCCACCACGCGTCCGAGCACCTTGACCTCCTTGCTGCGGATCGGCTCCATCGTCTCGTTCTCCGGCTGCAGGCGGATGTGATCGGACTCCCGGAAGAAACGCTTCACGGTCGCCTCCTCGCCCAACAGCGCTACCACGATATCCCCGTCCTGCGCGGTGTCCTGAGAGTGCACCACTACGAAGTCCCCCTCCAGAATGCCAGCATCATTCATCGAGTCGCCACGAATCCGCAGCAGGTACTCGCCGTCCCCGCCACCCGCGATGGCGGGGACCGACACGTAATCCTCGATGTTCTCCTCGGCGAGCATCGGCGCTCCCGCGGCAACCGAGCCCAGCAGTGGGAGTCCTTCGGCGCGGACGATCCCGCGCACGCTCTCCACCGCGCGGTCGAGCAGCTCGATCGCGCGCGGCTTGGAGGGATCGCGGCGTAGCAGGCCGATCTTCTCCAGGTTGGCCAGGTGGGCATGCACGGTCGAGGAAGAGGCAAGGCCCACCGCCTTGCCGATGTCACGCACCGTGGGCGGATAGCCGTACTTGGCCGAGTACTTGCGGATGAAGTCGAATATCTCCTGCTGGCGCTTGGTCAGATCCATGTCTACTGGGCTCCCTGTTCGGGTTCACTATGGCCTGGAACGAACATGTGTTCGCAGACTAGCGCCGTGCGTGGACGGATGCAAGCGCCATTGGCCGCCAGGACCATCCGGGGGCGCGACCCAGGGTTATACTCGCCCACTCTGCGCCCATGGCGGAATTGGTAGACGCGCAAGGTTGAGGGCCTTGTGGGGAGTTTTCCCCGTGGTGGTTCGAGTCCACTTGGGCGCATTGGGCAGGGATCAGCCGTGTCTGGACATGGGTGGGCCGGCGGCGAGCGGGACACGCTCACCCCGCATGACTCTTGCCAACTTCTTACGGTCGTGCTGAATACTGGTCCTATGGCCCTGGGCCGCGTGCTGCTTGTCGATGATGATCGCGCGCTTCGCGATGCCGTGGGCCGCGCTCTGCGGCTTGAGGGCTACGAAGTTGTCCTGGCGACGGACGGTCCCGAAGCGCTGGACGTCATGGCGCGAGAGCGGGCCGACCTCGTGGTGCTCGACGTGTCGATGCCGGCGATGAGCGGCGTCGAGGTCTGTCGTCGCATCCGCGCTGGGGGTGATCCCGCCGGGGTGCTCATGCTCACGGCGCGGGATGGGATACCCGAACGCGTCGCAGGCTTGAACGCTGGCGCTGATGACTATCTCGTCAAGCCATTTGCGCTCGACGAGCTGCTCGCTCGTGTTCGCGCCGGGCTCCGCCGCTGCGTCGACCTCGCCTCCGGCGTAGAGGAGCCCCCTGCGGGCGAGCTTGCATTCGCCGACGTGCGAATCGACCTCGACGCGCAGATGGCCTTTCGTGGCTCACGCAGGATGGACCTGACCAGGACCGAGTACCTGCTCCTTGAGTATTTCCTGACGAATCCGCGTCAGGTGCTCTCGCGGAGCGTCGTCTTTGACCGTGTGTGGGGTTGCGATATTGCCTCGACCTCAAAGGTCCTCGACGTGTACGTCTGCTACCTGCGCCGCAAGATGGAGGCGGCTGGCGAGTCGCGACTGCTGCACACCGTGCGCTCGGTCGGCTACGTTCTGCGTGAGGATTAATGAGCCTACGCCGCCGCATGGTCCTGCTGTCGGCTGCGGCGGTCGCTCTTGCCGTAGTCCTCAGCGCGTTCGCGTGCTACATCGCCGTCGAGAGCAGTATGCGCAACCGCCTGGATCATCAGCTGAAGGCGGTCGGGGATACGGTGGCAGCCGTCGCCCGCCATGCGCCGACGCTCAGCGGCCGTCGGAAACACTTCGGCTTCCCGGGTCACCTTCCCTCGGCTCGCCTGGAAGCTGGCGGAGACGCCGCAGCGTTCAGCGCCGCGGGAGTGGTCTATAAGTCGCCCGAAGATCACACCGCGTTCCCGCTCACCTCGCGCGACCTTGCAGTCGCGCGAGGCACTGCGCCAGCGTATTTCCGCAACGGCACACTGGGCAGCACCGATGTGCGCATATATGTGACACCGGCTGGTCCTGCGCGCGCGGTGATCATCGAGCAGTCCCTGACTGCTCTCCAGAGCACGCTGCACGATCTTGTGGCGATCTTGACCGTGATCGTCCTCACCGGCATCGCGTTGGCTGGTTTGCTCGGTCTGCTCGTAGCGCGCGCAGCCGCCGTGCCCGTGCATGTACTTCGCCGAGCGGCGGAGCACGTGGGGTCGACAGGCGACTTGAGCCGAAGGATCGAGACGGTCGGCGACGACGATCTGGGCCGGCTCAGCGCGTCGTTCAACACGATGCTGGCCGCCCTGGAGGAGTCTCACCGCGCGCAACGGCAGCTGATAGGCGACGCCTCACATGAGCTACGCACACCGGTCGCCAGTCTGCGCACGAACCTTGAGGTGTTGCTTCGCAACCCCGACCTCGATCTCGTCGAGCGAGCCCCGTTGCTCGAAGATCTCATCGAGCAGAGCGCGGAGATCGGTGCGCTCATCGAAGACCTCTTGGAGTCCGCTCGCAGCGCCGATGAGTCCGGCGCTCCCGAGCCGCTCCGACTCGATGAGCTCGTCTCCTCGGAGATCGAGCGCTGCGCCGCGCGCCACCCTAATATTTACTTCGACCGGCAGCTGGAACCGTACGTCGTCGCGGGACGTGAGACCCGCCTGTCTCGCGCGGTCGTCAACCTTCTCGACAATGCCGTCAAGTGGAGTCCGCCCGCGGCTGCAGTCGAGGTGACCCTCGCTGATGGCGAGCTCAGCGTGCGCGACCACGGCCCTGGGTTCAGCGCGGATGATCTTCCGCATGTGTTCGACCGCTTCTACCGCTCACCGATTGCGCGTTCAGTTCCTGGCTCGGGCCTTGGATTGTCGATCGTGCGCAAGGTGGTCAGCGAACACGGCGGCACGGTTCGCGCGCGCAACGCTCCCGATGGCGGAGCCGTTCTGACTCTCGCGCTGCCGCAAGCCTTCGCCGATGAGGATGTCGGTGTGGCACTCACGGTTCACGCATGATGTACCCGCGGCCAGGAACGGTGCACACCCCGAGTGTTACTCCCGAAAACCAAGTTTGAAAGTCTTATGCGGTTCAAATGTGGCTCTAACCTGACCAGCCGATCCTTTCCCGTGTGAACAGGCACACTCATGTCTAAACGCAGCGAGCGACCATGGCTCAACATCTTCCTGGGCGTGCTCTGCCTCGGGGCGATCGTCATCGCCTACACGACAGTCGGCCAGGCGTCCCAGAGCGCGGCGTCCAGCCGCAGGACCACGACGGTAGCGAAGGGCGTCGTGCAGTCGACGGTGTCGGGAAGTGGATCACTGAAGCCCGCGGCGAATGTGAGCGTGAACTTTGGCACGACCGGGACGCTCACCGGGGTCTTCGTGAGCGTCGGCGACCACGTCAAAAGCGGCCAGCTGCTCGCCGAAATCAACCCAAGCGCCGCCCTGTCGAGCCTGCACTCGGCCGAAATCACGCTGAGTACCGATAAAGCCGCCTACCAGGACGCTGTGAAGGGGCTCACCCCCGCAGAACAGCACCAGGCCGAAATCGGCGCCGAACAGTCCAAGGCGTCTGTCAGCTCGGCCAAACAGTCGCTCCGGCAGGACCAGCAGACAGCCAAGTCCGACGAATCATCCGCCACCGCGAGCGTCGCGCAGGCGGAGGTGTCACTGACGAGCACCGAACAGTCCGTTGCCGTCGAAGCCCGGACCCAGCAGGACGCGGTCAACCAGGCGATCAGCCAACGGGGCACCGATGAAAGAACGATCACCGAACTCAAAACTCAGGTCGAAGAAGCAAGGTCGCTGCTCGCCGCCGAACGGAGCAAGTCGCCTCCCAGCGAACAAAAGGTCAGCGCAGCCGAATCGAAGCTCGCATCGAGCGAATCCTCGCTCAAGTCGGCCGAATCGAAGCTGGTCCAGGACGCCAATTCGATCCTGAGCGCGCAGAACAACCAGGCAGCCGGTGCCGTCAAGAGTCAGCAGTCGATAGACAGCGCTCGCAACAGCGTCGCGAACGCAAAGCGCACGAAGTCCTCGACCAAGCTCAAGGACGAACAGACGACCGCACAGGCGCGTACGAGCCTCGCCAGCCAGGAACTCTCGCTGCAGTCCACGCTTGCCGCCAATGAAGTCAAATCGGCGCCGCCGAAGACCTCCACCGTCGTGAGCGCCGAAGGCAGCGTCAAGAGCGCACGGATGACGGTCGAAAAAGCACGCCAGACGCTCGCGGCGACGAAACTCTACGCGCCAGCTGAAGGCGTCGTCGCCTCGGTCAAAAACACCGTCGGCGAAAGCGTCTCTGGCACGGGCGCCGAAGCTTCGTCCACCAGCAGCGGCTCGGGCGCAACGAGCGCCACAGGGTCCAGCGCCAGCGGCGGCGGCACGAGCGGCGCCGGCGGCAGCGGTGCGTCGAGCGGCACTGGGGCAAGCGGTAGCAGCGGTGGCACGAGCGCCACGGGCAAAGGCGCCAACAGCGGCGCCAGCAGCGGTGGCAGCGGGACGAGCACCGGGAGCGGAGCCAGCGGCACCGGGAGCAGCGGAGCGGGCAGCGGGAGCAGCGCGTCTGAAACGGGAGGCCGGACCACCACGAGCGCCGGCGGCGGTGGCGGTGGCGGCGTGTTTCAGACCATCGCGAACACGAGCCCCAGCACCAGCGGCAGCTACCGCAACATCGCCACCTCGAGCAGCGGCGGCGCCAGCGCGGGCGGCGCCGGCTCCGCCAGCGGCAGCACCGGGACGGGCGCCAGCGCGACGAGCAGCGAAAGCAGCAGCACCAGCAGCAGCTCGTTCATCGAACTCGTTGACGTGCAGGGCTATCAGGTCGTCGTGCCGTTGAGCGAATCTGAAATCGGCAACGTACATGTCGGGCAGATCGCGACCGTCACCGTCGAAGCGCTCGAAGGTCGCAAGCTCGCGGCGCAGGTGGCGAGCCTGGCCGTGCTCTCCACGAGCAGCAGCGGCGCGGTGAGCTACGACGTCACATTCCAGCTTGAACAGACCGTGCCCGGGTTGAAGCCCGGGATGAGCGCGACTGCCGAAGTCGTCGTCAAGCAGGCCGAAGGCATCAACGTTCCGACGAGCGCGATCACCGGCGGCAGCGTGACGGTCAAGCGTGGCGGCAAACAGGTGAGTCAAGCTGTCACAACAGGGCTAGCAGGCAACAGCAGCACGATCATCCTCAGCGGCCTGAAGGCCGGAGAAACGGTGCTTCTGCCGGCGACCAGCAGCACGGGCACGAGTGGTGCAAGCCTAACCTCCAAACTGGCCGGCCGCGGCGGAGGCCTCGGTGGCTTGGGCGGGGGCGGAGGTTTCCCCGGCGGCGGCTTCGGCGGTGGGCGAGCCCCGGGCGGATGAGATCGTTGATGCGATTGGCAAGGAACACCGACTCGGGAGCTGGCGCCAGCGGCCGGCGGCCTGCGCGCAAGCGGCCCCTCGTGGAGCGTGCCCGCTCGACGCGGCCTCCGGCGGGCAACGGCCGACATCCGCGACCACTGGCAATCCATGTCCGCGAGGTCACGAAGACCTATGAGCTCGGGCAGATCAAGGTGCGCGCCCTGCGCAGCGTCTCATTGCAGATCGAGCGCGGCGACTTTGTCGCGATCATGGGCAGCTCCGGCAGCGGCAAGAGCACGCTGATGAACATCCTCGGCTGCCTGGACATCCCCACCACCGGCAGCTACCTGATCGACGGCGTGGATGTCAGCAGCCTGGACGAGGACGATCTCTCCGACCTGCGCAGCCGCAAGATCGGCTTTGTCTTTCAGAGCTTCAACCTCGTCTCGCGCACAAGCGCGATCGCCAACGTGGAGCTGCCGCTCGCCTACGCGGGACTCGACCGCGCAACCCGCCGTCAGCGCGCCGCGGAGGCACTTGGCGCGGTGGGGATGGCCAACCGTCTGGATCATCAGCCGTCTGAGCTCTCCGGAGGGCAGCAGCAGCGCGTCGCGGTCGCTCGCGCGATCGTGACCAACCCCACCCTGATCCTCGCCGATGAGCCGACCGGCAACCTGGACTCGCACTCCACCGAGGACGTCCTTCGAATCTTTGCCCGGCTGAACGCAGAAGGACGCACCGTGGTCCTGATCACGCACGAGCCCGACGTCGCCGAACAGGCAAAGCGAGTGGTCAGCCTGAGCGACGGCAAGATCGTCGAGGATCGTCGGGTAACCGCTGTGCATGAGGCCCCGCGTGTGCTGCGCAACCTGAAGTCAGCCCACCACTCCACCGACGTATCCGGGCCAGAGGCGCAACCGTGATCGGACCCGAGACACTTCGCATCGCGTGGGGCGGGATCACCGCCAACAAGCTGCGCTCCGGCCTGACGATCCTCGGCATGACGATCGGCGTCGCCTCGGTGATCATCCTGATCGCCGTCGGCAACGGCTCCTCAAACGCCGTCAAGTCCCAGATCCAGTCACTCGGAACCAACGTCCTGCTGGTGCAGGCCGGCGCCGGACGTGGCGGCGTGCGCGCGTCCAGCTCGGCCACCATCTCGCTGACCAAGGCCGACGCAGAAGCGCTCCAGAACCCCAACCTCGCGCCGGATGTCAAAAGCGCCTCACCCGTGGCGAACGCGAGCAGCGTGAAACTCGTCTACAACGGCACCAGCTTCGAACCGTCCTCGTTCGTGGGCACCACACCCTCCTATCTCACCGCCCACAACTACAAACTCGCCGAAGGTGCTCCGTTCACCTCCGAAGACGTGACCAAGCACAGACGCGTGGCGGTCATTGGCCAGGAAGTCGTGCAGGAACTGTTCGCGGGGGCCAGCGCCGTCGGGCAGAACATCAAGGTCAACGGCAGCAACTTCGAAGTGATCGGCGTCCTGGCCAAAAAGGGAACGAACGGCACCACCAACCAGGACAACGTCGTGATGGCCCCCATCTCGACGGTGCAGACCACGCTCACCGGCGCCGGGTCGATCAACTCGATCACGGTCGAGGCGAAGTCCGAATCCGCGCTCAACGCCGCCGAAGGCGAGGTCACGCAGATCATCGAGGAACGCCACAAGATCAAGAACACCGCCGAACCAGGGTTCAGCGTGCTCAACCAGGGGTCGCTGCTCTCGACCTCCAGCTCATCCAGCAGCGTGTTCACCACGCTGCTGGGCGAGGTCGCCGCGATCTCGCT
>PLBZ01000028.1:0-5943 GCA_003134675.1 Solirubrobacterales bacterium
GAGCTTCGACGCGACCAACCCGGGGAGCTACGCATGGGGTCAGTACGACGCGCTGCTGGAAGCCGCCAAGCAGCTGAACTGGCCGGTGCTGCTGACCGTCACCTCGCCGGCGCCGAGGTGGGCGACGTCGAACCGCAAGGCCCCCTACATCACGCGGCCCGATCCCGCCGACTTCCAGCAGTTCATGACTGCCGTGGGGCGCCACTACGGCTCGCAGGTCTCGCTCTACTCGATCTGGAACGAGCCCAATCACCCCGCCTTTCTGCTGCCGCAGTTCAACGCCAACGGCACACCGGCCTCGCCGCGCGTCTACCGCGGCCTGTTCGAGGCCGCGTACAAGGGGTTGCAGGCCGCCGGGATCGCGCATCCGAAGGCGCTGATGGGCGAGACCGCACCGTTTGGATACGACTCGGTGAACACGCACCGCGAAGGCGCTAAAGCGCTGCTTCACGACGTTGCCCCGCTGGCTTTCCTGCGCGGGGTGCTGTGCCTGAACGCGCACTACAAGCGCTCGAGCTCGTGTGAATTGCTGCCGGCGTATGGCTATGCCCATCACGCCTACACGAAGGCCGTCGGCCCGACCTACCGGCCGCCGGGAGCGGACAACGTGACGATCGGCGTGCTCTCGCGCCTGGGCCGGGCGCTCGACCTGGCCGCTCGCGCGCACGCGATCGGAGCCGGGATGGGAATCTACCTGACCGAGTTTGGGGTCCAGAGCCTGCCGAACAAGCAGGACGGCGTCTCCGCCGCCCAGCAGGCCGAGTTCGATGCGGTCTCCGAGCGCATCGCCTACTCCAATCCGCGTGTGGCTGCGTTTTCGCAATACCTGCTCAAAGACGACCCGCTCGGCGGTCCCTTCGCGACCAGCGCAATCGGCGGCTATATCGGCTTCCAGACCGGCCTGGAGTACGTGAGCGGCAAGCCCAAGCCGCTCTACTATGGCTTTCCGGTGCCGCTGGTGGTGGCGAAGCAGCGGCACGGCTTCTCGCTGTGGGGATTGGTGCGGCCGGCTACCGGTCAGGCGAAGGTCACGGTGCTCGTCAAGCTCAAGGGCGCGCGCAGCTACCGCACACTGAGGACGCTCACCACCAACGGCAAAGGCTATTGGGCCTTTCACTCCTCAACTAAGGGAGTCAGCTGGCGGGTGCGCTGGACCAGTCCGTCCCACGTGAAGTACGAAGGTCCGCCGATCCGCGCATACTGAGCGTCATCCCGGATCGCGCGAGAGGCTCGATCCGGCATACTGAGCTTCGCTTGAGCGCGTCCGAACAGATGGTGCAGACCCGGCGGCCGGGCCGGCGACCCTCGCGGCGGTTGCCGCGGCGCTCTCGGCTGCTGGTCAACGTGGTGACTGTGCTCGTCACCGTGGTCTTCTCCTACATAGCTCTCAGCGGAATCAAACTCGGGCAGGCATGGCATGCGCTGCGCACGAGCGAATACCTGTGGCTGATCCCGGCACTCATCGCCTTCGCCCTGGGCAACGTGGCCCGGGCGCTGCGCTGGCGCTCGCTGTTTGCCTCTGCTCGCCGGCCTCCGCGGGGAGTCGTTCTGAACGCGACGATGGTGGGCTATTTCTACAACAGCATCCTTCCGGCCCGCGCCGGAGAAGCGGCCCGCGTGCTGGTGCTCAACCAGCGGAGCTCCGCCCCGACGGTGGAGATCGTCGGGACCGTCGTGCTCGAGCGGATGTACGACGTGATCGCGATCCTCGTGATCTTCTTCGCCGCCGAGCCGTGGTTGCCGCACGTGAGCTGGTTCGGCGCGGCGGCGCTCGCCGCGATCGTGCTGGCGGGGCTGATCGCGCTCGCCGCGACGGTGCTGGCGGTGTATGGCGATCGTTCTCTACGCCTGCTGTTGCGTCCGCTGCGGAGGTTCGCGTGGTTCTCGGGCACGCGCCTGGACTTGACCATCGACGAGCTGACGCACGGTCTCAGCGGCCTGCGCCATGGGACGGTCGCCCTGGAGGCTTTCCTGTGGACCGTCCTCGCCTGGATGCTCTCGGCGCTGTGCGCCTACATCGTGAGCCTGTCCTTCCACCTGCACCTGTCCTTCGCCTGCGGGGTGCTCGTGGTCGTGGCGGTCGGGCTTGGCATGATCCTGCCCTCGCCGCCTGGCGCCGTCGGTGTGTTCGAGGGGGCTGCGTTGATCGCGCTGAAGGCCTTCGGCGTGCCCCACTCCTCGGCGCTGCCCTACGCGCTCGTGCTGCATGCGGTGAACTTCGTGCCGTTCGTGCTCGTCGGCTTACTGCTGCTGCACCACAACGCCCGCCGTCCCGGCCCGGGACATGCCTGGCGCGTGGAGCAACCCGAGGTCATCGGCTAGGAACCCCGGTATCCCCCTGCTTGGTGGAGCGGAGCACGATGTATGCCCTTCAACAACGACGGTGAGCGTTCAGAGCGGCACGGACAGCGCCGGCTCGGGGGAGGCCGTGAGCATCCGCTCGAGCAGCAGGCGCGCGCCGGGCTTGGAGAGCGGTTCGTTGAGGTTGCCGCACTTCGGCGACTGGATGCAGGAGGGACAGCCGCTGGCGCACGGGCACTCGGCGATCAGGCGGTGGGCGTCACGGGAGAGCTCCTCGAAGCGGTGAAACGCGGTGCGGGTGATGCCGATGCCGCCGGGGTGACCGTCGTAGATGAAGATCGTCGGGCCGCCGGTCTGCGGGTGCAGGTTGGTGGACAGGCCGCCGATGTCCCAGCGATCGCACATCGCGATCAGCGGCAGCACCGCGATCTGGGCGTGCTCGACCGCGTGCAGGGCCCCGAGGAGGGACTCCAGGGGGATCGTCTCGGCCAGCTCTCCAGAGTCGAGCTCGAACCAGAGAGCCTGCGTGGAGAAGCTGGTCTCGGGCAACTCGAGCGCCACGAGGTCGATCTGTGCGTGATCGGCCAGGCGCCTGCGCTGGTAGGCGAGGACCGTCTCGGTGACGGCGACCTCGCCGAAGCTGAGCGTCACTCCGAGGGCGTCGCGGCGGTCGAGCAGACGCTGGATGGTCGTGTCGGTCTCGCGCTTGGGCTGCGTGTACCAGTCGCCGGTGAATGGCGCGACCAGCGCGCGGCGGCGCTCCAGGTCGAGCTCGCGTACCTCATAGGAGCGCCCGAGGTGCAGGTAGATCGCGCCCTCGTGGACGGTCGAGTGTGCACGGGCGGCCTCGGTCGAGCCGAGCAGCTCGCCGGAGGCGACGTCGACGATCGCGAACTGTTCGGGGGAGGCAGAGCGCAGCGAGACCTCCGCTGCGGGATAGGCGCCTGGTTGGCGGGGCACGTAGGTGGTTGCCGTCGTCCCTGCGCGGCGGCGCAGCTCGCCGGCGCTCTGCAGGATCTCGGCGTGGGCCTCCCAGCGCGGGCCGAAGAACTCGGCGTCCTCGCCACAGAGCGGACCCTCGTGGGCGCTACAGAGGAGGTGTTGACGGAAGATCAGCGGACTCTCGTGGTCGAGGATCGCCGCCTCGACGGGCCGCTCGAGGAAGTCGTCGGGGTGGCGGCAGAAGAACTGGTCGAGCGCGTCCTNNGGCGCGCCCCCACATCTGGCGCAAGGAGGCGACCGTGCCGGGGAACGTGACGACGACGGCGGCGTCGAGCTGCCCGATGTCGATGCCGAGCTCCAGGGCGTCGGTCGTGATCACCGCGCGCAGCTCCCCGCGGACCAGGCGGCCCTCGAGCTCACGGCGCTGCTGGGAGGTGTAGCCCGCGCGGTAGGGGGTCACGAGCTTTGCGAGCTCGGGGTCGATGTCCTCGAGGTCTTCGACGACGAGCTTGTGGAGGAGCTCGACGCCCTTGCGCGACTTCATGAAGCAGATCAGGCGTGCGCCGTCGCGGAGCAGCCGCGCGAGCAGCTCGGCAGCCTCGGCGAGCGCAGAGCGGCGCTTGCCGAGCGCCTCGTCGGTCAGTGGTGGGTTCCAGATCGCGATCTGCCGNNCGCTCGGCCAGCTCGACGGGGTTGGCGATCGTGGCCGAGGTGAGCAGGAAGCGCGGGGTCGTGCCGTAGGCGGCGGCGATCCGGCGCAGTCGGCGCAGCACATTGGCGACGTGTGAGCCGAAGACGCCGCGGTAGACGTGCGCCTCGTCGATCACGACGATCGCGAGGTTCGCGAACAGCTCCGCCCAGGCGGCGTGGTTGGGGAGGATGCCGACGTGGAGCATGTCGGGGTTGGTGAGCACGATGTTCGCCCGCCGGCGGATGTCCGCGCGCGCCTCGCGTGGCGTGTCGCCGTCGTAGATCGCCGGGCGCACCTGCTTCCTCAAGCCGAAGCTGGCCAGCGCGCGGGCCTGGTCCTGGGCGAGCGCCTTGGTTGGATACAGGTAGAGAGCGCGCGCTTTGGAGTCGCGGCAGAGCACGTCGAGCGTGGGCAGGTTGAAGCACATGGACTTGCCGGAGGCGGTTCCGGTGGTGATGATCGTGGGCCCCTCCCAGGCGGAGTAGATGGCCTGCACCTGGTGGGAGTAGAGGCGCTCTATCTCCAAGCGGGCAAGTGCCGCGAGCACTTCCGGGTGCAGCTCTGAAGGGGGGTCCACGAGGCGCGCCGGGTGGGTTCCTCCGAATCCTTCGCGCGCCTCGCGCACGAGTCGTCCATCCTCGCGGGCCTCGTCCAGCAGCGCGCTCCAGGGCTCGATCGTGCGGGAGATGGCCACCGCTTGCGATAGTAGAGGCGATGGGCTCTCCCACGCGCTGCCTGTACGTAGATCTCGATGGAACGCTGCTCGGACGTGGCGCTTCGCTGCTGCACGACGGTGAGGGGAATGTGTCGATCGAGGGCGTGCGCGCCGTGCAGGCGTGCCTGCGGGCGGATGTCGAGGTGGTGCTGATGAGTGGGCGCCGGCGCGCGCAGGTGTTCGAGGACGCGCGGCTGCTGGGGCAGAGCTCCTACATATACGAGGCCGGCGCATGCGTGGTGCTGGACGGGGAGGAGCAGTGGCTGACGGGGGATCTGCTCCCGGGCGAGCTCAGCATCGCCGAGCAGATCGAGCGCTCGGGCGCGCCAGAGCTGCTGCTGAAGCGCTACGAAGGGCGTCTGGAGTACCACGAGCCATGGCATACCGAGCGCGAGGTCTCGCATCTGTTTCGCGGTTTGGTGGATGCCTTCGAGGTCGATGCCCTGCTGGTCGAGCACGGTCACGGGGACCTGCGGCTGGTGGACAACGGCGTGGTCCATCGTTGTTCAGAGGCGCTGGCGGCGCTGGAGCACGTGCGCGGCTATCACCTGCTGCCGGTGGGAGCCTCGAAGGCCGGCGCGGTCGGATGGCACCGTCGTGCGCGCGGGTATGCGCTCCAGGAGACCTTCGCGGTGGGGGACTCGCGCGAGGATCTCGCGTGCGCGGCGCAGGTGAATGTCTTCTGGCTGGTGGCGAACGCGGTGCAGCGCGATCCGTCGATTCGCGACGCGGTTGCAGAATACGAGAACGTGCGTGTCACCGAGGCGGGGCACGGGGCGGGGGTTTACGAGGCGGTGGTGAGTACTTTGGTGGGTTGATTTTTGAGATCGTCCACGTGTCGAAGTGGGCATCGGCGCGCGTTGGGGCGGGGCCTCCTTGCCCCGCCTCGGAAGCTTTACCTCTCCGTCGCCCACCGCCATGCTCGGCGCCAGAACCCCGGCTGCGGGCGCCTGCGCCAGAGCGCCGGGGGTGGCACGGTCGCCCGCACCAGGGCCACCCAGGCCTCCAGGGGCAGCTCGCCGGAGATCAGTCGTCCGAGGGCGCTGGTGACCGGTGCTCCCACATCTGCGGCTCCTAGTGCGCGGGCGAGCAGCGGCACTGACTCCAGGGCCTCGACCGCCTGGCCGATGCGCGCGGGGATCTCCGCGGCGGGGACGCCCGCGGCCAGCAGCTCGCCCGCGCGGCGATTGCGGCTGTCGCGTGCGAGGGCGGTGGCGACGAGGTCGCCGGCGCCGGCCAGCCCGATCATCGACTCGGGCCGCGCGCCGAGGCCCTCGGCGTAGCGCCACACCTC
>PLBZ01000028.1:5952-6084 GCA_003134675.1 Solirubrobacterales bacterium
TTGGAGAGCTCGCAGACGACGCCTGCGCGCGTGAACACGTGGGCCAGCGATCGAGCAAGGTCCTCGTCGCTCGAGGCGGCGACCAGACCGGCGCCGGCGTGCACCATCTCCTGGGCGTGCGCCGGGCCGCCG
>PLBZ01000051.1 GCA_003134675.1 Solirubrobacterales bacterium
GAGTGGCAGGTGTCCTCGCCGCCCCCGATCTTCAACTTCGACCGCCTCCCGACGGTCGTGGGCGGTCCGTACGAGTATGGCGTGCCCGGCGCGGTCCACGGCATCTTCGCGCCGACGCCGACGCCGGCCCCGGCCGGAGCCGGTTCGAGCATCGTCCGGGCACCGAGCGAATGAGCGGAGGGGGAGTCCGGTGAAGGAACTCCTGGTGGTGGCCAATCGGACGCTCGGCGGGAAGAAGCTGCTCGACGCCGTTCGCGCGCGCGCCGCATCCGGCGATGTCCGCTTCCGCCTGATCGTGCCCCAGAGCAAGCCCTCGACGGGCCTTGTGATCTACGACGATGCCGTCCGCGAATCCGCCCAGGTGCGCGTCGACCTGGCGCTGTCGGCGGTCTCGCCCGAGGGCATCGACGCGCGCGGTCCAGTCGGAGATCCCGACCCGTTCCTGGCCACCATGGACGCGCTCGCCGAGCGCCGTCCCGATGAGATCATCCTCTCGACCCATCCCGCGACGCACTCCGGCTGGCTGCGGCGGGACCTGATCGAACGCATCCAGAACGCCTCGGGATTACCGGTGGAGCACATCGTCACGGATCTCGAGCAGGAAGGCCTCCCCTTCAAGGTGACGCTCGTGATCGCCAGCAAGACCTCGAGCGGCGAGGAGCTGCTCGAGCACCTCCAGAAGAAGGCCGCCGACGGGGGCACACAGCCCGAAGGGCTGGGTCGGCATGTGTTCATCGCCGTGATCCCGCTGCAGGACGGCAGCGGCACGGCCCCGCGCGAGGCGCGCGCGCGTCTGGCGGCGATGCTCGACCGGCTGCACGCGGCCGAGCTGATCGGCTCGGGCATGATCGGCGATCCCGACCCTTATACCGCTGCCATCAATGCGCTGGAGCTGTTCAGGGTCGACGACGTGGTGATCTCCACGCTTCCAAACGAGCGCTCCGGATGGATGCGCACAAACTTGATCGAGCGCATACGCCACGCCACCTCAGCAAAGGTCGAGCACGTGGTCGTCGATCTACAGGCCAACACGACAGCGGCTCCAGCCGCAGCGGGGTAAGGAGACCGATGGAGGCAGCCAGTATCGCTCACTCGGCCGGCCAGGGCGAGCACCACGGCCCGCCGGCGGCGCACCGCAGCTCGCGCGTCGAGCCCCAGTTGCTGGGGATGCTGCTTTTCATCATCTCCGAGGTGATGGTCTTCGGGGCGTTCTTCACGGCCTACTTCTTCATCCGCGTCGCCCAAGGCGAGCCGTGGCCGGCCCCCGGGACACAGCTGCCCGTGGCGGTGGCCGGCTTCAACACCGCGATCCTGATGTCCTCCTCGTTCACGCTGCATTGGGCTGAGACATCGCTCAAGAGGGGCAACCGCTTCGGTCTGAAGGCGGGCATCCTCACGACGTTCCTCCTCGGCTGCACGTTCCTGTTCATTCAGATCAACGAGTACGCCAACATCGGCTTTGCTCCCCAAGACCACGCCCAGCAGACGATCTTCTACTCGCTCACCGGTCTGCACGGCGCTCACGTATTCATCGGCTTGGTGCTGCTGCTGATCGTGACCATCCGTGCATTCCGCGGGCATTACAGCCCCGAGGAGCACCGCGGCGTCGAGGTGCCAGGCATCTACTGGCACTTCGTAGACATCATGTGGCTTGTCGTGTACACCACGGTCTACCTGATCTAGGCCAGCTCCGCCCTTCGCCATGCTCAACCCCCTGCGCTCCGAGGACGAGGCGTTTCGCTTCCTGCTCTACGCGTTCGTGGTGATCGCTGTGATCGTGTGCTTGGTGCTCGTCCTGCGCGCGCTTATTTGACCGTCAGCGTGCCGTACATCCCCGCTGCGCGGTGACCAGGCGCCTCGCAGAAGAACGTGTAGGCGCCCGGCTTCAGGTTGACGGTCACCGAGGCGGTGCCCTTGGTCGTGAACGGGCTGGCACCGAGCCTCGCTGCACCCCCAGTTGCCCCATGTGCGCCAGATTCGATGGCGATGTTGTGCGATACCCCGGACATGTTCGGCATTTCGATGATGACCGATCCGGGCGTTGCAATCGCCTTGTTGGTCAGGTAGGCGAGCTGTCCGCTGGGACTCGCTGGGATCTGAAGCTTGCCGCCCTTCTCCACGGCGGGCTTGCCGGCCCCTGGGGCTTCGACGGCACTGCCCAACAGGCCGGTGTCCTGGCCGGACCGGTCGACCGACTGGGCCACGTAAGCGGCGATGTCGCTCAGCTGCGTCCCACCGGCCAGCCCTTTTGGCATCACACCTTCGCGGTTGGGGTTGAGCACTTGGCCGCTAACAACCCCTTCGATCGTGCTGCGCTTGAGACCTTCGGCGATGCTCTGGCGGAAGGCTTCGTCGAAGTTCGGTCCTACGAGGCCTTTGGTGCCCGCCCGCGCGAGCGTGTGGCAGGAGCCGCACTTAGCGACGAACTGCTGCTTGCCCACGATCAGATTGGCGTTGTCCTCGCGCTTGACCGCGCAGCCGCTCGCGCCCAGCAACAGGCCACCCGTCGTGGCGAGAAGGCCGAGATTGTGCAGAGTTCTGGAGGTGAGGAATGGGGGCATCGGCGGCGGAACTCTATCCAAAGGGCAGGCGGCTGCACCGGTGGGCACCTCCGCCAAGCGCTTCGCTAGAGTTCGCGCCGTGAGGACGAGCCAGCGCTATCGGCTGCGTAACCCCGCCAGCGGACGGGAGATCGTGATCGAGGCCGACCGATCGGAGATCGGCCAGCAGGAGATCTACCTCGACCGTGAAACGGGCGAGCCGCTGGAGATAGTGGGCGAGTTACTGCCGCTCGCTCCCTCCGCCTCGCGGTTGCCATGGGCCGTGGAGAACATGCGCTTCTGCTCGTGGTGCGACCAGCTCGCCCAAAAGGATCTGAACGACTGCCCCACCTGCTCTCGCCGCATGGGCCCGCTCGCGTCGAGGACGTCTAGTTGAGGACCGCCGGCCTCGCGGCGAGCTTTGTGCTGCTGTGCGGCGTAGGCCTCAGCGCCTGCGGAGGCGGAAGCAGCGTCAGCGACGCGGTGCCGAAGAGCACGCCCGATATCACTCCGCCGACCGACACAAGCGCCGAAAAAGCCTCGGTGCAGACAACGTCAACCTCCACGACTCAGACCAAATCCACAGGCACCTCCACGGAAGGCTCTTCGGAATCCTCGAGCGGAGAAGGCGGCGGCAGCGAAGCTGGTGAAGAAGCGAAAAGCAGCGAAGGCTCGAGCAAAGCGGGCGGAGGCAGCGCGGCGGGCGGCACCTCTGCGGAAGAAAAAGCTTCTAGCGAAAAATCCGCAGCGCCTTCAAGCCCCACCGGCGGCGCCGGCGCGCCCTCGGGCAAATAACTCTAGGGCGTAGAGATCACGGTGGCGCTGTAAGTCAGGCGCGCGGTGAGATACAGGCAGTAGTACTGCACCGCCGTGCCGAGGAGCGTGTGCGTGGTCTGGGCGCTCGTACTCGTACATTGGCTTTTCGGTCGGCTGGCGCGCCAGGAGGTCGCGTTGGTGAAGCCTAGCGCCAACGCCGGCGCCCAGGAGGGCACGGTCAGCGCGATGACGTCGCCCTTTTTGACCTGGAGCGTGGCGGCCAGCGGAAACTGAGCGGTTTTGCCGAAGTAGGGTTCGAGCTTGACGAGCGGACTCTGCGCGATCAGCTTGTAGGTGAGGTTCGGCTTCTTCTGGGGCCGTAGGATCGCGACCCCCGCTTCGGAGGACCCACCCTCATTGGCATTGAAGAACTTGATCTGGGTGGCGTTCGGCTTACCGAGCACGATCGTCCAGGCCACGAGCGTGCCGCTGCGAGGGGCAGCCAACGGGTTGTGGGTGCTGCCGACCTTCACCTGGAAGCCAGTCGTGCGACTGACGGCCAAGCACGGGCTGGTGGGGCAGCTGGGCGTGGTCGGAGGCGTGGTTTCGCCGATGATGCCCACTTCGGTGAGGGTCGCGGGGGCGAGGGAGGGCAACGCCAGCAGCAGCGTGAGGGCCCCCAGAATCGCAGTGGTTGTGCGTCGCATATGCGTCATTGAACACGCCCGCAAGGCAGATGGTGCGGTCGAATTAAGTTCGCGGCGCGGCCGCGAGTTCCTGCGCGGCAGCCGCGATCTCCGCCGGATCGCCGGGCACGGGCACCCAGGGTAGCCGCAGCGGATCGTCAACGTAGCGCGGGATGACGTGGACGTGGAAGTGGAAGACGGTCTGCCAGGCGACGGCGCCGCAGGAGTTGACCAGGTTGACGCCGTCGGCCCGCAACAGCTCCTTCGCGCGTACCGCCTGACGTTGCGAGGCGATCGCCACCGCGCGCAGGTCCTCGGCATCGACGCTCAACAGATCCGCGGCGTGCGTACGTGGAATCACGAGCATGTGTCCGCGTGTGGCAGGGTTGATGTCCATAAAGGTCACCGTGCGCTCGTCTTCGCCGACGATCGTTGCGGGTATCTCGCCCGCGAGGATCTTGCAGAAGATGCAGTCCGGATCAGTCATCTCAGGAGAAGCCTAGCCGGATGCCAGTTGCGTGCGTGCGTACGCAAGCGCCTGCTCGCGCGTTGAAAGCTCACCGGCGTACTGTCCCTCCGCGAGGTCCTCCAGTAGCTCCCCTACCCGGGGGCCCACGCGAATGCCGAGCTCTTTGGCCAACTCATCGCCACGCCACAGCGGCTGGGGCCGGCCCTCCGCCCGCCAACGCAGCGCGTCCCCGAGCATCTCGTGCGCCACGCGCATGTGCGAGTCGATCGACTCCTGCGCACGGTCCCCGCGTGTGGCCAGGCGATCAGCCACCGACAGAAGCGTGACGTCGACCTCCACCGACTCACACGCGCGCAGGTAGGAGTACACGGTGCGACGCGACAGCGGCTGGGGCTCGTGGACGAGGAAGCCGAGCCGCAGGTGGTTGCGAACCAGCGCAGCGACGTGAGCGCGCAGCCGCTCGCTCGCCCGCAGCCTGCCGAGCACCGCACGGGCAAGCTCGGCGCCGCGAGCATCGTGGCCGATGAAGGTCACGCGACCGTCCTGCGGACGCACACCCCGGGTGAGGGGCTTGGCGGCATCGTGCAATAGAGCCCCCCAGCGCAGCGCCTCTCCGCGGGTCAGTTCGTTTGCCAGCGGCTCGGCGAGCAGCGCGGCGAACTCTATCCCGTGCGCCTCGCCCATGATCGCGCCTGGGTCGGATTGCAACTCGATCGTACGATCGAGTACCTCCAGCGTGTGGCCATACACGTCGAGGTGATGAAAGCGGTTCTGCTCCACTCCCCGCAACGCCTCCAGCTCTCCCAGCACGACCGCCGTCGCTCCCAGCTCACCCATCAGCTCAATCCCATGGCGCGCGCGCTGCGTAGCGAGGATCCGGCGCAGCTCCCCGAACACTCGCTCGGCCGACACTGCCCTCAGCTCGCCCGCGTACCCACGCGCCGCTCGGCTGGTCTGCGGCTCAGGCTCCAGCTCCAGCTCGACCGCCATCCGCACCAGGCGCAGTACGCGTAAGGGATCATCGGCAAAGGCGCTCGGCCCGGCCATGCGCAAACGGCCCGCCGTCAAGTCCTCGAGCCCTCCCAACGGATCGATCGGCGCACCTCCTTCGATCGGTTCGGCGATCGCATTGACGGTGAAGTCGCGCAGCACGAGGTCCGCCTCGAGCGTCTCACCACGCAGCTGCTCTACATCCGCCTGCCACGCTTTATCGCGCGCCACCACCCGCCACGCACCGAAATCCTCGGACAGCGCGAAGCATGCCGCCCGCCCAGCCGTGTTAGCGAGCGCGCGTGCCGCCTGCTCGGGGTCACCGTCCACCACCAGATCGAAATCGGTCAGCGACCGGCCCAGCACGCGGTCGCGCACCGCGCCCCCCACCAGCCACGCAGGTCGCCCAGCGAGCGCCGCGCGAGCGACCTCGAGCCCATCGCTCACGTCGGCTCGCCGTCGCGGTGGTAGGACCGTGGCACGCGCGGTGTGAGCGCACAGGTCACCTCGTAGTTGATCGTCCCCAGACGACTGGCCACCTCCTCGGCCGTGATTCGCTCCGCATCCTGGACACCGATCAGGATCGCCTCTTTGCCAAGCGGCTCGTCGGTCGGGTCGGGACCGAGGTCCACCGTGATGTTGTCCATGCTCACAGTTCCCACGAGCGGGCGGCGGCGCCCGCCGACGAGCACGTCCGCGTTGTTGGACAGCCCGCGCCGCCAGCCGTCGCCGTAGCCGATCGGCAGCACCCCCAGGCACGTGTCGCGCGTAGCCACGAACCGCCGCCCGTACCCCGCGCTCTCGCCCACGGCGAGTCCCTTGACCTCGGCCACGTAAGAGCTCAATTGCAGGGCTGGCTCGAGGCCGCGCTGATAAGGGTCTGCGCCGAAGGGGTCCATGCCATAAACGGCGATCCCGCAGCGCGCCATGTCGAAGTGCGCGCGCTCCTCGCGCAGCAGGGCGGCACTGTTGGCCGCGTGCACGAGGATCTCCGGATGGTCGCGCTTGATCTCGCGCGCCCAGTCGGTGAAGACCGCGAGCTGGTGGACGAAGAAGCCGGCGTCGTCGAGATCGTCGGCGGTGGCGAAGTGCGTCATCAATCCGGCGAGCTCGACACCAGCGGTGTACCGCACAAAGGCCACGACTCGCGCGGCCTCGGCTGCGTCGCGTGTGCCGAGCCGGCCCATGCCGGAGTCGAGCTTGACGTGCACCCGCCCGCCGCCGGCGGCGGCGACGGCCTCGACATCCCGCTGGCGCCAGACGACGACATCCGCGTTGGCCGCGAGCGCCTCCCGCAACTCCGCCGCAGTGAGGGCGCCCATCACCAGCACGCGCGCGTCGCCCATGCCCGCGTCGCGCAGCTCGCGCGCCTCCCGAGCGCAGGCGACCGCCAGCCAGCTCGCGCCGCCGGCAAGCGCTGCGCGCGCGCTCTGGACCGCGCCGTGGCCGTAGCCGTCGGCCTTCACGACCGCGCATAGCTCCGTGCTCCCGCGCAGCTCGCCGCGCAAGCGGGCGCAGTTGCGCTCGATCGCGGCCACATTCACGCGCACGAGCGCACGTCGCGTGGTCATCGAGCCACGCCTCCCCGTACGGCCGGCAACGCGACGATCACATCCGAAGCGACCACGCCCTCGTTCGCGCCTTGCCTGCGCGCCGCCTCCCGGCCGGCCTCAGCGTGCAGCCATACGCCTGCGGCCGCGGCGGTGAAGTGGTCGAGGTCGACGGCAAGCAGCGCGGCGATCACCCCGGTCAGCACGTCACCGGTGCCGGCCGTGGCCAGTGCGGGAGTGCCCCCCGGACTGACGGCCACCCGTCCGGAGGGCGCAGCGATCAGCGTGTCGTCGCCCTTCAGCACGACCACCGCCCGCGCCAGCTCGGCTGCCGCGCGGACGTGGCGCAAACGCTCGCGCTCAACCTCCTCGCTTCCCACCTCCAACAGCTGCCCCAGCTCGCCCGCGTGCGGGGTCAGCACGGTGGAAGCCGCCCGTGCGGCCAGCTCGTCTAGCCGACCCACGTGCGCGTTCAGCCCGTCGGCGTCGAGCACCAGCGGGATCTCTGCCTCACGCGCAAGCTCGCGCGCAAACGCGGCCGCGCCGTCGCCGCGCCCCAGCCCAGGTCCCAGTGCCAGCGCACCGCCACGCCCGGTCTCGCCGAGCACACTTGCCACCCCCGCGGCCGTCAGTCCGCCGTCGTCGTCGGGCAGTCCCCGCGTCATCAGCTCGGGCGGCCCGGCGGTCGCGAGAATCGTTTGCAAAGAGGCGGGCACACACGCCTTCACATACCCGGCCCCGGCGCGCATCGCTGCCTGCGCAGTCATCCGCGGCGCACCCGTTAGCCCACGGGAACCGCCCACGACAAGCACATGTCCGCTCGAGAACTTCGTCGAGGATGCCGCCCTCCGCGGCAACGCATCGAGTACCGAGGAGGAGATCAGACCGATCGTCGTGGCGCACGGCGCACCGCGTGGGATCCCGATGTCGATCGTCTCGACCTCACCCGCATGCGCCTTGCCCGGATGGATCCACAAGCCCGGCTTCCCCGCGTGGAAGGTCACTGTGACCGCTGCCCGCACCGCAGCACCAGCCACGACACCCGTGGAAGCATCCACGCCGCTTGGGACATCGACGCTCACGACCGGCGCTGCCGCGGCGTTCACAGCCTCGATCGCCTCCCCAGCTGCGCCGCGAGGGTCACCCTGGAAGCCGGTGCCAAGCACCGCATCCACCACCACCGCAGCCCTCGCGAGAGCCTCTCCCACTCTCTCTCCATCCTCAGCCAGCTGAAGCGGCGTCTCTCCTCCAAGACGCTCGAGATTCGTGCGCGCATCGCCGGCGAGGTCGCCCGGCGGAGCTATGCACACCACCGTCACCCGCCGACCCACCTCGCGCAGCAGCCGCGCCACCACGAGCCCGTCGCCGCCGTTGTTGCCCTTCCCGCACACCACCATCACGGGGCCGTCCGGAGCCACTCGCTCGGCCGTCCGCGCCACCCCCGCCCCCGCGCGCTCCATCAGGTCAAGCGAGGACACCCCCCGATCCTCGATCGCCCAGCGGTCTACCGCGCGCATCGCATCGGCGTCGAGCAGCCCAGTCAGCCAGTCAGGGAGAGAGTCCACGACCAGCGATGCTAGATGACTACTCCCCGTGAACTACTCCACCGTGACGGTCTTCGCCAAGTTGCGCGGCTGGTCGACGTTCAGGCCGCGCTTGCGCGCGATCTCGTAGGCGAGCAGCTGCAGCGGGACTACCGCAAGGATTGGCTGCAGCATCCAGTCCACCGCCGGAACGGTTATCAAGAAGTCGGCGTGCTTGGCGATCCGCTCGTTGCCTACCGTCGTCACGGCGACCACGTGCGCACCGCGCGCACGCACCTCCTGCATGTTCGAGGCCATCTTCTCGAGCACGGGGGAGTCGGTCGCCACGCACACCACCGGCGTGGACTCGTCAAGCAGCGCGATCGGGCCATGCTTCATCTCCCCCGCGGGGTAGGCGTCGGTGGCTATATAGGAGATCTCCTTCAGCTTCAGCGCTCCCTCCAGTGCGACCGGCAGGCCGACATGGCGACCGATATACAGGAAGAACGCGCTCTGCCAATACGCGTCGGCGACGCGTGTCACCTGCTCGCCCATGCCCGCTAAGACCTGCTCGATGCTGTGCGGCAAACGCTTGACCTCCCCCACGAGCTCTGTAATCCGCGCAGGCTCGAGCGTGCCACGCAACTCGGCCAAGCGCAGCGCGAGCAGATAGATGACAACGACCTGACAAAGGAACGTCTTCGTCGCCGCCACCCCGATCTCCAACCCCGCGCGGGTAAACAGCACGCCGTCAGCGTCACGTGTGGCCTGCGAACCCATCACGTTCGTGATCGCCAGCACTGCCGCGCCCCGCTCACGCGCCTTGCGCATCGCCGCAAGCGTGTCGGCGGTCTCACCTGACTGGGATATCCCGATCACCAGGTCTCCCGGTCCGACGACGGGGTTGCGGTAGCGATACTCCGAAGCGACGTCCACCTCCACCGGCACGCGCGCCCACTCCTCGATTGCGTATCGCCCGATCAAACCTGCGTGGTAGGAGGTGCCGCAGGCCACCACCACAATTCGCTTCACATCCGCCAAGATCGCCTCGTCCAAGGCGCCCTGCTCATCCAGATCGACACCGTCCCCTCTCGCGGTTCGATCGGCGATCGTCTCGGCAACGGCGTCCGCCTGTTCGTGGATCTCCTTCAGCATGAACGTCTGGAAGCCGCCCTTCTCAGCAGTGTCCTCGTCCCAGTCGACCGTCTCCACCGCGCGCTCCACCAAATCTCCGGCCGGCGTCGTGATCCGGACACCCCCCGGGCTCAGAACGACAATCTCACCGTTGTCTACGTACTGCACCTGGCGTGTCTGCGAGAGGAAGGCGGGCACCGCGGAGGCCACGAACTGCTCGCCCTCTCCACGACCGACGATCAGCGGACACTCTCTGCGCGCTCCCACCAGTGTTTCAGGCTCCTCCAGGCACATCGCGACGAACGCGTAGTGGCCCTCCAGCTCGCCGTACGCACCCCGAACCGCGTCGGCCAGGTCGCCGTCATAGTGCTCGGCGATCAAGTGCGCGATCACCTCCGCGTCTGTCTCGGAGGTAAATACGCTCCCCGTCGCGAGCAGACGCTCCTTGAGCGTCATGTAGTTCTCGACGATCCCGTTCACCACCACGTGAAAACGGTCGGCAGAGTCATAGTGCGGGTGGGCGTTCTCCTCTGTCACTCGCCCATGGGTGGCCCAACGGGTGTGGCCAATGCCGATCGTGGGCACCGATCGGAGACCGTCTAGCACGGCGACCGCCACGGGCGGGCGGGATCCCAATCTTCCGGTCGCGGCCAAGCCGTCGAGCTTCGCCTGCAGCGCATCGAGATTGCCCACGGCCCGCACCGTCTCGATTCGGCCCTCGCCAATGACCGAGATCCCCGCGGAGTCATATCCCCGGTACTCCAGCTTCTTCAATCCGCCGAGCAGCAGCTCCTGGACTGGACGCCCACCCTCCCGCTTGCCGACGTAGCCAACGATGCCGCACATCGGATCGAAGATATCAGTGAGTTCAGCCCAGCTCGCGCTCGACGAGCGCCGCCAACCGTTCGCAGACCTCATCTGCCTCTTCGTCGGTCGGCGCCTCGACCATCACCCTCACGAGCGGCTCGGTCCCGCTCGGACGCACCAGCACGCGTCCGCGCCCCTCTAGCGCCTCCCCAGCAGCACTCACAGCTTCGTTCACGTCCGTTGCCGACTGGAGGGCGTCGCGTTCGCGCACACGTACGTTCACCAGCCGTTGGGGCAGCTTCTCCATCGCGTCGCGCTCTGACAGGTCGCGACCGGCCAGCGCCTCCAAAGTGAGCAGCGCGCCGGCGATCCCATCGCCTGTGCGGTTGAAGCTCATGTCGATGATGTGGCCCGACTGCTCGCCGCCCAGCATCCAGCCGCGTGCGCGCAACTCCTCGAGCACATACCGATCGCCGACTTTTGTAATCGCCACCGACACGCCCGCCCGCTCCATCGCAGAATGAAAGCCATAGTTGGTCATCACCGTCACCACCACGCCCCCGCCATTCAGACGCTCCTGCTTGCGCAGGTGCAGCGCCGTGAGCGCCATCAGCTCATCACCGTCCACGATCGTCCCCGTCCGGTCCACCGCCAGCACACGATCGCCGTCGCCGTCGAACGCAAATCCCACCCCATGCCTCCCATTGCGGACTCGCTCGCCCAGTTGCCCGACATGCGTCGAGCCACAGTCAGCGTTGATATTCCGCCCATCCGGCTTATCGGCAATCACGGTTACCTTTGCGCCCAGCCGCCGGAAGATCTCCGGCGCCACGCGATAAGTGGCGCCGTTCGCGCAGTCCAGCAGCACGTCCAATCCATCCAGGTCGAGGCCGGAGAAGCGCGTGTGCAGCTCGCGCAGGTAGTCCTCGCCCGCTCCCCTCAGCTCGCGCACCCGCCCGATCGCGGACGGATTGTCCGGCTGCCCACGATGCTCCAGCTCCCGCTCGATCGCCAGCTCGCTCTCGTCGGAGAGCTTGTACCCGTCGCCCGCGAAGAACTTGATCCCGTTGTCCTCGTACGAGTTGTGCGACGCCGATAACACCACGGCTAGGTCGAAGCCGTAGCGACCGATCAAGAGTGGCGCAGCCGGCGTCGGCAACACGCCGCCCAGCAGCGCATCCCCGCCAGCGGCGCTCACGCCCGCCGCAACCGCAGCCTGCAGCATCTCACCCGACTCGCGCGTGTCGCGGATGATCAGCACCTGCGGGCGCTCCGCTCCCGTCTGCAGGCTCGCCGCCCGGCCGAGCGCCAGCGCGAGCTCGGCTGTGAGGAACTCGCCCGCGACTCCGCGAACGCCGTCGGTCCCGAACAGCTTGCGGGTCATGCCTCCCCCTTTTGACTTCCGGTCCTAACGCTTGGAGAACTGCGGCCGCTTGCGGGCCTTCTTCAAGCCGGCCTTCTT
>PLBZ01000017.1 GCA_003134675.1 Solirubrobacterales bacterium
ACCGTGCGCGAGCCCGACGGCCTGGCGATGTCCAGCCGCAACGCGCTGCTCACTCCCGATCAGCGCGCGCAAGCGCTCTCCCTGTACGGCGCGCTCAGCGCCGCCGCCGAACACGCTTGCAGCGGCGAGCGTTCCGCCGAGGCCCTGCTGAATGCCGCGCGCGAGGCGATGACCCTTTTCGCGGTGGAGCCCGAGTACTTGGCGCTCGTCGACCCCGACGCGCTGGAGCCGGTCACCCGGCTGCAAGCGCCGGCTCTGCTGGCAGTCGCAGCTTATGTGGGCGGCACGCGCCTGATCGACAACCTGATCCTCGACCCCCTTGCTGTGCCCTCCTCCGTCACCCACTCAGGAAAGGCAATGACCACATGCAGCGCGTGATGCTCAAGTCCAAGATCCACCGGGCCACGGTCACCGATTGCGACCTGCACTACGTGGGATCGATCACGATCGATCCCGAGCTGCTGCAGGCCGCCGACATCCTCGAGCACGAGCAGGTCCACGTCGTCGACATCGACAACGGTGCGCGCTTTGAGACCTACACGATCGCCGGAGAGCGAGGCTCGGGGGCCATGTGCGTCAACGGCGCCGCCGCCCGCCTGGTGCATCGCGGCGACACGATCATCGTGATCTCCTACGGCCAGTACGACCAGGTCGAGCTGGAGCGATACGAGCCTCGCGTGGTCCACGTCGAGGCGCAGTCCAACCGCATCATCACGATCGACGACGAGGTGGCGACCCTGCTGGCCTGAGGCCGGCGAGCGTCAACCCAGTCAGAGAGGAATCATCACCATGTCAAGCCACGCACACGTCCACGTCAACGCCCCGTCCGACCCCGGCCGTCTACCGATGACCCTGCCGCTGCTGGCCGAAAAGAAGCGGCTCGGCGAACCGATCGTGATGGTCACCGCCTACGACTACCCGAGCGCTCGCTCCGCCGAGGCGGCAGGCGTCGACCTGGTGCTCGTCGGCGACTCGGCCGCCACGACCGTCCTCGGGTACAGCTCGACTACCCCCGTGGAGCTCGGCGACATGCTCGTGCTCGCCCGCGCCGCCCGCCGCGGCCTGCGCACCCCGCTCCTGATCGGCGACATGCCGTTCGGCTCCTATGAGGTCTCAGACGAGCAGGCGATCACCAATGCCATGCGCATGGTCAAGGAGGCCGGCTGCGAGGCCGTCAAGCTCGAGGGCGGCGGACCGTCCTCGGTCAGCCGCGCGCGCGCGATCGTGGGCGCGGGTATCCCCGTCATGGGTCATGTCGGCCTCACACCCCAGACCGCCACCGCCCTCGGCGGCTGGAAGGCCCAGGGTCGCACCGCGGCCGCAGCCGCTCAGATCGCCGCCGAGGCGCTCGCCCTGCAGGACGCCGGGTGCTTCGCGCTCGTCTTCGAGGCGATCCCGAGCGCCGTCACCGAGGAGCTGATGCCCGGCCTTCAGATACCCGTGATCGGCATCGGCGCAGGCCCCGCCACCGACGGGCAGGTGCTCGTGTTCCACGATCTGCTCGGCATCCGCGATGGCCTCGGAGCACGCTTCGTCAAGCGCTACGCCAACCTGCAGGAGGAGATGAACGCAGGCGTGGCAGCCTACGCGGAGGACGTGCGCTCGCGGCGCTACCCGGGCCCCGAGCACACCTACTCGATCGACCCCGCCGAGCTGGCGGAGCTGCACGCTCAGCTGTCGTAGTCGATCTTCCTGAGCACGCGGGCAGGTACTCCAGCCGCCACTGAGAACGGCTCGACATCGCGGGTGACGACGCTGTTCGCGCCGATCACGCAGCGCTCGCCGATGCTCACGCCGCTGGTCACGACCACGTTGGCGCCCAGCCACACGTTGTCACCCAGGCGCGTCGGCCCCTTGGAAGTGAAGCCTTGCCAGGGGACGGGCTTCTCGGGGTCGTCATAGCGATGACTCGAGTCGGTGATAAAGCAGCCGTTGGCGAGCATGCAGTGATCGCCGATCTCCACGAGCTCCTCCGCGGCGATCATCACCCCGAGGTTCAGGAACGTCCCGGCGCCGATCCGCACCCGTGCCTTCCCCGGGGCGGTGATCCACACGTCTGGCTCCAGCAGCGCTCCCGCCCCGACCTGTAGCCGTCCCTCGCGCAGCGCCTGCAGCACATTGCCGTGCACCGGCCAGCGCACGAACGCTTCGCGGCGCATCAGCTCCCAGTGGATGCGCGCGCGATTCCACGGCAGCGAGTTGCGCTCGTACCAGCGCCACTTCTGCGCCCACAGCCGGGCCTGGCGCGCCAGGTCGCTATTTCTCAAGCTGCGACCTTCGCGCGGGGCTTTCTCTGAGCGGTGCCCTTCCCGCGCGGTTTCTTCGCTCCGCGCTTCGCCGGGACCACGAGCTCTGAGAGGAATAGCCCGGTGTACGACGCCGGCTCGGCTGCCACCTGCTCGGGGGTGCCGGCGGCGATCACCATGCCTCCCTCCTCTCCCCCCTCCGGACCCATATCGATCAGCCGGTCGGCACTCTTGATCACGTCGAGGTTGTGCTCGATCACAACCACGCTGTTGCCCGCGTCGACCAGCCGCTGCAACACCTCCAGCAGCCGCTCGACGTCGGCGAAGTGCAGCCCCGTCGTAGGCTCGTCGAGGATGTAGAGCGTGCGGCCCGTCGCCACCTTCGATAGCTCGGTCGCCAACTTCACGCGCTGCGCCTCGCCGCCTGACAGCGTCGTCGCCGGCTGGCCGAGGCGCACGTAGCCGAGTCCGACGGCGTTCAGCGTCTCCAGGCGGCGGCGGACCTTTGGGATGTGCTCGAAGAATCCAAGCGCGTCCTCGATCGCCATGTCGAGCACATCGGCGATGCTCTTCCCCTTGAACCTCACCTCCAGCGTCTCGCGGTTGTACCGCTTGCCGTGGCATTGCTCGCAGGGCACATACACATCCGGCAGGAAGTGCATCTCGATCTTGATCTGCCCGTCGCCCTTGCACACCTCGCAACGACCCCCCTTCACGTTGAAGCTGAACCGCCCGGGCTTGTATCCCCTCGTCCGCGCCTCCTGCGTCTTTGAGAACAGGTCGCGGATCACGTCGAACAGGCCCGTGTACGTGGCAGGGTTCGAGCGCGGCGTGCGCCCGATCGGGGACTGGTCGACGGCAATGATCTTGTCGAGCTGATCGAGGCCGTGGATCGCGCGGTGCGCCCCTGGGCGCCTGCGGGCGCGGTGCAGGCGACTGGCGACCGACTTGAACAGCACTTCGTTGACGAGCGTCGACTTGCCCGAGCCCGAGACCCCCGTCACGCAAGTGAAGACCCCGAGCGGGACCTTCACGTCGACGTCGCGCAGGTTGTGCTGGCTTGCCCCTTCGATCTCGACGTACCCGCGCGGGGTGCGCCGCTTGGACGGCGCAGCGATCGTGCGCGTCCCCGCGAGGAACTGTCCGGTCGCCGAATCCTTCACCTGTTCCACCTGCTTTGCCGTGCCCTGCGCGACGATCTTCCCCCCGTGCACACCGGCGCCCGGGCCCATGTCGACGAGGTGGTCTGCCGCGCGCATCGTCTGCTCGTCGTGCTCGACCACGATCACCGTGTTCCCCAGGTCGCGCAGCCGCTCCAGTGTCCCGATCAGCTTCGAATTGTCGCGCTGGTGCAGCCCGATCGAGGGCTCGTCGAGGATGTAGAGCACGCCCACCAGCGAGGATCCGATCTGCGTCGCCAGCCTGATTCGCTGCGCCTCTCCCCCTGACAGCGTCGCCGACGCGCGATCCATCGACAGGTAGCCGATCCCGACGTTCTCCAGAAACCGCAGCCGCTCGGAGATCTCCCGCAGGATCAGCCGCGCGACGTGCCGGTCGGTCTCCGACAGCTCGACTTCCTCCAGCCACTCCAGCGCCCGCCGCGCGGACAGGGCGCAGAACTGATCGATCGGCGTCCCCCCCACGAGCACCGCGCGCGACTCCGCGCGCAACCGCGCCCCGCCGCACACCGGGCAGGGGCGCAACGACATGAACTGCTCGATCTTCTCTTTTGTGCCCTCCGACTCCGACTCGCGGTAGCGGCGCTCCAAGCCCTTCACGATCCCCTCGAAGCGCGTCGCATAGGAGCGTGTGCGCCCGAAGCGGTTGCGATAGGTGATCGCCAGCCGCTCGTCGGTCCCGTTCAGGAACAGGTCGCGCAGCTCCTCCGGCAGCTGCTCCCACGGCTCGCCGAGGTCAACTCCATAGCGTTCGGCGATCGCCTCGGTCACCTGCTCGTAGTAGGTAGACGAGCTGCCCGCCCAGGGCGCCAGCGCCCCCTCGGCGATCGACAGCGACGGATCGGGCACGACCAGCTCGGGGTCGATCTCCATCTGCGCACCCAGCCCGGTGCAGTGCTCGCACGCCCCGTGGGGCGAGTTGAACGAGAAGATCCTTGGCTCCAGCTCGACCAGCGACGGTCCATGCACAGGGCAGGCGAAGCGCTCGGAGAAGGTGAAGATCGTGCCCTCTGCGGGCACCTCGCCGGGCACGATCTGCGTGGCGGCCGCGCGCACGCCCTTCGCGCCGGTCGCATGCTCACCCACCTCGCGGTCCTTGCCGGAGCCCACGATCTCGATCTCCACGAGCCCTTCTGCGAGGCCAACCGCCGTCTCGATCGAGTCCGCGAGTCGCTTGCGCAGGTCGTGACGCATCACCAGACGGTCGACGACGACCGAGATGTCGTGCTTGTAGCGCTTGTCGAGCACGATCGACTCCTCGAGCATCCGCAGCCGCTCGTCGATCTTCACGCGCGCGAAGCCTTCCGCGCGGAGCTCCTCCAGCAGCTTGCCGTACTCGCCCTTGCGTCCGCGCACGACTGGGGCGAGCACCATGAAGCGCGTCCCCTCCCCCAGCTCCATCACCTGGTCGATGATCTGCTCCGCCGACTGACCCACGATCGGCCGCCCGCAGATCGGGCAGTGCGGCTTGCCCACGCGCGAGAACAGCAGCCGCAGGTAGTCGTNNAGATCGTGTCGAACGCGAGGCTGCTCTTCCCCGAGCCGGACAACCCCGTGATCACCACGAGCGCATCGCGCGGCAACGACAACGAGACGTCTTTGAGGTTGTGCTCCCTCGCCCCCGTGACGACGATCTGATCGCTTACCGGCATATCCCGGTCATTCTATGACCGCGAACAGACGTTCGCCTTCGTGAGATCGCTGGGACTTCTAGCCCTCGATTACCGCGTAAACCTCGTCAAGCAGTTTCTGCCGATCGGACAGCTGGTAGTTCTCCGCCAGGTAGCGATCGGTTGCCGCCCGGGAATCGCCGTTCAGGGCCATGTTCAGCGCGATCAAGCGCGCTCCGTCGAGATCGTCGTTGCCATCCTCGGCCGGTGTCGTTACGGGGGCCGGAGCGGCCGCAGGGACGAACTCCGCATGGCCCTGCCTCACGGGCGCGACGGCGCCGGGCTCTCCAGCAGGCACAGGGGCGGACGGGGAATTGTCTTGGCGGGAGTCCGCCTGCGGCGTGTGTGACCCGCGGCCTGCAGCGGCGTCGTATAGCTCGGCCATGTTCGTCTCGACCGCTGTGAGATCGCTCGCGAGCTTGCCCGCACCTGCGCGCAGGCTCTCCACTAGCTTGCTCGCCTCGCCGTCCATCGCCTCCACGCGCTCGATCAGCACGGCGGTGGCCTGGGCAACCGCCGCCACATGCGCCTGGGCCCGCTCCACTGCGTCCGCGCGTGTGCGCTCGGCGTCGCTGTCGGCCTCCGCACGCGTCCGGCGGGCGTCGTCTGCGGCTTTCTGCTCGATGTCCGCGGCCGTCGCCTCGGCGGCCTCGAGGATGCCCTGCACCTGGGTGCCCGCGCTCGAACCAAGCGTCTCGCCCGCGCGGTGCTCCAGCGCGCGCCGCAGATCCTCGACGTCTGTCGCGAGCGCCCGCAGATGCGCGTCCACCGCCGCGGGGTCATACCCCCGCCGGCCGATGGGAAAGTCCCGCTTCTCGATGCTCTGCCGGTCGAGCTCCACGGCGGCCATCCTANNTGCGCGGCGTACTCGAAGCGCAGATCCTCTGCTGCCACTGCCATCTCCTCCTCGAGCTCGACGAGCATCCGCTCGAGCTCGTTCTCCGGCAGGTCCTTGCCCGCTCTTCGCCGCTCGGCGCCACGGCGACTGCGGCCCTTCTTCGGAACCTTGCTATCGGCCTGCAGGAACTCGGCGATGTCGGAGATGCCCTTCACGATCGTCGCGGCCGTGATCCCGTGCTCCTCGTTGTAGGC
>PLBZ01000052.1 GCA_003134675.1 Solirubrobacterales bacterium
GTGGTTCAAGGACGGGAACAGCGCGCCGTTGCAGAGCGGGAACCCACGGCCGCATGCGGTGTCGGAGCCCGCGTTGGCCAGGGTCGAGCCTGCCACGAGCAGGCCATAGCTGAGTCCGACGAACCATGCGGTCAGTCGTGAGAACGAGTCGCGCGGTGCCCGCTCGTCGGCCGAGAAGGCGAGCCGCACAGCCACGAGCGTGATCGACCAAACCAGCAGTGCTGCCGCGCCGTAGTGGGCGACGACCGTCCAGGCGACATTGCGGAGCAGCACCGTCACCCCGCCGAGGATGACCTGGAGCGCGAGCAGCGCGAGCATCCATGCCACTGGTCGGATCACCCGCCGCTCGTGACGGTAGTCGCGGAACACCATCAGCGCCAGGCCAACCACGGCGAGGACGAGGATCGTCGCGAGCCAGCGATGGGCCTCCTCGATCAAGGCGTGGTGGCCCCCCGCAACCAGCTGGCCGTGGCACGCGGGCCAATCGGGGCAGCCGAGCCCGGATTCCGAAGCACGCACAAACGCGCCGAGGGTCATCATGGCCAGCCCGAGCAGCGCCGTCCCCGCCGCCCAGCCCGCAAGGCGGCGTCGCGTCACACCGGCGAGCAGAGTCCACTGCCCCTGTGTGAAGCCGCGCTGTTCGACGTGGCCGGCAGGGCGGCGAGAACGCCGTCGGCCACTACTTGCCCGTCACGGATACAAGCCGCGACGCCGACGCCTCGGTACGCCGCGCCGCAGAAGCTCACCCCCGGGAGCCGGCGCAGCTCGGCTTCGATGCGAGCGATCCGCTCGAGATGGCCGACTGTGTACTGCGGCAGCGCGCGCTCGAAGCGGAACACCCGCTGCTCGAGTGGCTCTGCACGGAGGCTCATGGCCTGCGCTAGGTCAGCGCGGACAGCTCGGAGGAGCCGTTCATCGTCGAGGTCGAGTGCGGCACGGTTGCCAGCGTGGCCCGCGGAACACTTCAGGAGCACAGTGTCCCCGGCGAGGTGGGCCCACTTTGCGGAGGACCAGGTGCAGGCGGTGATCGTGCGGCGGGGGTCACGCGTGACGAGGAATCCGCTCCCGGCCAGCGGGCGGTCAAAAGCCTCGACTGGATAGGCGAGTGCAATCGTCGCCACCGATGCGTAGGGGATCTGCTCGAGCTCCGTCGCCGCAGCCGGGCAGGCCTCGCCGAGGACGGCCGCGGCAGCAAATGCGGGCACGGCTAGGATCACGTGGTCGGCGCTCAGGATCTCTCCACCGGCCAGCGTCAGACGCACGCCGCCGTCGGGCAGGCCATCAAGGCTCTGCAGTTCAGAGCCCGTACGAAACTCGACGGTGCTCAGGCGCTCGCGCAGGGTCCGCACCATCTCCTGCAGGCCATCGCTCAGCGTCAGAAACGTCGGCCCGGTCGGGGCCGGCAGCGACCCGCCGGAGAGTGCGCGCAGTCCTCGGACGAGGCTGCGCCGCGCCTTCAGAGCAGCTTCGAGCTGGGGCGCCGTCGCACGCACGCTGAGCTCATCGCAATTTCCCGCGTGAATACCTCCGAGCAGTGGGTCGATGAGCCGTTCGAGCACCTGGTGGCCGAGACGACGCCGCACGAGCCATCCGATCGAGACGTCATGCGTCGGGGGACGAGCGGGGACGATCAGGTCGAGGCCGGCACGGGCTAGGCCGGCGGGCGAGAGGATGCCTGAGCCAATCACGGCCTGTGAGCCGTCGGGTACGCCGGCCATCAGCCGCGGCGGCAGTGGGCGCAGACGGTCTGTCCATACGTAGGGCTGGTCGCTGGCGGGCGCAACCAGATCGTGCTCGAGCCCCAGCTCATGACAGAGCTCGAGTCCCGCCGGGACGCGCGCGAGCAACGCCTCGGCGCCAACGTCGAGCGGACGCCCGGCGAAGACCTCAGTACGGATCTTGCCGCCGAGGCGGTCCTCTGCCTCGAGCAGCGTGATCCGGGGGCCGGCAGTGCCGGTGAGATCGGCCGGGCCGCGTGCGCCAACCAGGCGGTGGGCGGCGGCGAGCCCGGCGATCCCNNCGCATGAGGCGCGGGTCGGCGTTTGGCGAGACGGTTCGGGCGAATGCGATCCCAAGCTCTCGCGCACGGGCTCGAGCCTCGATGTCGAGGTCGTAGAGGACCTCGAGATGGTCGGCGACGAAACCCGCCGGACACACCACCACGGCGCCGACATCGGCGGCGGCCAGATCGCCAAGCACCTCGAGGACATCCGGGCCGAGCCAGGGATCCGGGGTGCGCCCGGCGCTCTGCCACGCCACCGACCAGCGCTCCAACCCCGTACGCGCCGCCACCGCAGCGGCGGTCTCCCGTAGTTGCGTTGGGTAGGGATCTGATTCGTCAAGGATGCGTGTGGGCAGGCTGTGGGCAGTGAACAGGACGTGCGCACGCGCGCACGCCTCTGCCGGCAATGCTCGGAGGGCGTCGCTGACCGCCTGTGAGAGAAAGTCCAGATAGCCGGCCGCCAGGTGCCAGGAGCGAACGACCGATACGTCGGGCGTCCCGGGCACGGCGGCCGCCGCGGCGCTCGCCCGCTCGGCGTACTCGCCGACGCTCAGTTTCGAGTAGTGGGGCGCGAGCACCAGGCCGAGAATCCGGCGCGATCCGCGGGCGGCCAGCTCCGCTACCGCATCCTCTATGAAGGGCGGCGCGTGCTTCATCCCCAGTACGACCCGGAGATCCGGGTGGCCCTCGTCGGCAAGCGCGCGTTCCAGCCCTGTGACCTGGGCGCGTGTCAGCTCCAGAAGGGGAGAGTGCCCGCCGATCGCCTCATAGCGCCCACGCAACTCGGCCAGCAGCTCGGGAGTCGGCGGCCGACCACGACGGATGTGGGTGTAGTAGGCCTCGAGATCCTCTGGCCCCGCCGGTGTCCCATAGGCCATGGCCAGGACGGCCGTCCCGCTCATGACGAGAGACCTGCGCGCTGCGCCCGATACGCGTGCACCAGCTCGACGACGTGCGTGAGCGCGCCAGGGTCGGTGCTCGGCGGCACGCCGTGGCCCAGGTTGAACACGTATCCACTGGCGGGCGCGCGAGCGAGTACCTCGGCGACCTCTGCCTCGAGCACGGAGCGCGGCGCCAGGCAGGCAACCGGATCGAGGTTGCCCTGCAGGGCAACCTCGGGGGGCAGGCGCATGCGACCCTCGTCGAGCGGTACCCGCCAGTCGAGCCCCATGGCGTCCGGGCCGGCGGAGCCCATTGGCTCGAGCAGGTGGCCGGTACCCAGCCCGAAGTAGATCCGCGGCACCTCCAGGGCGGCGAGCCCGTCGAACAGGCGCCGAACGACCGGCAGCACGTGCGCCGTGTAGTCGCGAGCTGACAGCGACCCAATCCAGCTGTCAAACACCTGGACGGCCTGCGCTCCGGCCTGCACCTGCGCGGTGAGCGAGGCCAGCGCGATGTCGGCCAAGCGGTCAAGCAGCGCCCGCCAGGTGACGGGATCGGCCAGCATCAGCGTCTTGGCTCGTGCCTGTGCCTTGGACGGCCCACCCTCGACCAGGTAGCTGGCGAGTGTAAAGGGGCCACCGGCAAAGCCGATCAGCGGCACGCTCAGCTCCGAACACGCCAGGCGCACGGCCTCCCCCAGCCATGGCGCGTCCTGATCTGGCTCGAACGGACGTAGCTGCCGCAGGTCGCGCGAGGTGCGAATCGGCGTTGCGATCACCGGGCCAACCCCGGGACGAATGTCGACATCCACACCGATGGCCTCAAGTGGCGTCACGATGTCGGAAAACAGGATCGCCGCGTCAACGCCGTGACGATGCACGGGCTGGATCGTGACCTCGGCGGTGAGCTCCG
>PLBZ01000081.1:0-3087 GCA_003134675.1 Solirubrobacterales bacterium
GCCGATCCGGCCCCACTCCCGCGCGATCTCAGCAAGCGAGGGCTCTACCAGGGAGTCGGTCGGTCGCATCGGCGGCAGGGTACGCGCTCAATCGACCGACCCGACCTCACCCATTGTGTGTTGTCACTCAGCCGAAGTAGCTGTCCAGAACCGTTTGATCGCTAACCAGCGCGAACCTCTAGCCCGTGGGCCACGCGCGGCTGACCGTCGCCTTCATAGCCCGTGTACCCAGTCTATCCATCTTAGAAGATGGTAGGTTTATAAGGAATGGCTGGTTTGGAGGCGAGATTGTCGGGATGGGCTTCGCAAGCGAGCCAGCCATGCCGTTGAGAGCGGGGCGATGGCGGGTGTGCAGCTATGTCCTGGACCGGCGCGACTTCAATGAGATCCAGATGCGGTTGCCGCGCGCGGTACGCCGTGACGTGGAAGCCGCACCGGAGGGTCATGTGGGGCTGGTCGCCCAGGCGATCGTGGGCGAGGAGGGTGACCTGCCGCTGGCGGTGCTCTACGACAACGTGCCGGCTTCCGTAGCTACCGAGGGTGTGCGTAAGCTCGAGCAGCGCCTCACGGAGCTGCTCGGATGAGCGTCCGTAGATCATGCCCACACGATGTGCGGGCATGCCCAAAGAGCCGGGTGCCTCCCACGAGAAAGGGCCGCGCGGCGACACAGAGCACTTCGCGTCCGCCCCGGCTGCGCTTGCGCGGGCGTGCGATGGCGCTCGCGCTGATCGGAATGCTCGCCTTGATCGCTTTGCCGCCAGTGCTGGTAACCCCGTCAGGTGGGGTCCAGCTAGTTGCAACTGGAGCTCTGACGTTGCTTTGCATGCGTGCTCGTCGCGGTCACCTGTTACGAGAGCCTGCGGCGTTGACGAGCGATGAGTCTTATTGGGTTCTAAGACTTATTGCTTAGAAGGCCCTGCTATAAGCTGGTCAGGTCGTGACCGGCCCGATTCGCCAACTAACAGCCGAGTCTGCCGTTTGCTGGCGGCGGGCTCGGCGGTCCTTTGCCACCCGCTCGCACGCGTGTGGCGCTTTTCGGTGGGCCTGACTCGACGTTGCTGGCGCGCGGGTTGAACGCTTGATGGGCGCATCCGGCGCGCTGGTTCTGGCCGGAGTACTGGCGATCGCTGTGGGTGCTTTGAGCGCAGGTTTGAGTCGCTCCCCGCGTACGGGACTGATGGCGCAGTCGGTGGGCATGGTGTTGCTCGGTGTCGCCGGTGTGTGGGTGCTCGCCTCTGGGCACACGGTCGGCGCGGGGTTTCGCAGCGATGTGCGCCCCGCGTTTGGCGTCGATGGTCTCAGTGGCTTCTTCCTGTTGGTCATCGCCGTGGTCGGGGCACCGGCAACGCTGTTCGCACGCGACGCCCTGGAAGCGGACTGGCAGGGCCGTTCGCTCGCGCTCGCCACGGGAGTCTTCCTGTTGGCGCTGATCGGGTTCGTGTGCGCCCGTGATGTCAGCACGTTTCTGGGTTTCTGGGAGCTGATGACGCTGGTGCCGGCGGGCGCGATCTTGCTCGGCCGCCAGGATCGGGAGGCCCGCCACGGCGTGTTCGTGTACTTGGCGATCACGCACATCGGGGGTGCCGGTGTGTGGGTGGCGATGCTCGTGCTCGCCCAGCACGGCGCGTTGGGTGGCCACCCGCTGGGGGGTGGCCTGGCGGCGTTTGTCGCGTGCGCGTCGCTGGTCGGATTTTCGACCAAGGCGGGGTTGATGCCGCTTCACTCCTGGTTGCCGCGAGCGCACCCGCTGGCGCCCGCGCACATCTCGGCGCTGATGTCGGGGGTGATGATCAAGCTCGCGCTCTACGGGCTCGTGCGCGTGCTGTTTCAGTGGTTGGCCCCGCCCGGCCTGTGGGTCGGGATCACGCTGATGGCGGTTGGTGCCTTGTCGTGTTTGGGAGGCGTGTTGTATGCGTTGATGCAGCACGAGCTCAAGCGACTGCTGGCGTTTCACTCGATCGAGAACGTCGGGATCGTGGCGCTTGGGCTGGGAGCGTCGCTCGTCTTCGGAGACATCGGGCAGCCCACGTGGAGCGCGATCGCGTTCGCGGCGGCGCTCCTGCACGCGCTCAACCACGCGCTGTTCAAGGGGCTGTTGTTCCTCGGCGCCGGAGCCTTCAGCAAGGCCGTCGGCGGCTTGGAGCTCGACCGGCTGGGGGGTCTGCTGCTGCGGATGCCGTGGACAGGATGGGCGTTCGCGCTCGGTGCGATGGCGATCGCCGGGCTGCCGCCGCTGAACGGGTTTGCCTCGGAGTGGCTGACGCTGCAGTCGCTGCTGCACCTCGGCGTCGCGAGCCACCTCGGGGTCGCGCTCGCCGGGGCGCTGGCGACCGCGGCGCTGGCCGGGACCGCGGCGCTGGCGGTGTACTGCTTCGTGAAGGTGATTGGGCTGGTGCTGCTCGGCCTGCCGCGCCGCGCGGAGTGCGCGCAGGCGAGCGAGGTGCCGGTGGGGATGCGGGCGAGCATGGTCTTCCTGGCCGCGGCGTGCGTGGCGTTGGGCGTGCTGCCCGGGCTCTTGGTTCCCACGCTCGCCGCGTTGGGGCCGGGGCGGGTGAGGCTGCACGAGGGCGCAGGGCTGAACGTGCCCGGCACCGGGTCGCTGCCGACGCTCGCGCTGGCGCTGGCGTTGTTGGTGCTGGTCGCGGGCCTGGTGAGGCTCGCCCGCAGCCGCCGTGCCGCCCCGGCGCCGACATGGGTGTGCGGGCAGCCGCCGGCAGCCGGACTGCAGTGGACCTCAGCGGGGTTCACCAAGCCGCTGCGCCTGGTGCTGGAGACGCTCTTGCGCACGCGGCGCGAGGTGCAGGTGACCGTCTCCTCGGGAGTCGTGGAGGCCGTCGCCTATGAAGCTGAGGTGCCTCACCTGTTCGACACGCTGCTCTACGGCCCGGTTTCGCGCGGGGCGCTACACGCCGCTGGGATCGCGCGCCGAGTGCAGTCGGGCAGCCTGCGGACCTATCTGATCTACCTGCTCGCGCTACTGGGTGTCCTCTTGGCGCTCGCTCGAACCGGAGTCCTGCGATGAACCTCGCGACCCTGATCGCTGGTGTGGTGCAGGTCGCGGGTGGCGTGCTGGGCGCACCGGCGATC
>PLBZ01000081.1:3099-11024 GCA_003134675.1 Solirubrobacterales bacterium
TCGCCGTTGCATCTACCGCGCTGGTGCTGTTGCTGCTGACGATCGGCGGGCACGCCCCGGAATGGGGGCTTGGTCACGACGCACTCGTGCTGGTCGGTCTGCTGGCGCTGGCACGGTTCGGGGTGAGTTTGGCGGCGTGGGATACCGCCGGTGCGTTTGGCCTGATGGGCGCCGCGCGGGACCTGATGTTCTCGGTGTTCGTAGAGGGGCTGCTGCTGCTGGTGCTGGTGCTGCTCGCGCTGCCGCTTCACAGCACCGATCTGCTGTCGATGAGCCACGCGGCCACGTTGCCCGAAATGTGGGCAAGGCCGGCGCATTGGGCGGCGGCGCTCGCTTTCTGCCTGGTGATCGTGGCCGAGACCGGCCGCCAGCCGGTTGACAATCCCGACACCCACCTAGAGCTGACGATGGTTCACGAGGGGCCGCTGCTGGAGTACGCCGGACGCGATCTCGCCTACCTGCAATGGGCAGCCGCGGCGCGGCACTGGATCATGCTCGTGCTCGCATGTGAGCTTTTGATCCCTCACCCCGGGCCGTTCGTGGCGCAGCTCGCCGTGCTCGCCGGGGGGGTGCTGGCGCTCAGCGTCGCGCTGGCGGTGTGCGAGACCGTTCAGGCGAAGATGCGGGTGCTGCGCGTGCCGCTGCTGCTGGGCTCCGGGGCGGCACTTTGTCTGCTGGGACTGGCGAGCTGGTTCGCCGGGAGTGGCGGATGACCGGCGCGGTGACGTGGGGGTTGGTCGTCAGCTCGCTGGCGGTAATAGTGGTGCGTCGTCGCTCCCTGGCAATTGCGCTTGTCGCGGCACAGTCGCTCGGGCTTGGCCTCTACGCCGTCACGCAGGGGTCGCATACCTCGACCGCGCTCGCGGTGACGGGGACGGTGCTGATCGCCAAGGCGCTGGTCCTTCCAGCGCTCCTGTTCTTCACCGTGCGGCGTGCTCGTAAGGAGCGGCTGATCGCGACCGAGCTCCCTGCGCTCGGGCGGCTGGCGATCTCCGTCGCGGCGGCGCTCGCGATCGAGCAGTTGATTCCGCGCTTCGGCCTGACCGGCGCCGGCACGGAACACGCCGCGGTCGCCGTGCTGGCACTCGGCATCCTGACCGCGGTCGTGCGCCGCGCGGTGCTCTTCCAAGCGCTCGGGTTTCTGATCGCCGAGAACGGGATCTATCTCGCCGGGCTGTCGCTGCCCGGCGGTCTGCCTGTGTTCATCGAGCTCGGACTCGTGTTCGATCTGGTGGTGATCGTGTCGGTCGCCGCAGCCTTCGCGGCGAAGATTCACGAGCAGCTCGGTAGCGGCGACAGCTCTCTGCTGGAGGCGCTGCGTGATTGACGTGCTCCTGATCGCCGTGCCGGTCGTGCCGGTCGTCGGAGCGCTGCTGGTGCGACTGCCTCGCACCCCTCCCGGCGCCGATCACATGAACCTGCTCAGCGCGAGCATCAGCGCCGCGGTGGCGCTCACGGCGAGCGTGCTCGGCATCGTTCATGGCGCGCAGGGGCTGCACGGCTCCTGGTTTGTGCTTGACCGCGCCGGCGCGTGCTTTCTCGCCGTGATCGCAGTGGTCGGGTGGTGCAGCGCGATGGTCTCGCCGACTTACCTCGCCGGTGCGGGTAAGAGCCTGTTCACCGCGCGTCGGGCGCGCGCCTGGTACTACACCGCGTTTTACCTGTTCTGGGCTGCGCTGCTCGCGCTCGCCTTGGTGAAGAACCTCGGGGTGGCGTGGCTGCTGATCGAGGCGACGACTGGGGCCTCGGCGCTGCTGGTCGCCTACAGCGGACGGCGCAACGCCCTGGAGGCCGGCTGGAAGTACCTGGTGCTCACGACCTTCGGGCTTGCCGTCGCGTTGCTGGGCATCCTGATCCTGTTCGTCGGGCTGGCGCCACACGGCGGGACGCTCGCCACCCTCGACTGGCAGAGCATCGCGCGGCACGCCCGTGGCCTGCCCCACCAAACGGCGCTGTTCGCGCTGATCCTGATTCTCGTCGGGCTCGCCACCAAGATCGGCTGGGCGCCAGTACACAACTGGCTGCCCGACGCGCACAGCGAGGCGCCGCCGCCGGTCAGCGCGCTGCTCTCCGCCGCGCTGCTGCCGACGGTCATGTTGATCGCGTGGCGTGTGGTGCTGACGCTCGGTGTCGCGGTCCCGCATCATCTGGCCGACCGTCTGATGCTCGCATTCGGGCTCGCGTCGCTTGCGATCGCGGTCCCCTTCCTGTGGCGGCCGATGGCATGGAAGCGATTGCTCGCATATTCGAGTCTCGAGCACATGGGAATACTCGCGCTCGGGATCGGGTTTGCCTCACCGCTGGCGACGGTTGGCGTGATCATCCACCTCGCCGGGCACGCCCTGGCGAAGTCGCTCGGGTTCTACACGGCGATCCCACTGCTGCGCCACGACCCGGCAAGCGCTCACCGCGCCCCGCGCGGGCTCGCGCGGCTCAGCACGCCGGTCGCCGCCGGCGCCGGGATCAGCCTTGCGACCCTCAGCGGCCTGCCGCCCTCGCCACTGTTCTTCAGCGAGCTGCTGATCCTGCTCGGCGGGATCGTCGCGCACCAGATCGCGGTCGTCGCGATCGCCGCGGTGCTGATGGCGCTCGGGTTCCTTGGCCTCGCACACGCGCTGATCGAGACGCTCGCCGGCGAGAGCCACGGGCATCGCTGGCGCTCCGGGCGCACGGTGCGGCTCACCGGCCGGCTGACCGTCGGACTCACCCTGGGTCTGCTGGCGCTCTCGGTCGGCGCCTACCTGCTCGCCGACTCCCACGCCGGCGCGAGCTTGATGAGAGGCATCGCGTGAGCAGCCGCGAGCGAGCGAGCGTCCCGGCGCTCACGCCGGCACGGGTAGAGCGGGTCACACCGCGGGAGTGGCGCACGGCGTGCGAGCGCCAAGCGCAAGCGGGCGGACGTTTCTGTGGGCTGTTCGCGAGCGACGGGGCACAGGGCCTTCAGGTGAACTGCATCTTCACCCGAGCTGGCCTGGAGCACGTGATCAGTGCGCCCGTGCCCTCGGGGGCGATCGACACGCTCATCGACCTGTTCGCCCCAGCCAGCTGGGACGAGCGCGAGGCACACGACTCCTACGGTCTGCGCTTCGACGGGCACCAGCCACTGCGGCCACTCCTAGACCATTCTGCCGAGCCCGAGGCATGGACGGTCCCTGTCCAGGGTCACGACGCCTATCAGGTCGCGGTCGGGCCGATCCACGCCGGCGTGATCGAGTCCGGTCACTTTCGCTTCACCGTCGTGGGCGAGCGCATCCTGCACCTCGACCTGCGCCTGTTCTACAAGCACCGCGGGCTGCAGGTCGCCGCCGAGGGTCGTTCACTCGCCGAAGGGCTGCGCTACGCCCAGCGTGCCTGCGCCGCGTGCGCAGTCACCAACACCGTCGCCTACGCGCAGGCGTGCGAGTCCGCGCTGGGGTTGGCGCCCGACCGTCACTTGCGGTGTGCTCGCACGCTGCTGCTCGAGCTGGAGCGTCTGTACAACCATTTGAACGACATTTCCGCTGTCTGCGCCGGTGTCGGCTTCGCGCCCGGGTCGATGGCGTTCGCGGCGTTCAAGGAGCGCGCGCAACGACTGAACCAGCGCCTGACTGGTCACCGCTTCCTCTTTGACACGGTGACGCTGGCCGCCAGCAGCTTGCGGATCGGGCAGGCCGACGCGCGCGCGGCGCGCGAGGAGCTGCGGGTGCTCGACGATGAGCAGCGTGCGATCTGGCGCGAGCTGCGCTTCGCAGCCTCGGTGCAGGATCGACTCGGCGACGTCGGGACGCTCACCAAGGAGGACGCGATCCGTCTGTGCACGGTCGGCCCGTCCGCTCGCGCCGCCGGTGTGCGTCAGGACACACGCAGCGAAAGCCCGCGACTCGCCTACGGCGAGTTCGTCCCCGCGACCCCAGAGCGGGCGAGCGGCGATGTCGCCGCTCGCCTTGACATGCGCCAGGTCGAGCTCGTGCAGAGCTTCGCGATACTCGACGAGCTGCTGAGCGGCAACTTCGCGCCCGGTGGCATAAAGAACCTGAACATCGGGGCGAGCGACATCGGCGTAGCGCGCGTGGAGAGCCCGCGCGGGGAGACGGTGTGTGCCGTACAGACCGACGGGCACACGGTCGGCCGGTTGCATCTGCGCACCGGCTCATATGCCAACTGGCCCGCGCTCGCGCACGCCTCCCGNNATCAACAAGAGCTTTGAGCTCTGCTACGCCTGCGCGGATCGCTAAAGCGATGTTCGTCCTGCTCAAGCACCTCCATGCCGTCCGGCGCGAGATCGCGCTACCGGCCCCCAGCCGGCGAGGATCGCTGGCGCTGCGCCACGTCGACGCCGGCTCATGCAACGGCTGCGAGCACGAGCTGACCGCCACCGCCAACCCCTACCACGACCTGCAGCGTCACGGGCTGAACATCGTTGCCTCACCACGCCACGCCGACGTGCTGCTAGTCACCGGACCGGTCACGACCCGCATGGTCGACCCGCTGCGCCGCGCCTACGAGGCGATGCCAGAGCCGCGCCTGGTGGCCGCGCTCGGAGACTGCGCGATCGGCTGCGCCGTGCTCGGAGATCCGGCCCAGCTCGCCGGGCCGCTGGAGGAGATCCTGCCGGTCGACCTGCGCATCCCCGGCTGCCCGCCGACACCGCAGCAGATCGCCGACGCCCTGCTCGGCCTCATGCGTGACATGGCGGGGCACCCGGCCAAACCTCGAACCCGCATTGAGAACAGCAACACCCCGCCAGCCAATGCTGCCGGGCTACACATCGACACCGAAGGAGCCACAAATGCCTGACATCGAGTTCCCGACCAGCGCCGGCAGCGCGCCCGGCTACCTCGCAGTTCCCCCCGCCGAGCACGGCCCAGCAACCATAGTCCTACAGGAGTGGTGGGGCCTTGACGAGCACATCCGCTCGGTCTGTGACCGCTTCGCCAGCGAGGGATTCTTCGCGCTCGCCCCCGACCTCTACCGCGGCGAGAGCACCACCCAGCCCAGCGAGGCAGAACAGAAGATGATGGCGCTCTCGATGGACCAAGCCGAGCAGGACATGCGCGGCGCCGTGGAGTTCCTCGCCTCCCAGCCGGGCTTTGAGGGGCCAGGCGTCGGAGCGGTCGGCTTCTGCCTCGGCGGCGGGCTATCCCTGTGGGCGGCGGCCACCTGCCCGCAGATCGCCGCAGCGGTCACCTACTACTACGTGATGCCCCACGGCAAGCCGGACTTCTCCAACATCAAAGGTCCCGTCCTCGGGCACTTCGGGACCGCTGATGAGTTCGTCTCACTGAAGGACGCCAAGACCCTGGAAACGGAGCTGCGTGACGCTGGCGTGGATGTCACATTCGATAAATACACAGGCGCCGGACACGCCTTCTTCAACGACACCAACCGCCTGGGCACCTATGACGCAAAGGCCGCGCAGCTCTCCTGGGAGCGCACCATCAGCTTCCTACGCGCGGCGTTGGGCGCACCTGATCCAGGCGCGCATCGGTAATCCAAAGCACCGCGACGGCACGCAAGAGCCTGGTCAGCACGATGAGCTGCGTCTGGGTCTGCGCGTCGACGTGGCCGCGCAGGCCCGCCGTGTAGAACTCCACGGCGTGAGCCAGGCCATCGTGCTGGTGTATCAGCGCGTCGAAGAAATTAAACTCGCTTGGGCGGTCGAGCAGCCGGCCACCCGCCAGGACATTCGCCGCTCCGGCCGTCACGGCCTGGCGCAGGTCCCCGAACTGCGCGTAGCTCGGGGACACCATCTCGTCGTCCAGTAGGCGGACGATCTCGAGCTCGCGGGCGGCGAGGTCGAGCCATGTCGATCGCACCCCGCCGAGCGCTTCGCTGAGGGCCTGCGTGGGCGCGTCTGCTCGCGTGAGATCCTCCAGCACCTGCTTGGGAAGACCCATGCGCAGAACTTCGCTGAGCAGCCTACCCACACGATCGCTCTCGCGCTGAGGCTCCCCGGGCAGGTCACGGGCGCCGCGATCGACCCAAGCGACGATCACGCGCAACTGGCCCAGCACCACGGTCGGCGCGCTCGCCGACGGCGCAGCACCAACGCCAACGGCGTCGATGTTCGCGACCGCGCGTGCGGCGCTCACCAACACCGCGACGGCCGTCTGCTCGAGTCCCTCCCACGCTGCCGCCGGTTCACCGCTGCCATCGCCCACCAGCTCCGGCGGGGATGTGCCGACCGTTGCTGGAATCTGCCTCAGCGCGTCGAGGTCCAGCGCGTAGGTCTGCTCCCCGCTGAGAACGCTGTTCTCGTGAGACGCCAGCCTGTCATCGACGGTCCGCAGCAGCCGCGCGGCAGACGGTTGCGAATCCTCCGCGAGGAGCGCCACCCTAGCGAACGCGCGCAGTACCGACGCTGCGCACTCAAGACAGCCGCTGCGGCACCGCGCTCGATCCTGGGAGGGCGCCACCAGCAGCTCCGCCAAGCCACGGGCACAAACATCGATCGTGTCCTCGACATGCTCAAGCGGCGCGTGCGTGTGCGCTGCGCCGGCAGATGGCCGCGGCGAATCCGCCACGAGCTCCCAGACTTCCCGCAACACAGCCGAACGCAGCGCCACCGCCGCCGTCACCGCTGCCGAGGCCCAGCGGACGGATGGACACCCCACAAAGACATGCTTATATTGTAGCCTTATAAGGCTACATACCAATAAGGTTACGGATCGCGCCGTCGCGTACGCCATACTCGTTTCGCAAACCGCGATTGTGCTCACCGCCAGCACCCATGACTGAAACTTCAGCCCAAAGCGCCTCCACATGAGCCCGCGTTCACAACCCAGCGCGACAGCCGAGGCCGTCCAGCATCGCGCCGTCTACCAGATGAAGGCCGACTTCTTCCGCATCCTCGGCCACCCCGTGCGAGTCCGCATCCTGGAGCTGCTCAAAGACGGCGAGCGCACCGTCGGCGATCTGCAAAACGAGCTCCAGATGGACTCGAGCGGAACCTCCCAGCACCTAGGGGTGCTGCGCAAGCACGGCATCCTCGAGGGCCGCCGCGAGGGCACCAGCGTCTACTACACCGTCCGCGACCCCCGCATCTTCCAGCTCCTGGAAGTCTCCAAGCAGATCCTGACCTCAAGCCTCACCGAGTCTCAGGCAGTCCTCGGCGAGCTCGCCGGCCCCGAGTAGTCTTCCCGGACGAATGGTCGCATCACAGCTCGACTGCAACCGAGCTGCGGCGACTTGACCCCGCGTGCTCGGTGAAGCGAAGATCTACAGATCAATCCANNGTAGTCGTCAACGTATCGAGGCATGTTAGATGGATGTGATCGATGAGCTGGTGCAGAACAACGCGCGCTTCGCCGCCGGGGGCGCGACTGGACACGTCGATATCCGTCCGGCGAGGCAGCTCGCCGTTGTGACGTGCATGGACTCGCGCGTGGATGTGTTCGCCGCACTGGGTCTGGCGTTCGGCGACGCGCACATCCTTCGCAACGCCGGCGGAGTCATAACCGATGACGTGATTCGCTCGCTGGCTATCTCCCAGCGCGTGCTGGGCACCCGTCACATGATGCTCGTCCACCACACGGACTGCGGGATGCAGAAGCTCACCGACGACGGATTCCGAGCATCCCTTCAAGACGCAACCGGCGTAGCGCCGGCGTTTGCGATCGAGTCGTTCACCGACGTCGATGCCGACGTGAGGCAGTCGCTGCTGCGTATCCACCGCTCGTCGTTCTTGCTGGGAGGAGGTACGGCACGCGGATTCGTCTACGACGTAGATACGCGCTTGCTGCGAGAGGTGCGCGGGGATTTGACCGCCAATGCCTCGTGAGCGCGGGGAGCGGCACACCCGATATCTTATTCACTTAGGAGTTCCTAAGATTTATGCCCACCAAGTGCTGAAGATGCCGCGCGCAAGCCAAGAAGGAGCGAGGAGCCCGATGACCGACACTGCCACTGCCCCCACCGAGAACAAGCGCCTGCTGGCCTGGGTCGAT
>PLBZ01000078.1:0-12935 GCA_003134675.1 Solirubrobacterales bacterium
GACGAGCCGCTGTGCCGCGGCGGCAGGCTCGGAGAGGTGCGGATCCACAGGGTGCACCTGGAGGAGGACGCGGCCAAGCTGATCCACGTAGGTTCGAGCGGGCGGATCCAGGGCTCAGAGGAGAGCATCGTCGACTTCAACCGCGGCGGCACGCCNNATGGAGGAGGGCTCGCTGCGCTGCGATGCGAACATCTCGCTGCGGAGGGCCGGCACGACCGAGCTGGGGAGGAAGACTGAGCTGAAGAACATGAACTCCTTCCGCTTCATCGAACGCGGCATCCGGGCGGAGATCGCCCGTCAGGAGAAGATCCTCGGCGAGGGCGGCGAGATCATCCAGGAGACGCTCCACTTCGACCCTGCCTCCAGCGCGATCACAACGCTTCGCTCCAAGGAGGAGGCCCACGACTACCGCTACTTCCCCGAGCCCGACCTGCTCCCGGTCACGATCGAGCCCGGCATGATCGAGGCCGCCAAGGCGGACATGTCCGAGCTGCCGGCCGATCGCGCCGCGCGGCTCGAACGGGAGCTTCATCTGAACGTCGAGAGCGCCCAGATGCTCGCGTTTCGAAGTGAGTTGGGTGACTTCTTCGAGGCCGCCCTGGTCGCCGAAGTCGACGTCGCCGCGCAGACGCTCGCCAACTGGGTTACCGGCGAGCTCGTCAGCCGGTTGGACGACGGCTTCGACCCCGCCAACGCGCTTGTCACGCCCCAGGCGCTCGCTGAGCTGGTCGGCATCGTCGCCGCCAAGCGCGTGAGCGTCGGCGCCGGACGCCAGGTGCTCGACAAGCTCATCGCCGACGGCGGCGAGCCGCGAGCCATCATCGACGCCGAGGGGCTCGCCGCGCTCGACGGCGGTGACGAGCTCGCCGCGGTCGTCGCCGCCGCGGTCGCCGCCAACGCCGACGCGGCCGAGCGAGTACGCGGCGGCAACGCCAAGGCGATCGGTCCGATCGTGGGGTATGTGATGCGCGAGACCAAGGGCCGCGCCGACGGCGGCGAGGTCACCAAGCTGGTCAACGAGCAGCTTGGCATATGAGCGCCCCTCGGCCCAGCTCGGCCGCATAACCGTCTAGGCTTGAGGATATGAACGAAGAGTCCTCATCTCGCTCGCTCGGACGGACCGTCGTGGCAGGACTGGTCGTGCTCGTCGCGGGCTACGTATTGCTGAAGGTCGTGATCGGCATCGCCGTGGCGGTCGCTGGCACCGTCGCCGTGATCCTTGCGATCGTTGCCGTCATCTGGGCGCTGCGGGTCCTGTTCTAGTAGCGCCGCGATGGCCTACGTCGTGATCGCGGTCTGTTTCGGTCTGGCCGGCGGCATCGTCGGCAGGATCAAGGGCAGCTCGTTTCTACTGTGGTTCCTGATTTCGGGGCTCGTTCCCGTATTCGGTCTGCTGGCAGCGATCGCCTATCGCTTCGAGCGCGACGAGCTCCGACGTCAGTGCCCCAATTGTGGGCGCGTGACGAAGATCTACGATGCGCTCTGCACCAGTTGTGGGACGGAGCTCGAGTTCCCCGAGGTGGCGATCGCACCCGAGCGAGGGTAAGGCTCACCTAACGCGATTTCGGCTGCCCTAAGCCGATTTCTGACATAGGCTGTGGTTGATATGACCACCGAGGCAGAGACGGCTATCAACCGAGATCCCCACCACACCCCCTCGCTCATAGCCCGCTGGATCCACCGGGCGGGCTTCGAGAGCGAGCGGGCCTTCGTGCTGCGCGTCGTACAGCCGGCACTGGTGGGCCTGATCGACGGCACCGTCTCATCGCTGGCGCCGATCTTCGCGGCGGCGGTCTATGCCAGCTCACATACGGCGTTGGTCGTCGGTCTCGCCACCGCGCTGGGAGCCGGAGTCAGCATGGGCTGGTCAGAGGCGCTGTCCGACACCGGCGAGCAGACCGGTCGCGGCTCGGCAGTCGTGCGGGGCTCAATCACCGGCGGGATGACCGCACTCGGCGGTCTGTTCCACACACTGCCCTTCATCATCTCAGACGTCCACAAGGCGCTGCTGGTGGCAGGCTGCGTGGTGGCGGTCGAGCTGTTCGCGATCGCATGGATCCGCAAACGCTTCCTGGAGGTCTCGATGCGCTCCTCGTTGCTCGTCGTGACCGTCGGCGGAGCCATCGTGCTGGCCATCGGCGTGGGCATCGGATCCTCCTGAGTCGGGTCGAAACCCGCTGGTACACTGGGCTTTTCCCCGAGATAAAGGAAAGGAGGTCGGTGCGATGCGCGCGGTCGATGCCGTGATGGAAGGTTTGAAGGCGGAGGGTGTGGATGTCGTCTTCGGGCTGCCCGGTGGCGCCAATCTCCCGACTTATGACGCCTTTGTCAACGGGGGCGTCAGGCACATCCTGGTCCGGCACGAGGCCGGCGGAGGTCACGCCGCGCAGGGCTATGCGAAGGCGACCGGGAAGGTTGGCGTGGCGTTTGCCACGAGCGGTCCAGGGGCGACGAACCTGATCACGCCGATCTGCGACGCGATGATGGACTCGGTGCCGGTGGTGTTCATCACAGGCCAGGTGCGCACCGAGCTGCTCGGCACCGACGGCTTCCAGGAGGCCGACACGCTTGGGATCACGATTCCGATCGTGAAGCACTCGTTCATGATCCAGGACCCGCGAGAGATCCCTCGTGCGATTCACGAGGCGTTTTACATCGCGCGTAGCGGCCGACCGGGTCCGGTGCTCATCGACATTCCGCAGGATCTCTCACGCGGTGAGATCGAGTACGAGCCGGTGACTGACGTGCGCTTGCCGGGTTATCAGCCGACGACGGAGGGCAACCAGAAGCAGATTCGCCAAGCGGCCAAGGCGCTGGCGGCGGCACAGCGTCCGGTGATCTATGCCGGCGGCGGAGTGGTCAATGCGAACGCCTCGGAGGAGCTCGTCGAGTTTGCTACGTGCGACCGCTTTCCGGTGACCTGCACGCTGATGGGCTTGGGGGCCTTTCCGGCGCCACACCCCCAGTGGCTGGGGATGCTCGGCATGCATGGCACGCGGGCGGCGAACTACGCGATGGATGAGGCCGATCTGATCTGCGCGGTCGGCGCCAGGTTCGACGATCGTGTGACGGGCAAGCTCTCGGAGTTCGCGCCGCACGCGAAGTTCATCCACATCGATGTTGACCCGGCGGAGATCTCGAAGAACATCCCCGCGCATATCCCGATCGTGGGCGACGCAAAGCACGTGCTGGCGAAGCTGCTGGTCGAGTATCGCGCGCTGGGCGTGGACCCGGCCCGCTTGGGGGCGTGGTGGGAGCGGATCGAAGGCTGGCGCGAGAAGTACCCGCTCGGCTTCGAGGACAGCGCCGACTCGGAGATCAAGCCGCAGTACATGATCCAGGCGCTGTACGAGGCTACGAAGGGCGAGGCGATCGTGACGAGCGACGTCGGCCAGCACCAGATGTGGACGGCGCAGTACTACGACTTTCCGGCCCCGCGCCGCTGGATCAACTCCGGTGGCCTGGGCACGATGGGCTTTGGGCTGCCGGCGGCGATGGGCGCGGCGGTCGGCTGCCCGGATCGGCTGGTGTGCTGTGTCGCGGGCGACGGGTCGGTGCAGATGAATGCGCAGGAGCTGGCGACGTGCGCGCAGAACGACATTCCGATCAAGGTGTTCATCATGAACAACGGCTATCTGGGCATGGTCAGGCAGTGGCAGGAGTTGTTCTGGGACGGGAAATACAGCCACGTCGACACAGGCGAGTTCCCCGATTTCGTGAAGCTCGCGGAGGCATATGGGGCGACGGGAATGCGCTTCACGGACAAGGCGACGCTCGTCGCTGACTGCAAGCGGGCGATCGCAACGGACGGCCCTGTCGTGGTGGACGTGCGGGTGACACGCGAGGAGAACACCTATCCAATGATCCCGGCCGGTCAGGCCGCGCGCGAGATGGTGGGATGAGCGTGATGGGCGAGCCAGGGACCAAGGAGCCGCTGAGCCTCGAGGAGCTGCAGGCATCCACTGGCTTGAGGACGGGCCGCAAGCACGTGCTGTCGATCCTGGTGGAGAACAAGTCGGGTGTGCTGACGCGCATCGCCGGGCTGTTCGCACGCCGCGGCTTCAACATCGACACGCTGACGGTCGGTCCGACCGACGACGAGCAGATCTCGCGCGTGACGCTCACGGTGGACGGAGCGCTGCACCCGATCGACCAGGTGACAAAGCAGCTTCACAAGCTGATCAACGTGCTGAAGATCCGCGATTTGGAGCCGAGCGACACGGTCACTCGCGAGCTGGCGCTGTTCAAGGTCTCGGCCGAGGGCGCACAGCGCGGCGAGCTGATGCAGATCGCCGAGATATTCAGAGGCAAGGTTGTGGATGTGACGAAGCGCTCGGTAATCGTCGAGGTGACCGGCACGACGGAGAAGATCGAGGCGTTCGAGGGCATGGTCCGCCCGTTTGGACTGATCGAGATGATGCGCACGGGCGAGATAGCCATCTCTAGAGGGCGCAGCGAGACCTGAGGGTCGTTGAGCGGCGCNNTCTGCGTCCTCCCTCGCTCATGTGCAGAGCACATTTCGCTCGGTGCGTCCTTGACCTACTTGCTCAACGACCCTCAGGAGACGCTCTTGCAGTCTGATCGCAGCAGACAAAACGTGATGTTCGAGCGCTCGCCGTTTCAGCTGAGCGACGAGGCCCGGGAGCGGCTCCTCGCGCGCCTCGAGCTGGCGGTCAAGCGTGCACGCCGAAGTGGCGAGCAGACACTGGCGACGATCAGCTTGGAGGTCCCCGGAGAGGTGGACCCCAGCGCCGTGGCGTGCGCCTCGCGCCGGCATGGGGAGCCGTGGTTCGTGTTCGAGCAGCCCGACCGGGAGCGAGCCGCCCTGGCGGCGCTCGGTGAGGTGGCGCACCTGCGGGCATCCGGCCCGGATCGTTTCGCGGTGGTGGCGAACCGCTGGCGCTCGCTGTCGGCCGCCGCGGTGTCAGATTCGGATCGGACCCCCACCCACCCCGGCGGCGGAGCGGGTGGGGGTCCGATCGCCGTGGGCGGGTTTGCGTTCGCGCCCGACGGGGGCGGCTCGCCGCACTGGGCTGGGTTTCAACCGGCGTCGCTGATCGTGCCCGAGGTCGCGCTCACCCGCAGAGGATCGCGGCAGGGGAGGGGGGCGCAGGTGCGCATGACGCTCGCGGCGATGTCCTCTCCCGACGATCTGGCCGAGGAGATGCTGGCGCGCTTAGAGCGACGTTTGGCCGAGCTGCGGGTGCAGGCGCTTGCCCTGCTCGACCCAGCGCCGACGGGGCGCTATCAGGTCGCGAGCGCGATGGCGCCGGAGCACTACGAGGCGGCTGTGGCGCGGGCGGTGGCGCTGATCGAGGGGGGCGAGATCGAGAAGATCGTGCTGGCCCGCGAGGTGCAGGTCCACGCGCCCCGCGCGTATGACCCGGCGGCGGTGTTCGGCGTGCTGCGCGAGGCATTCCCCTCCTGCTTCGTGTTCTGCGTGGGGCGCGGCGATGCGACGCTCGTGGCCGCCAGCCCCGAGCTCTTGGTGCGCCGCGAGGGTCATCGTGTGAGCACGCTGGCGCTGGCGGGGTCGACCCGGCGCAGTGCTGATCCCGCCGTCGATGACCACCTGGGCGAGCAGCTGCTGCGCAACGAGAGCTACCGCGAAGAGCACGCGATCGTCGCGAGGAGGATCGAGCGCGCGCTGCGCCCCCACGCCGTGTGGGTAGCCGCCGCACCCGAGCCTGTGCTCGTGAGGATCGCCAACATCCAGCACCTGGCGACCCCGATCCGCGCTCAGCTGGCTGCTCCGATCGAGGCGCTGGAGCTGGCTGGGTTGATGCACCCGACCCCGGCGGTCGGCGGTGAGCCGGTACAGCCGGCGCTGCAGTTGATTCCCGCCCTGGAGGGACTGGATCGGGGCTGGTACTCGGGTCCCGTCGGCTGGACCGACGCGACCGGCGATGGCGAGTTCTGCGTAGCGCTGCGTTGTGCGCTATTGCGCGGCGGCGTCGCCCGCTGCTACGCCGGCAATGGCATAGTGCGCGACTCCGATCCCGCGAGCGAGCTGGCCGAGACCGAGGTCAAGCTTCAGGCGCTGCTGCCGCTGCTGGCCGGCTGAGCCGTCGCGGCAGCCACCAGTTGCGCGCGCCGAACAGACGCATCAGCGCGGGGACGAGTACAAGCCGCACGAGGGTTGCGTCAATCGCGATCGCAAGCGCCAGGCCGAGTCCGAACTGCTTGAGTTCGAGCACGTTGGCGGTAGTGAAGCTGCCGAAGACCGCGACCATGATCGCGGCGGCCGCCGAGATCGGGCGCGCGGTGTGCTCGACACCGGTTGCCACCGCGAGCTCGTTGTCCTGGGTTTGAAGCCATGTCTCGCGCATGCGGCGGATCAGGAAGATCTCATAGTCCATCGATAGGCCGAACAGCAGCGCGAAGATGCTCAGCGGCAGGTACACCTGGATGAAGCCCGTGCTGGTGAAGTGAAGCAGGCGCTCGCCATGGCCCTCCTGGAAGATCAGGATCACGATCCCGACGGTCGCGCCCGTCGCGAGTAGGTTCATGAGCACAGCCTTGACGGGCAGTACCAGGCTGCGGAACACGACCGTCAGAAACAGCAGCGACAGTGCGAGGATCAGCGCGATCACGAGCGGGGCCTTCGCATCCGTTTCGTTTGAAAGGTCGACGATCTTGGCGCTTGCGCCGCCGACTGCGACGTCGAGTCCTCCGCCGGCGAGGACCGGCGGCACCAGCTCCTCGCGGATGCGACGCACGAGCTGTTCGGAGTCATACGAGTCGATCGACGTCCTCGGCGCCACGGTCAGCAGCTCCGCGTCCTGGCCGGGGGTCACAGCCACCGCGGCGACATCGTTCCCTCTGGTGGGGGCGAGCTCGCGCGCGAGCCGCGCAACGCGCGCCTCCTCTGTGCGCCTGAGTCCGCCACTCCCAGCGGGGCGGCTGATCACGACCTCGATCGGCGCCAGTGTGCCCGCGCCGAACGAGCGCGCGAGCACCTGCTCACCCTTGCCCGATGGTGTGCCCGACAGCGAGCGGATGCCGAAGTCCACGCCCGTGCGCAGCCCCAGCACGGGCGTCGCCGCGAGGATCAGCGCCGCCGCGATCACGCCCGCCGCGAGCAGCGGCCGGCGCATCACCGCAAGCGCCCAGCGCGCCCACACGCCGTGGCCGTCCGCGGCCTGCGTCCTAACGTCCCGCGGCTGCATCCGCGCCGGCAGCGTGCCCCTGTTGACGCGCGCTCCCACCGCCGCGAGCAGCGCCGGCAGCAGCGTCAGCGCGGCGATTACCGTGCACACCACGACGGCGACCGCACCGAGCGCGAACTCGCGGTACGTCGGCGTTCTGATCACGACCAGCGTTGACAATGCGAGCGCAACGATCACACCCGAGAACAGGATCGTGCGGCCAGAGCTCGCGATCGCGGCGCCCACGGCGTCCTCGACCTGACCCCTTGTGTCCGCCTTGTGTCCGGCGCGCATCCGTAGCGTGAGCTCCTCGCGGAAGCGGCTGACGATGAACAGCGCGTAGTCGATCCCGATGCCGACGCCGAGCATCGTCACGATCGTCGTCAAGAAGCTGTCGAACGTGAGCGCCTTCGCGATCAGCGCGAGCACGCCATACGTGAGCAGCAGGCCACTGCCCGCGAGCATGAGCGGCACCACCGCGGCGACCACTGCCCCGAGCGCCAGCAGCAGGATCACGAGCGCGATCGGCACGCCGATTGTCTCCGCCCGCTCGATGTCTTCGTTCTCGACCGTCGTGATGTCCTTGGCGACGGGCGAGTACCCCGTCAGCCACACGTTCACGCCCGCGTGCGCGATCGGGCCCACGGCGTGTTGCAGGGTCTCGGCGCGTTCCACCAGCTCCCGGGGGTCGCCGGCGATGCCCACCAGCGCGATCGCGGCATGCCCGTCTGTCGAGACCTGGCCCCGCGCGCCGCGTTCGTATGGACCGGCGACGCCCCTCACATAGCTCTGTCGGCGCGCCAGGTTCAGCGCACGGTCGAGTACTTCGCGATAGGCGGTTTCGCTCGCACGGCGCGTGGGCGAGTAGAACACGAGCACATCCTGCTCGGCGCCGTGCCCGGCGAACCGCTGTTCGAGCAGCTGCGCGGCGCGCGAGGACTCCGCATTGTCGACCCCATAGTTCGGCGCTCCCAGCGAGCGCTGCAGCGATGGGTACATCGCAGCGCACGCGACCAGCACGATCGCCCACATGCTCAGCACGACCCGTTTGTGGCGGGCCATCAGGCGACCCCAGCGGTAGGCGGTGACGGCGCTCATCGTGATGCACCTTGGTCGCTGCCCGTGCCCGCGCAGGCTTTTGACACCGCGCTCCACACGCGGCCGTGCAGCTCCACGTTGGCGGCGCGATCGGTCTGCACGTGCACGATCGTCGAGCTCGCCTGCGGCGCGAGTGCGCGCTCCAGGGCCGCGCGCAGCGTGAAGATTGTCTCCGCTCGCTCGTATGCCAAGCCATACAGCTCTGCGGCCTTGGCGAAGTCGAGGCCCGTGGGGGTGGCGATGTGGTTGGTGTAGATGTCCTGCGCTTGGCCCATCGCCGCGCGAGATACGGGTAGGAAGTCAAAGATCCCGCCACCACCGTTGTCGAGCAGCACGATCGTCAGCTTCAGATCGAGACGTCTTGCGGCAATCAGGCCACCGATGTCATGGGCAAGCGCGACGTCGCCGATCAGCAGCACGACCGGCCCGTCGCCATGCGCGGCGGCGCCGAACGCGCTGGACACTGTCCCGTCAATCCCGTTCGCGCCGCGGTTGCACAGCACGCGCGGGGGGTCTTTGCGGACCGGCCAGAACGACTCGATGTCGCGCACCGGCATCGAGGAGGCGACGAACAACGTCGCCTCCTCTCCTAGCAGCACACCCAGCTCCGTCACCACCGCTGGCTCGGAGAGCGCGTTGTCGTCGAGCGCTCCGAGGATCGCCTCGGCCGCGCGCTCATCCGCACTGCGCCAGCTCGCCAGCCAGTCCTGCTCGGCGGGCAGGAGGGCATCAGTCGCCTGGGTAAGCGCCTCGATCGGATCGACTGCCAAGCAGTCGGAAAGCACCGATGTGGGGTCCTGCCAAGCGCCCTCAGGGTCCAACGCCACCTGACGTACCCCGTCGAGGCCCGCCAGCCAGGTGCGCAGAGGCTTGGAAACCGGCAAGTCGCCGATTCGTAACACGAGGTCGGGGATGGCCCCCTGTGCGAATGACTCCTCGCGCAGCAGCGCGTCATAGTGCGCCACCGCAGCGGGACCGCGACGGGCGCCGGAGAGCGGGTCAGCCAGAAGTGGCCAGCCCGCCGTCTGCGCAAACGCGGCGGCGACCTTGCCCAGCGGCGTGTTGCGCTCGTGCCGGCCGGCCACGATCACGCCTCGCTGTGCGCTGGAGAGGAGATCGTGCAGCGCGCTGTCCTTGGCGCTCGCCACGAGGCGGGTGTGTGGACGGGAAACGTACGGTCTGCCGTCCGGGCGGCCACTGTTGTCCTCGGGCAGCTGGCCGATCCCCGATCGGTCATCGGTCACGAGCGGCTCGCGCAGCGGGAAGTTCAGATGGACAGCGCCCGGACGCCCCTCCAGGGCAGTCCAGTAGGCGCGGCAGGCGAGCGTCCTCATCCAGCGCAAGCGCTCCGCGCTCGCGTCGTGGGTACCCACCTCGAAGAACCACTTTGCAGCACCCCCGAACAGCTTGAGCTGGTCGATCGCCTGCCCAGCTCCGTTCTCGCGTAGCTCCGGTGGCCGGTCGGCTGTGAGCAGTAGCAGCGGCACCCCAGCCTCGTGCGCCTCGATAACCGCCGGGAGCAGCTCCGCGGCGGCCGTTCCCGATGTGCAGGTGACCGCCACGGGCAGTCCCGACGCCTTGGCAAGCCCCAGCGCGAAGAAGCCGGCGCAGCGCTCGTCTATGTGCGAGTAGCAGCGCAAGCGCTCCTCACGTGCGAGCGTCAGCACCAGCGGTGCGCACCGCGACCCCGGCGATGTGCACGCCGCCCGCATCCCGCAGCGCGCCAGCTCGTCCACGAACGAGCGCAGCAGCAGGTAGGTGTCGGTGGCGGGGGTCATAGGATGGCGGTGTGCCGGAGAGCGTCGTCCTGTTGCACGGGTTCAGCGGCACCCACCGCGCCTGGGACGGCGTGGTGGCACGATTGCATCCCGAACGCTACCTGCCCCGGGTACTCGACCTCCCGGGGCATGGCGATGCCGCCGACGCGCAGCGGCCGATCACGTTTGCGAACTGCGCGGAGCATGTGCTCGCCCGCAGCCCGGCGCAGTTTGTGCTGTGCGGTTACTCGCTGGGCGGGCGGGTCGCTCTGCACGTCGCGCTGACCGCGCCCGAGCGCGTGGCGCGACTCGTGCTCGTTTCCACTACCGCCGGGATCGAGGATCCAGCGGAGCGAGCCGAGCGCCAGCTTGCCGACCATCGCCTCGCCGATGAGTTGGAACGCGGAGGATGGGCGGGGTTCGATTCCTTCATCGAGCGCTGGCGCACCCAGCCGCTGTTCGCCGAGGATTCTCCCGAGGTCGGCACCCTGGCCCGCGAGGATCAGCGCCGCAACCGTCCGGATGCCCTCGCCGCGGTTCTGCGTGGAATCGGCACGGGGGAGATGGCGCCGCTGTGGGGCAGGCTGGGGGAGTTGAGGATGCCGGTCACCATGCTGGCGGGAGGCCGCGACGCCAAGTTCCAGGCGCTGGGGCGACGGATGGTGGAGCTGCTGCCCAACGCCGAGCTGGTCGTCGTGCCAGGGGGTCACGGCCTCCCGCTGGAGAACCCGGCGGCGGTGGCAGAGCGCCTTTCGATTGATCCATGACTCCTGTCAGCAGGTCTTCATCGGCGATCGGACAGGCGGATGCACAACTCAAGATATTTGCATCCGAGCCGATAAGGCCGCGGGAACGTATGAGTGCTTGTTGAACCAGATCGCCATGTCAGACAGCGAAACCCCTCAACCCAACCCTGAGCGCGACGGCACTCCTGATCCTTCCGTGGCAGAGCCCGTGAACGGCTCGCCCGAGCAGAGCGCTCAGAGCCCGGCTCCGTCCGCCGATGGGCCTCAGAGCGCCGACAGTGACTCTCCACCGACGATGTTGTCAGGGTGGGGCCGCAACACGTGGGCGGCAGTGGCGGTGCTGTGCGTTGCACTAGGTGCCGCTGCCTCGCTGCTCGGAGCGCACGCCGTGGCGCGCACGGATGCCGCCAATGCGCGGCAGTCGTTCCAGCTCAGCGTGACCTCGACTGGGATCGCCTCGACTGTGAGGTCGGCAACCCAGCAGGAGGAAGACCTCCTGCTCAGCGCGAGTACCTTCTTTGCCGCCAATTCGAAGGCAGCGCCCGCGGAATTCTCCACGTGGACCAAGTGGGCTCATGCGCTGCGTCGCTACCCCGAGCTCGAAAAGCTCGGTTTCGTAGCGTTCGTCCGAGCACCGGAACCTGCGGCACCGCTCGCCGCAAGCACGGGCGGTGCGCTGAGGCCGCTCACGTTGCGCTCAGCGTCCTTCGAACGCGCAGCTGTTCGGGTCGTTCCCGCCAGCAAGCCCCACTATTACTGCTCCGCCGTCGCCGAACTCGCGAGGAGCTCCTCCCACGGATCGGCGGTGCGTGGGAGCCACTGTGCGCTGACGCACGCACTGCTGTCGTTGCGAAGCTCGGGAGCGAGCAGCTACACCGCGACCTCCGTGGGGGGGACCAAAGCCCTGAGCATCGTGACACCCCTCTACAGAGGGGGCTCCTCGCCGTCCACCGCTGCGGGCCGCAGGGCAGCGTTCGTCGGATGGCTGCACGAGGTGCTCGCACCTGGGGTCGTGTTGAAAGAGGCCTTGCGCGGCCACCCCGCCAGTGCGGTGCAGCTCCGCTACCGGGCCGGCTCCTCGAATGTCGCGTTCAGCAGTGGCACCCCGCAGCGGGGCGCGCAGAGCCTGACGACGAACCTTCACAACGGATGGACCGTGAGGAGCTTCGGTGCAGCAGCCGGCGCGGGCGTGCTCACAGACGGCGATGCCCTCGCGCTGTTGATCGGCGGCACCCTCCTGAGCGTGCTGCTTGGTCTGCTGGTTTTCCTCCTTGGCACTCCTCGTGGGCGGGCGCTGGCCCCGCAGGTCCGCAAGCTGCCCCATTCAGAGCTCTACGACGCCCTGACCGGTCTTCCCAACCGCGTGCTCACGCTGGACCGTGCCGAGCGCATGGTCGCGCGAGCGGGACGCGATTCGGGGATGCTGGCGGGCGCTCTGTTCGTCGACATCGACCGACTCAAGGATGTCAACGAAAAGCTCGGGCAGGCCGCCGGTGATCAGCTGTTGAGAATCGTCGGGGAACGGCTGGAGGGCGTGGTACGAGCGCACGACACCGTGGGTCGTCTCGGAGGAGACGAGTTCGTGGTGCTGGTCGAATCGGCAGCCCGCGGGGTGCGGCTCGACTCCCTGGCCCAGCGCATGATCGAGGCCCTGCACAAGCCCGTCGAGCTCGATGATTTTGGGCCAAGCTTCGTCTTGACCGCGAGTATCGGCGTCGCCTTTGGCCGCTACGCGACTCCCGATGACCTGTTGCGCGACGCGCACCTGGCCCTGGCCTCGGCAAAGGCCGCGGGCAAAGACCGCTACACGCTCTTCAACGCCAACATGCGCACCATCATCGAGGGTCGTGCGGTGCTCGAGGCCGAGCTGAACGCCGCGCTGGCGGAGGAGCAGTTCTTCCTGCTCTACCAGCCGATCTACGATCTGAGCACCCGCAAAGTGGCCGGTCTGCAGGCGCTGATTCGCTGGCAGCATCCCACGCAGGGCGTCCTCGCACCCGGAGACTTCATCCCGCTGGCGGAGGAAACTGGGCTGATCGTGCCGATCGGCCGNNCGGACCGTGGCGGGCCATCGGGTCGGAGTCTCGGTGAAAGTGTCGACCCATCAGCTGAATCGAGATGGATTCGCCACGGACGTCCAGCGAGCCCTTCAGCAGTCCGGGATCGAGCCCTCGCTGCTCACGCTC
>PLBZ01000078.1:12996-20456 GCA_003134675.1 Solirubrobacterales bacterium
GCTGGTTGCTCGAGGCCATCCTCCTCGTCGGGCGTGACCTCTCGCTGACGGTCATCGCGACGGGAATCGAGACGCATGAGCAGATGGCCATTCTCAAGGCGATTGGCTGCACGATGGCTCAGGGCGCGTTGATGGGCATGCCCACCTCGGCGGACGCCGTCGAAGGACTCTTCGCCGCAGAGCTCCCAGCAGCGCCTGTAACTTCCCCGAGCCCGCCGCTCCACTAAACGGGCACAGGGCGCTAGAGCGGTTCGACGCCCAGCCCAGGGGCTGAGGGCAAAACGATCTCGCCTTCCCTCGCGGGCAGTGGATTCTCCAGGCCCTCGAACAGGGCGAGCGTCGCCAGGCCGCAGGGTGCAAGCGCGCCGCGGGATGCCAGCGCCGCGGCGGCATGTACGGCGGCGGCCACTCCCAGGGGGCCGTCAAGCGTGGATGCGAGGTAGACCTCGGCTCCGGAGGCGCGCACCAGAGTGGCGGCCGCGATCAGGCCGGATACGCCTCCGCAGCGAGAAATCTTCAGGCAGACCGCGTCGGCCACGCCCGCAGCGAGCGCTCCATGCTCAGCCGCCGTCTCATCGATCGCTACGCGCACCGTCACCCGCTCACGCACTTCGCGCACCGCCTCAAGGCCATGGGTCGGCTCCTCGACGAGCTCCAGGCCGGCGGGGGAGAGCACCTCGATCGCCCGCACCGCCTCCTCCACGCTCCAGGCGCCATTCGCGTCCAGGCGCAGAGCGGTCTGGGGACCGGCCGCGGCCCGCACCGCGGCCACGCGTCCCGCGTCGTCGCCGATTCCCACCTTCACCTTCAAGCATCTGAATCCCTCCGCCACCGCGCTCCTCGCCTGCGCGGCGGCCCCCGCACGGTCGAGTGCCGATAGCGTCGCGTTGACCGGAACCGCTTGGGCGGGGCTATCCGTCAGCAATGCCGCGACCGGCCTACCCGCGTGGCGCCCCGCGCGGTCCCACAGCGCCATGTCGATCGCGGCGAGGGCCGCGGGCACATCATCCACGCCTCGGCAGGCGTCGAGGAGCTGGGCACCATTGGAACCCTCCGCCCCCGCCAGCACCGGCGTATAGGCTTCCAGCGCCCGCTCCACCCGCTCGACGCTCACTCCGTCGTACGCCTGGAGTGGTGCCGCCTCGCCATAGCCGCTCACTCCGTCTGAGTCGGTGAGCGAGACGCTCAGGATATCCCGCTCCTTCACGGCTCCGTATGAGGTCTCCAGGGGCCTNNCCAGGATCCCGGCCGCGAACAGCAGGCAGAAGACCAGTTGCAGCGCGCCCGTCTTTGCCAGTGCGCCGTTCAGCGCGGGTCCGTCTGTGTGGGTCCTGACGACCCGGATCGTGCCGATCGCCAGTGGGATCGCGGCCCAGCAGAGCAATAACCACGCGGTCATCGAGCCCAACGCCCACAACAGCGGTGCGCTCACAAACGCGCCCGCGACCATCGCCGTGTACAGCACGCGTGTGCGCTCGCGTCCCAGCCGTACCGCGAGCGTGCGCTTGTCCGCGCGGCGGTCGGTCTCCAGGTCGCGCACGTTGTTCACCACCAGGATCGCGCTCGCAAGCAGCCCAACCGGTACCGCGCACGCGAACGCCTGCCACGGCAGCGCCTGCACCTGCACGAAGTACGAGCCCGCGACTGCGACGACCCCGAAGAACAGGAATACGAACACCTCGCCCAGTCCCTCATAGCCATACGGTCGCGGTCCGCCGGTATACAGCACTCCCGCCAGGATCGAGGCGGCGCCCACTGCGATCAGCTCCGGCCCGGCGACCGCCACCAGGTAGGCCCCGCAGAGCACCGCCAACCCGAACGTCACGTATGTCGCGACCAGTACCTGGCTCGGCGGCACCAGTCCGCCTGCGGTCACCCTGACGGGTCCCAGCCGGTCCTCGGTGTCGGCGCCGCGCCGCGCGTCGGAGTAGTCGTTTGAGAGATTCGTCCCCACCTGGATGAACACTGCGCCCAGTAGCGCCGCGACGAACGCGAGCGCACGGAAGTCACCAGCTCCAAGCGCCAACGATGTCCCCACCAACACCGGCGCAACGGCTGCGGGCAGCGTACGCACGCGCGCGGCCATCACCCAAATGCGCACCGCGCTCATGCACGCCTGGGGAAGCGGGAGAAGTCCGGCTTGCGCTTCTGCTTGTACGCCTCGCGGCCCTCTTGGGCCTCCTCGCTTCCGTAGAACAGCAGGTTGGCGTCGTGCGCGAGCTGCTGGATGCCCGCCAGACCGTCCTCGGCGGCGTTGAAGCTCGCCTTCATCAGCCGCAGCGCAAACGGCGATAGCGCAAGCATCTCGTTGCACCACTGCACCGTCTCTGTCTCCAATCGCTCCAGTGGCACGACCGTGTTCACGAGCCCCATCTGCAGCGCCTCCTCGGCCGAGTACTGACGGCACAAGAACCAGATCTCCTTCGCCTTCTTCGGTCCCACCGTATTGGCGAGCAGTCCCGCGCCGAAGCCCCCGTCGAATGAGCCCACCTTCGGGCCGACCTGCCCGAAGCGTGCGTTATCGGCGGCGATGGTCAGATCGCACACCAGGTGCAGCACGTGTCCGCCACCGATCGCATACCCGGCGACCATCGCCACGACGGGCTTGGGCAACCGACGGATCTGCACGTGCAGATCGGTTACGTGAAAGCGACCCACGCTTGAATGGGTGTGGGTGGGCGGGGACTTAATCTGATCGTCGTTCAGGTAGCCAGAGTCGCCGCGCACGCGCTGATCGCCTCCCGAGCAGAACGCGTCGGGGCCCTCGCCGGTGAGCACGATCACGCCGATCTCGGCGTCCTCGCGCGCGTCCTCCAGTGCTTGGGAGATCTCGACGATCGTCCGCGGCCTGAACGCGTTGCGCACCTCGGGCCGGTCGATCGTAATCTTGGCGATCCCCTGATCTGGAGCGGAGGACTTCTCGTAGCGGATGTCTTCGTACTCGCCGGCGGGCGGCGCTGGCGCTGGGATCCAGGAGGTGCTCACCGCCGCAAGGCTAGCTACATGAACTACAGCTAGCGTGTGCGCCATGGTGGTCGACGGATGGCTGGCCCGCGCCGCGGCGTCGAGGCCCGAGCACACGGCGCTTCAGACGCCCGCCGGGAGCTGGACCTACGCGCAGCTGGGCTCCGCCGCGTGCTCGGGTGCTGCCCAGCTGGCAGTCATGGGCGCCGTGCCCGGGACCCGCATTGGAATCGCGCTGCCCGGCGGCCTGCACTTCGCCCAAGCCCTGCACGCCTGCCTGCTGTTGGGCGCCGTCGCCGTACCCATCGACCTGCGCCTCTCAGGCGAGGAGCAGGCGCGGATCGTCGCCGGCTGCGAGGTCACGGTCGATGAGTCGCTGGGTTGTGAGTTGAACGCCCCCCGAGCGCTCAGCCTGGACGGCGGGCACGACCTCGATGCGACCGCCGTGGTGATCCACACCTCCGGGACCACCTCGGCCCCCAAGCCGATTGAGCTGACCTATGGCAACTTCCTCTGGAGCGCTCTAGGTTCGGCTGTCGCGCTCGGCCTCGACCCCCGCGAGCGCTGGCTGTGTGCGCTGCCGCTCGCCCATGTCGGGGGTCTGTCGATCCTCTTGCGCTCCACGATCTATGCCACGACCGCGGTTCTCCACGAGCGCTTCGACACCGACGCCGTCTTGCGCGCCCTACGCGAGCAGGACATCACGCTCGTCAGCGTTGTCGCTACGACGCTCGCCCGCCTGCTCGATGCCGGACTCGAGCGTCCGCCGTCGCTGCGCTGCGCGCTGACCGGCGGCGGGCCCGTGCCCGCGGCGCTGCTGCAACGTGCGCGCGCGGCCGGAGTGCCCGTCAGCCTGACCTACGGACTGACCGAGAGCTGCTCACAGACGACGACTACGCCGGTCGCCGAGATCGACCGCGCCAGCGCGAGCGCGGGGCCGCCGCTGTTCTGCACCCGGGTGCGGATCGCCGCCGACGGGGAGATCCTCGTGGCCGGGCCGACCGTTGCCCCGGCGGCTGCCGCGCCCGACGGCTGGCTTCACACCGGCGATCTCGGCAGCCTCGACGTAGGTGGCCGCCTGCTGGTGAGCGGGCGCAAGGCCGACACGATCGTCAGCGGCGGCGAGAACGTTGCGCCCGCGGAGGTCGAGGCGGTGCTGGAGGCTCATCCCGACGTGCTCGAGGCGGCGGTTCTCGGCCGTGCCGATCCACGCTGGGGCGAGGCTGTGACGGCGTGGGTCCGCGGACGAGGAGATGTCGAGCTCGACTCCGCGGATCTCATGGCCCACTGTGCTCGCGCCCTCGCACCGTACAAGGTGCCCAAGGACTTCACGCTCACCGACGAGCCGCTGCCACGTACTCGCTCGGGCAAGCTCTTGCGCAAGGAGCTCATATGAGCTTCGACCCGAATGCCCACCGCGACGCGAGCCTGCAGAGTTGGGAAGAGGCGGCGTCCGGCTGGACGCGCCAGCAAGGAGCGATGCGTGAATTCAGCGCCCCCGTTTCGCACTGGATGATCGACGCGATCATGCCGCAACCCGGCGAGCGTGTGCTCGAGCTGGCGGCGGGCCTCGGCGAGACGGGCATGCTGGCCGCGGAGCTGGTCGCGCCGATGGGCGGCGTGGTCGTCTCAGACCAAGCCGAGACGATGCTCAGCGGTGCCCGCGCACGGGCGGTCGCGTTGGGGCTGAGCAATGTCGAGTTCCAGGTGCTGAACGCCGAATGGATCGACCTGCCGGTGGCAAGCGTCGATGCGGTGCTCTGTCGCTGGGGCTACATGTTGATGGCCGATCCCCAGGCGGCGCTGATCGAGACCCGCCGCGTGCTGCGCCCGGGCGGCTGCCTGGCGTTAGCCGTGTGGGACGCGATAGAGCACAACCCGTGGGCGCAGCTACCCGGCGCAGAGCTGCGCGAACGCGGCCTGGTAGCGCCGCCCGCGCCCGGCACGCCCGGGCCGTTCGCACTCGGCAGCGTTGAGGAGGTCAGGCGGCTGCTCGAGAAGGCGGGCTTCGCCGAGATCGCCGTAGAGACGATCGGCCTCCTACGCCGCCACCCCGGCTTCACGGATCTGTGGGAGACCACGCTTGACCTGTCTCGCAGCTTCCACGACGCCGTGCTTTCGCGCCCGCAGGGCGAGATCGAGGAGATCGAGCAGGCCGTGAGGGAGCGCTTCGCACCCTACGAAGCCGCCGATGGCAGCCTCGAGGTCCCCGCCCGTACGATCGTCGCTTCTGCGAGCGCCTGAGCCACGCGCCGACGCGATAGCCTGCGCGGTCCAATGATCTACGACGACGACGCAGACCTCGGTCTCCTCGACGGAAAGACCGTCGCCATCATCGGCTACGGCTCTCAGGGTCACGCGCACGCGCTCAACCTGAAGGACTCCGGCGTGAATGTCGTGGTCGGCCTGCGCGGGGACTCCGCCTCGGTCGCCAAGGCGCGCGAGCAGGGACTGGAGGTGCTGCCGGTCGTCGAGGCGGCCAGCCGCGGCGATCTCGTGATGATCCTGCTGCCCGACGAGCGTCATCACGACATCTGGGAGCAGGAGATCCGCGACGGCATCGCCGAGGGCAACATGATCCTCTTCGGACACGGCTTCTCGATTCACTACAAAGAGGTCGAGCCACCGCCCGGCGTTGATGTCAGCATGGTCGCGCCCAAGGGTCCCGGCCACCTGGTCCGCCGCCAGTTCACCGAAGGCAGTGGGGTGCCGGGGCTGATCGCCGTTGAGCAGGATGCGACGGGTAACGCCCGCGCGCTGGCGCTGGCCTACGCCAAGGGCATCGGCTGTACTCGCGGCGGCGTGATCGAGACGACCTTCAAGGACGAGACCGAGACGGACCTGTTCGGCGAGCAGGCCGTACTCTGCGGCGGCGCCTCCGAGCTGGTCCAGGCTGGTTTTCAGACGCTCGTCGAGGCGGGCTATGACCCGGAGATGGCCTACTTCGAGTGTCTACACGAGCTCAAGCTGATCGCCGACCTGATGTACGAAAAGGGTCTTGCCGGGATGCGCTATTCGATCTCTAACACGGCTGAGTACGGCGACTACACCCGCGGCAAGCGCGTGATTACCGACGAGACCCGTGCGAGCATGCGCCAGATCCTCAAGGAGATCCAGTCGGGCGACTTTGCGCGCGAGTGGATCGCCGAGAATCGTGCCGGGCAGGAGAACTTCCTGCGGATGCGCGCCGAGCAGGCCGATACGCAGGTCGAGCAGGTCGGCGGCGAGCTGCGCTCGCACATGGACTGGATCAAGCCCTCCTTTTAAGGAGAACCCACCCACCCCCCGTGATGCTCGCCTACGTGTTCTGGCATTGCCCTCTGGAGGACTCGACGGTCGATGCCTACGAGCGGGCTCAGATCGCGTTTCATCGCTCGCTGGCGCACGCTCCCCCCGTGGGTTTCGCCGGTTCGGCTTGCTATCGAGCCGTAGAGTTGCCATGGCTCGACGGCGTTGCCGGCTACGAGGATTGGTATTTCGTCGAGGACTACACTGCCCTCGGTGTCCTGAACGAGGCCGCGGTTGGGCGCGGTCATCGCACTACCCACGACGACATCGCACGCCGCTTCGGAGCGGGTGCGGGCGGCCTCTACGGCTTGATTGAGGGTCACAATCCGCAGACTGACCAGGCGTCCGTCGCTGTGTGGGTCGCACGCTCGCCGGGGGTGCAGCGGCGTGCGCTCGGTGAGCTGCTCGGCGATGGCATGGACCCCCAGCACGCGAGCCTCTGGCGCCGTCAGCTGGTACTCGGACCCGCGCCCGAGTTCTGCCTGCTCGCCCGTGAGCTACCCGCGGGTGCGACGCCGGCTCGCCTGCCCGCGGGCTGGACTGCGACCGTCTTTGAGCGAGAGGCGCTCTGGACCGGCTGAAGCGGCGTTCGCTACACTCGATCACGTCGTCGCGACTGGCGCTTAGGGTGGAATCAACCACCGGGAAGCGACGAGGCAGCACCGCCGCGCGCCTGGGCATTCTTCGATCTGCGACATTCCACGAAGGAAGCCCATGACGCCGAATGCATCGCCACAGCAGAGCACCGCGCTCCTCATCCCCGACGAGTGCAAGCCGGCCGACGGCCGCTTCGGCTGTGGTCCCTCGAAGGTCCACCCGCAGGCGCTCGCGCGCTTGGCCAGCGAGGGCGTCGCGGTGATGGGCACCTCGCATCGCCAGAAGCCCGTCAAGGCGATCGTCGGCGAGATCCGCGCCGGTCTGCACGAGCTTTTCTCGCTGCCCGAGGGCTATGAGGTCGCCCTCGGCAACGGCGGCACCACGTGCTTTTGGGACGCCGCGGCATTCGGCCTGATCCGCGAGCGCTCCGCGCACCTCGCCTTCGGTGAGTTCTCACAGAAGTTCGCGACCGTGAGCGACGGCGCGCCGTTCCTCGACGACCCCGCGATCGTCTCGGCCGAGCCCGGTGACGCACCCGATCCTGCCGCGGCGGGCAAAGCCGGAGCCGAGGCGCACGCGGACGTCTTGGCGTGGGCGCACAACGAGACCTC
>PLBZ01000004.1 GCA_003134675.1 Solirubrobacterales bacterium
GTGAACCAGGTCAGGTCCGGAAGGAAGCAGCCTTAAGCGATCCCCGGCAGGCGCAGCGGGAACACCCGGACCGGAGTCGCGGGCAGCGATCGGTGGCCGGTGGCGAGGATCTCGAGGCGGGGTGCACGGTCCACTACGAGCAGTGCCCGAAGATGAACCACGAGCGGTTTGCCTGCGTCTCGGTGAAGCCCGGCGGGACGTTCACCGCCAGGTGAGGGTCGTGGGGGTCGAGCACGTAGTCCTCTTCCACTTCTTTACTCGCCGGGTCGACGTACGTGCCGCGGGTGATCTGGCTTGCTTCGGCGCTCACGATCTTGCGCGGGCTCGTTTCCAGGTACAGCGCGAGCAGCGGGATCGGCGCGTGGTTGGGTACGCCCACGGGCTCGCACCGTCGCGTGATCGCGCCGTCTTCGACGAGCGCCAGCAGATCGTTCTGGATCGACTGCTGCTTGGCCAGTTTGCTCACTTCGCGGTCCGCCGAGTGGTACTGAGACGGGGCATACGCGAGCAGCGCCACGAGCACGATCGCCCCGCCTGCCATCCACCAGCGCCGCCTCGGATCCTCCTGCGGTAGGCGCGCCCAGCCGAAGACGCCCGCGCCGCAGAACACGCACAGGATCGCCGACGCGAGAAACGCATAGCGCGTGTCGATCGGCAAGCCTGCCGTGGCGAACGCCGCGAACACCGCCACCGCCACCACCCCGGCGACTGCCCCCAGGCGAGCGCGGCGGGGCGCCAGCCACAGCGACAGCGCTCCCCCCAGCGCGGCGCCGACGAGCACCGGCGGGCGCAGGATCTCGCCGATCCGTCGCGGGATGTATTGCGGCACGTTGCCGATCCCCGTCACGCGATCGAGCGTCGTGGCGGTGTGGCGCGTGTTCGTCAGCGACCACAGCGGGTGGCCTGTAACGAGCAGGTCGCTCGCCACCCACATCAGCGGCGCCGCCGCCGCAAGCAGCGCCAGGCGCGCNNGAGAACACCCACGCCTCGGGGCGCAGCAACCCGGCGAGCGCCAGCAACGCCAGGACCGGCGTCCCTGCTGGCCGATCGGGGATTCCGTCAATCCCCGATCGGCGGCGGCGGGACTCCACGAGCAGCGCCCCGAGCACCATCAGCAGGTAGGGAATGTCCACATACGCCCGCACCCCATATGACAGGACAGGCACCCGTGTGAGCAGGATCAGCGCCGCCACCGCCCCCGCGGCCCGGCCGAACCACTCAGAGCCCAGCCGGTATACGACCCAGCCGCACGCCGACAGCGCGAGGAAGCCGAGCGCGACCGTCACGTCTTCGATCGTCCCGGGCCCGAGTGGCGCCAGCAGCACCCCGAGCACCTCCACCAGCGGGTGCGGGGTGGGGGCGATCGGGATCCCGTACTGAGGCGTTTCCCCGCGCGCAACCTGCCCGCCCCAGGTGAGCGCGTAGAGGGTGTCGTAGTTGGCAAAGCCCACGCCCGCCACCACCCGCAGCACGACCGCTCCGGCGGCGATCGCAAGCGGGGCGGCGAGGCGGGCCCGAAGATGCTCGATCGGCGCTCTCACGTGCGCGCACGCTATCCGGTCCAAGCGGTCCCGCCCATCCCGCGGGCGTGGATAGACTCAAGCCGACGGTGCCGATCGACCAGCCCCACGAGCAAGCTCAGTCCCTGTATCGCAGGCGCCGGCCCCATACCTTCGCCGACGTCGTCGGCCAGGAGCCGGTGGTGCGCACGCTGCGCAACGCCATAGAGCGCGGAAAGGTGCACCACGCCTACCTGTTCGTCGGCTCGCGCGGAACCGGCAAGACCTCGATGGCGAAGATCCTCGCGGCGTGTCTGAACTGCGAGCGGGGGCTCACAACAGAACCCTGCGGGCAGTGCGAGTCGTGCCTGTCGATCGCCCGCGCATCCTCACTCGACGTGATTGAGATGGACGCCGCCTCGAACAACTCGGTCGACGACATCCGCGAGCTGCGCGAGAGCGTCGCCTACTCGCCCGTATCCGGACGCAGCAAGGTGTACATCCTCGACGAGGCCCACATGCTCTCGACCGCCGCCTGGAACGCCTTCCTGAAGACCCTCGAGGAGCCGCCGCCGAACACGGTGTTCGTGCTCGCGACCACCGAGGCGCAGAAGGTGCCCGCGACGGTGCTCGATCGCTGTCACCGCTTCGATTTCCACCGGCCCACGGTCGAGCAGATCGCGAGCGTCCTGCGCCGCGCCGCCCAGGCCGAGTCGATCGAGATACCCCCCGACGCCCTCGTCGCCGTCGCCCGTTCCGCGACCGGCTCCTTTCGCGACGCGCTCGGCACGCTCGAGCAGCTGCTCACCTACAGCGGCCCCGAGATCGCCCTGCAGGACGTGCTGGCGGTCCTCGGCGTGGCGGATGCGCGACTGCTCGAGGAGACGGTCGACGCGGTCGCCGCCGGCGACTCGCGGCGTGCGCTGATGGCACTGGAGGAGTGCGTCGAGCAGGGCCGTGACGCCGGCTCTTTCGCCTCCGACCTCGAGGTCCGTGCCCGGGAGCTCCTCCTCGTCCAGACGCTCGGGGAGCTCCCCCCCGAGCTCTCCCTGACGCCCGAGGCCGACGCTGCCCTGAGCGCCCAGGCTGAGCGTGTCGAGCACGCGACGGTGGTGCGCTTGCTGGAGCTGCTCGGAGCGGCGATGGAGGGCGTGCGCGCCGGGGCCGACCCCCGCACCCGTCTCGAGCTGGCGCTGGTGAAGGCAGCCCGCCCCGAGGTCGACTCCTCCACGCCGGCCCTGCTCGCCCGGATCGAGCTGCTCGAGTCAGAGCGCCGCGTCTCCGCCGTCGCCGTGGATCGGACGGTGCCCGTGCCGGTCGCCCCGGCGGCACCACAGCCGGCTGAGATGAGTGAGGCGTCGCTCGCCATCGCGCCCGAGATGGAGTCCGAGCCGGTGGTGGATGTCGTGCCCGTGCCCGAGCCTGCCCCCGAGGTGATCCCCGCGACGGATGTCGAGTCCCTGCGCGCGCTGTGGCCGGCGGTGGTGGAGCTGGTGGGGACGGAGAACAAGATGCTGAGCGCGGTGCTCATAGACGCGCACCCGGTGGCGCTGGCGGGCGAGGATTTGACGGTGGCGTTCGCCTCCTCGGCCGCCTTCCTGAAGAAGAAGGCCGAGCATCCCGACAACCGCGCGATCGTCTCCGACGCGCTGCTCCAGGTCACGGACAAGCGCTGGCGCCTGTCCTACGAACTGCTCGAGACCGACGCTGACGCCGCGTCCGAGCTCCCGGTGCCGACGGAGGAGGAGTGGGTGGCGCGCTTCATGGAGGAGTTCGACGCCGAGGAGCTCTCCAGCGATCAGGCGCCGGTAAACCACGAACAGAAAGAGGCCTGATGGCTAAGCAGCCTCGGATTCCAAACATGCAGCAGATGATGCAGCAGGTCCAGAAGATGCAGCAGGACATGGAGAGCGCCCAGGAGGAGCTCAAGCACGAGACGGTCGAAGCCTCCGCCGGCGGCGGCATGGTCACAGTGCGGATCTCCGGCGCCCTTGAGATCCAGGCGGTGAAGATCGACCCGGCGGCGGTCGATCCCGAGGACTCAGAGATGCTCGCCGACATGGTCCTGGCGGCCGTCAACGAGGCGCTGCGCTCGGCTCAGGAGCTTGCGGCCAACAAGCTGGGGACCACCACCGGGGGGCTCGACCTCGGGGGCCTCGGTGGTGGCCTGGGCCTACCGGGATTATGAGTATCCAGCAGTGAGCAGCTACGCCCCTCCCGTCCAGCGGCTCGTCACCGAGCTGTCGAAGCTCCCCGGCATCGGTTCGCGCACCGCCCAGCGACTTGCCTTCCACATCCTCCGCGCCTCCTCCGAGGACGCCACCGGCTTGGCGGAGGCGATTCGCGAGGTCAAGGAACGGATCGGTCTGTGCGACGTGTGCTTCAACCTGACCGATGAGACGCGCTGTCTGATCTGCACCGACCTGCGGCGCGATCACGGGCTGATCTGCGTCGTCGAGGAGCCCTCGGACGTGATCCCCATGGAGCGCACCCACGAGTACTCAGGCGTCTACCACGTACTCGGCGGCGCGCTCTCGCCGATCGACGGCATCGACCCCGAGGATCTCAAGATCGCCGAGCTCTTCCTGCGCATCGAGGGCGATCACACGCCCCCCGTACGCGAGCTGGTGCTTGCCACCAACCCAACCACAACCGGCGAAACGACCGCCCTGCACATCGCCGAGGAGCTGCGCGGGCGGGCACCTCATCTCACGGTCACTCGCCTGGCCAGCGGCCTGCCGGTCGGCTCGGACCTGGAGTACGCCGACGAGGTCACCCTCGGCAAGGCCTTCGCCGGCCGCCGCGCTGTGTAATCCTCGGCCCATGCCCGGCTTGATCGTAATGAAGTTTGGCGGCACCTCGGTCGCCGATGCGCAGCGCATCAAGCGCGCCGCCCAGCGCATCGTCTCCAAGCGCGAGGCGGGCTTTCGCGTCGTCGCCGTGCTGTCCGCCCGCGGTTCCACGACCGATGAGCTGATCGCGATGGCCCAGACGCTCTCCGCCGACCCCGACCCGCGCGAGATGGACATGCTGCTCTCCGCCGGCGAGCGCATCTCCTGCGCGCTGTGTGCGATCGCCATCAACGACCTCGGCCACCGCGCGATCTCGCTCACCGGCTCACAGGCCGGGATCGTCACGGACGACTCCCACACCAAGGCGCGGATCATCGATGTCCGTGCCGACCGCGTCCGGGCCGCGCTCGACGAGGACTCGATCGTGCTCGTCGCCGGCTTCCAAGGTGTCTCCACGACCGCCAAGAACGTCACCACCCTCGGTCGCGGCGGCTCGGACACGACGGCCGTCGCGGTCGCCGCTGCGCTCGGCGCCGAGGAGTGCGAGATCTACACCGACGTCGCCGGCGTCTACACCGCCGACCCGCGGATCGTNNCCCGACGCGCGCAAGCTGGCCACCATCTCCTTCGAGGAGATGCTCGAGATGGCCGCCTCCGGCGCGAGCGTCCTGCAGCTGCGCTCGGTCGAGTACGCGCGCAACCACTCCGTGCGCATCCACTGCCGCTCCTCCTTCGACGACGAGCCAGGTACGGTTGTGCTCGACGCAGGCGCGATGGAGCAACCCCTGATCACAGCCGTCACCCACTCGACCGCCGAGGCGCGTGTCACGCTGATCGGCGTCCCTGACGAGCCCGGAGCCGCCGCGCGCATCTTTGCGGCGCTCGCCCAGGCGAACGTCAACGTCGACATGATCGTCCAGAACGAGCCCTCCTCGGCCGGTGGCCTCGCAGAGATCTCCTTCACCGCGCCGCGCGAGGACCTGCGCGCCGCCCGCGTCGCCCTGGCACCGCTGAGCGGCGAAGCGTTCGCGGACATGACGACGCACGAGGAGATGGGCAAGGTNNTCGGCGCCGGCATGCGCTCGCACCCCGGCGTCGCCGCGCGGGTGTTCGCCGTGCTCGCCGCCGAGGGCGTCAACATCGAGATGATCTCCACCTCGCCGATCAAGATCTCCTGCGTGATCGACCGCGACCGCGTGCCCCGCGCGGTGCAAGTCCTGCACAGCGCCTTCGAGCTCTCCGGGCCCGGCACTTCGATCCCGGAGTAACTTAGAGGTTCTTAGATGCTGACCGTGAGACTCGCCCGCAGCGCTGGATCGGGCGCGGGCGTGCTGGCGGCGGCCAGCTGGGCGGTATGGCGGGCGAGGTGCTCGGCGATGAACGCCTCCACCACCCGCGGGTCGAACTGTGTGCCGGCGCAGCGGCGCAGCTCCTCGATCGCATCGGCCTCGGTCCTCCCCCGATCGTATGGCCGCTCTGAGGTCATCGCGTCGAACGAGTCGCACACGAACACGATGCGGCTGGCAAGCGGAATCTGATCCCCCGTCAGACCGCGGGGGTAGCCGCCGCCGTCGTGGCGCTCATGGGTGGCGCCGACGATCTCCGCGACCCGCATCAGCGCCGGCGCGGCGCTCAGGATGTTCGCGCCGATCGCCGGATGGCGGCGCATCAGCTCCCACTCCTGCTCGTCCAGGGCGCCGGGCTTGTTCAGCACCGCGAACGGGATCGCCACCTTGCCGATGTCATGCAGCTCGGCCGCGTGTACGGCATCGGAGAGCTCCTGATCCTCCAGGCCCAAGCGACGAGCCACGCCTTCGACCAGCGTCGCGACGTGGGAGGAGTGCATGTGCAGATCCGGCGCGTGCGCCGCCAGAATCTGCAGCGCCAGATCGCGCGTCTGCTGGCCCGCGCTGGCCCTGCTGGAATCCTTGTATGCGTACATCCGCTGATCGACCAGCTGCAGCGCCAGGTCGGGATCGTTGGTCTCTTGGGGCAGCATCACCGATCCGTAGGAGCTCGTTATCGAGAAGCCCTCACCCTCCTCGCTGAGCGCGCTCAGGCAGGATTTGACCATCTGCTCGCCGCAATCGCCCCAGAGCAGAGCGCAGAACTCGTCTCCCCCCAGGCGATAGGCACGGCCGTAGGTGGAGATCGCCGCCTTGAAGGCCTGCGAGAGGCGGCTCAGCAAGAGGTCTCCGCCGGGATGCCCGAACGTGTCGTTGTAGGCCTTGAAGCCATCGAGGTCGAACATCAGCAGCCGAACGGGCCGCTCCGGGGTCGCGTCGCTCCAGACCGCGGCCAGATCTTCTGAGAGCTGCCGCCGATTGGCAAGGCCCGTCAGCGGATCGAGGGTGGCTTCGTCGCGGTTGTGAAGCTCGGCGGCCTCGATCGCCCTCACGATCGACACCACCGCGACGAGCAGCGCCAGCGTCGCGATCACCGACACCGGGTTGTGGATCGTCGCTTGCGGATCCACCCCGAGCGTGGCGATCAAGATCACCACGACCGTCAATGCGAATCCCGCGATCACGACCTGGGGGCGAAAGCGGGCGGCGACCATTCCCGCCGGCAGGACGAGCCAGGGGAGCGCGGGGCTGCGCGGGCCGCCGCTGAGGATCACTCCCGCGGCGATCAGCGCCATCGTGATCAGGATCGCGCAGACGCTCACCCGCTCGGGATGCTGGCTCTTGCGCAGGCGCAGATCGACGTTGATGAAGTTGAGCGCCGAGAGCGCGAACAGGATCAGCGTCCACCAGCCCAGCCACGGGGCCGAGACGATCAGGGCCACGCCGATTGCCCCCGAGCCGACCTTGCGGATCATGCGCACGCGATCGTTCGCGTCGACGACGCGGTTGCGATCCAGATCCGTCGGGCAGAGCCAACTCTCGCTCATACCGGTCACCTCGTCCGCAGGTGTCCCGGACTTGAGGCAAGAAACGTCCGCGACGGCGCATGTATGAGGAGCAGTTTGGGACATCAAGGACCGTTCAGCAGGTCAGGTCGTGGCAGCACGTGCAAACACCCGAGTTCTCGCCAATCCTTCAGCGGAGGATCACGCCGAACTCCTGCGTGTACACGGCGCCGGGCTGGCCGCCGGCGAGCGAGGGGGGCGCCGCGGGGGCGACGCCGATCGCGGTGTCGCGGTAGGGGCTGTAGAGGATGTTCGCGAGGTGCTCCGGCGAGGCGATCCAGGCGGCGACGATCGCGCTCGGAGTGGCCAGGGGCATGGTGCCCCAGGCGAGGTTCTCGCCGAGCGCATAGCCGACCTGTGGGTTAGGTACATAGCCTGTGGATTCGACACGAGCAACCGGTGTCAGGCCGCTCGGCGCGACGTGGGCGAAGTAGTCCTCGCTGACCATTTCGTCGCTGTGCCCCTGCGCGGCTTCTTCGAGCTGAGCGCTCACCTGCAGGGGAAGCTCTCCGTTGCGCGCGCGCTCCTGATTGATTAGGCACAGGGTCGCGGCGTCGATCTCACCGAGGTTGTCTGGCGCGGGCGTCAGTTCGGTGTTCTGGCAAGGCGTGGCGAGCGTGATCGTCTCGGTGACCGCGTGCGATCGCCGGCCGACGTGCGAACGGCGGGCGGAGCGGTGGTGTGCCGCGTGGGCGCGGTGTGCCTTGTGGGCGCGGTGGTGTGCCCTGTGGGCACGACCGTGGTGGCCCCGGTGGGAGGGCGACCCAGCCGCGGCGGTGTCGAGGACAGCGCCGGAGCAGGCGCAGGCGAGGATCGCGATCGTGGTGCTCAGCAGCGTGCGAAGGTTGCTCACGCGCTCCTATCGGCCGCTGGGCATGCTTTTTTGAGCGGGATCGCTTCCTTTGGACGAACCCCTAACCGCAAGCCTAGTGGTGGCGGCGCCACCATGGTTGGCGCACCGGCTCGATGCTCGAGAGCTCGACTTCGGGCCGAGGCGGGATCTCCCCTCCGCCGAGGATCGCGGCGGGCACCTGCTCGGTGAGCCAATCGGCGAGCGGCTCCAAGCCGGCCTGCCGCAGCTCCGCGGCCGTCCCCGGCGGGCGGCGAACGTTGTCGTGGGCGTCGGAGGCGACGTTGTGGATCAGATCCTCGCGCGCGAGCGACAGCGCGAAGCGGCGCACCTCGCCGCCAAAGCGCCCCACGAGTGAGCCGGCGGTGACCGACGTGAGGACGCCTGCGCGGACGAGCGAGGAGAGCATTTGCGGATCGCGGTGGAAGGCCTGGCAGCGCTCGGGGTGGGCGAGCAGGATCCGGTGGCCCTGGCGCTGGAGGTCGAGCAGGATCGAGTCAAGGCCCGTGACCATGGGGGCGAAGGGGGGCTCCACCAGCAGCCAGGGACCGCCGCCGAGGCGCAGGCGCGCGAGCTCGGCAGGCGCGATGTCGATCAGGCGCGTCATCGCGATCTCGGCGCCGGCGCGGATCTCCAGTGCGACTGCCTCTGCGGCCAGGCGCGCGTTCAGATCCTCCACGAGCGCGGCGATCGTGTCGGCGTCGTTGGGGTAGTTCCAGCTGACGTGGGGTGTGGCCACGAGCACACGCGTGCCGGCGTCCGCGGCGGCCCGCGCGAGCGCGAGCGAACCCTCGATCGCCTCGGGGCCGTCGTCGATGCCTGCCAGCACGTGAGAGTGCAGATCGATCATTCCTACTCAGAACAGTAAGGCCAGATTTGGCCTAGTGGAGAAGCTGTGATCCTGAGACGAGCGATGGGATGGTCACTGCAGCAGTTCGCCGCTGCGTCCAGTCATGGTGGCCCTCACGCGTCGCCCTTGTCCGGTGCTGCTTGTCGTAGAGGTGGTGAGCGTGCGAGAGCCCCGGATGGAGTGGGAAAGGTAGCGTTCAGTCAGGGCGACATCGTCTCTACGGTCCGCGTTCGCCGCGAGGCGGCAGATGGCCACGAAGAAGATGACCAGGGTGAGCCAGATGGCAAGGGCCGCGATCAGCATGATTGATGCAGATGTGACGAAGTGTGCGCGAGCATCTTTGCCCGAGACTCGGACGGAATCCGCGCGCAAGGGTTGGGGGCAAATGTCGATTGCGTTTTCGACCTGTCCCGTGATCTTCCTTGGGACTGTGCTGATTCTGTTTAGCCGGTAGCAGTTGCCCTATCGCCAAGGTGCGTTTGAGAGCGCTACCAGCTCGCGTTGGGGTATTGCTGTTGGCCCGTAGTCGAAGCCGATGACCGCGCGTGCTTCCAGGGCCTCGGCGAGTCGTATGAGGGTACGTGCGTTGGTTCCGTGTTGTCCCGATTCGATCCGTGAGATCGCGGATGGTGTGGTGTGCATATGTCTGGCGAGTCGGTGTTGTGAGAAGCCCAGCCCGCCTCTGCGCATGATGACCAGCTGTGCCAGGGCCTCGCATGGGGCGAGGCGTTCGTGCTCGCTGCGAAACTCAGCATCCTCGAGCGATGCGTCGATGTCCTCGGCGACGGACGAGCCGATCGGGCTTGGATCATTGCGTGACTGGAAGTCCAGCCATCGCGTCCTCGCGATATCGAACTCAGAGGTGGGTACCCCTGCCGTCTTGCGGTAAGCATGGAGCAGGACAAACAACTCTTCCGATCTCCGATACAGCACGCGGTAGCGATCTGCCTCGGCGTGGCGCAGCTCTCGCAACTCGCCGTCTACCGGGGAGCTGTGCGGGAGGGGGAGATGCCGGACCTGGTCGCTGAGCAGGTTCAGACGGGCGATCTGGTGCAGCAGCGAGACGCGGCGCTTGCACTCGAACGACTGAAGGAGCTCACGAACCGGTTCGCTCCCGTCAGAGGCGCGGTAGTAAACCGCCTGGAAGGACGCCATGCCGCTACCCGCCCATCGCTTAATGTCTCACCAGCGATGAGGCGTCTAGCGCGGTGCTTGTGAATTTAGGGGTTGTGTTTTTGGGTCGCATCCTCTGCGAATTCACAGGTGTAGCCTTCGGACGGGGACAGCTCTCCCAGAGCGTGTCGAACTGGCCGCTAAAAAACCCGTAGAGCGTCCCGCCCTGCTCGCACTCGAATGTCGGGACCTCGACCCAACCGGGCGCTTGCGAGTAGAGGACACCGAAGCAGCGGCGGTCGAAACGGTAGTACGTAAAGACCGGGAACTCGGCTGTGCGTCGTAGCTCGACGGTCGCCTGAGATGCCGCTTGGCGGCTTAGGTCGGCAAAGTCGCACTCGGCGTAATCGATATGCCTTTGAAGCTGAGAGGTCGAGTATCTGAACTTCGCGGCTAGCTGGGTCATCAACGCCTGGTTGTCTCGATCGGGCAGGATGACCCGAAGCCGTGTGCCTTCGCGGGCAACCAGCCGACGAAGCTCGGTCGCGTGAGCATCGCGCCAGACCTTGGCGTACGCGAAAAACAGATCGACGTGATTGGCCTCATTCAGGAGGCTTTCCCATTCGACATCGAGGTAGCGCATCGTGACTCGCCTGAGTCCGGCGTTTGCGATGTCGCTCGATTGCCCTGCCGCTGAGCGCGACTCGTTCGTGAGGCTGCCTCGCCCGCGTAGGACCCCAAGGGCGCTTAGAGCGCCCTTGACCTTGGCGAGGAACTGCGGATGGTTGGTCTCTTCGTTCATTGCGCCAACCCTACGCACGGCCTGCGATGGTTCTCTCGATCGAGCTGTAGTGTTGCCGCGTTTCTTGGTCCCTATACGCTGTATCGATGGAGTCGACCAGCGCGGGCGAGCTCGTCAAGGTCTCGAGCGGTGGTCCGGAGCTCGACGGGATCGTGTTCGACACTCCGAGCAGATCTAAGGTCGTGGTGGCCGTGGTGGACCCCGCCCGAGGGCCGGTGTTCCGAACGGTGCATCCAAAGACTTTGACAGAGCGGACCGACGAAGCTCCCGAGGACCGAGTGCTGCATCTGCTCATCCGCCGAACACCGCAACCCGCTCGTAGCGTGGCCACCGGCGGGGTCGCCTCAGGTCGAGGAGACCCCGGTCATACACGTACGGCCATGCACCGCACGACCGGCAAGTAGCCGCTGGGCGGCGGCACGCCGAGTTGGCGGCAGATCCCGCGAGGGAGCACAGGCCTAGTGCTTCTTGCGGTGCCGGTGGCCCTTCGCCGCGGCGGTCTTCTTGAGCGTGATGCGCTTGACGAACACGCGCGGGACGCCCCCATGTAGAACCGCGCTCGGCATCACCATGTCGATGCGCACGAACAGCGTGACGCTCGAGCGCTTGCCGGCGAGCTTGGCCAGCGCGGCGCGGTTGAGACGCAGATGGAGCTTGAGCTTCCCGGCGGCGACGTTGCGCTGCACCACGTAGCCGATTGCCCTGACCGACCTCGTCCGCTTCGGCCTCGATTTCGCGGCTGCGACGAAAGCCGAGCCTTTGGCGTTCTTGAGAACTTCCTTCTGGACCTGAGCCTGTTCTTTGAGCATTTTGTCGATCGCTTCCAGGGTCTTGTTCAGGTCCTGTTGGAGGACCTGACCCTGCTGCTGCTGAGCGGGGTTGGAGCTTTTCAGCAGTTCGTTCATGTGTTCGATGGCCTTCGCGACGTCTGCGTTCAAGCCGGTGACGTCTTTGAGGTTCTGCCCGCAGGTTTCGTTGACGATCTTGCCGATGCTGTCGAGCAGCCCGAGCTCGGTGACCGATTCGGGGTCGAGCCCGGCTGGGAGCTTCGGGAACACGAGGGGCACGGCTCCGGGTGACTGGTTCGAACCCTGGGCCGTGGCTTCCACTGTGGTCCCGTTGGCGGGGACGTTGGTTTCGATGCCCACTTCGTTGGGGTAGTGCCCGGACGGGCCGGTCGGGTTTTCGAAGTTCGTTTCGTTGATTCCAGAGCCGAGGAACTGGGTGTGCCCCACGCTTCCGGCGTGTGTGGAGTCCCCGCCGTATGTGGCGGTGATCGACGGCAGACCGCTTTCGGCGGTCTGATAGACCAGCGAGCAGTTCGAGATCGTGGGTGAGGACGGATTGACCGTGAGCGAGCATTTGGCGCCGCTGGCGAAGCCGCCGCTGGTGGTCGTGAAGGTGACCGTGCCGGTGGGTCCGGTCGGGTTGATCTGGGAGCCGTCGCCCACCGAGGCGACGCACGTGTTCTGCGAGGTGGCGAATTCGTAGTTGCAGATGATGCTCGTGCCGGTGGGGTGCTTGGCGGCTTTTTCGGATTCTTCTTTTTCTTTGGCTTCTTTGGCTTTTTTCGCCGCTTCTTCTTCCCCGCTCGTGCCGCCGCCGCACGGGAATCCCGCGATGCGGTTTCCGAACGTGGGTTGATTGACGCGGCCGAAGCTGTCGCTGAAGGTGCCCGCCAGCTTGGTCCCTTCGGGGTTCGCCGTGAGGACGGCGTCAGAGGTGTAGCCCGACTGCACGGTGTGGAATTTCACCGTGTTGCCGGAGATCGTCCCCGTGATCGAGTAGATCGGCGCGCAGGCGTCGGTGAAGCCCTTACCGGTGAGCGCGCCGGTGCCGAAGTCCTCGGTTTCGAGGACGTACTTCTGCGGGAACTGCGGATGGGCTTCGCATTCGGCGAGCGTTCCGCTGACGCAGGCGGCGGCCTCGTAGGTGCCGCGCACGTCGATTGGCGCGCCCGCCGCCTCGCCCACTGCCGCCGAGAGGAGGATCCCCGCGACCGCGGCGCTCAGAACGAGAACCTCAAACCGTACCCTCCACACCCGTGCGAACACACCGCGTCCTCTCCTGGAATCAAGTTTGCGTGAGCATCCTACACACGGAGCGCCTTCCGCAGTGCTGGATGAGTGTAGGGACGTGTTTTTGACCGATCAAAGATCNNGACGCATTCCGGGCGTGCCGATCTTTTTGATAGGCGTTCTAAAGGTGGCGAGCCGAGGCACGCCTTGCGACGCTTCTCTCGATCCCAAACCAAAAGCGTCTGGTCGTCTCACTCAGTCACGCAAGCCTTTGGTTGTAGATATATGATGTGCGCGGGACAGGGTGCGTATCCGCGCTCCTATGGGATTCGACAGGTGCATCCGCCGTGGGCGCTGCGCCATCAGGAGGCATTCATGCAGCTATCAAACTCGTGGCGGGCGCTCGTAGTGGCAGCGCTCGGCGCGGCATTGCTCGTCCTCGCCGGGTCGGCTCTTGGCGCGGCCGGGAAGGGCAAGGGCCCCGCGAAGGCAAAGATCGTCATCAAGGGCGCAGAAACGTTCAAGCCGAATGCCTATATCAAGGACAGCGTACATTTCGTCGCCGGCACGCTGACGATACGCTCGGGCGGAACGGTGACGTTGACGAACACGACCGATGAGCCGCACACGTTCTCGATCGTCAAGAAGTCGCAGCTGCCGCGCACCACCAAGCAGATCCAGGAATGCCACGTCTGCGGTGAAATCGCGAAAGCGCACGGCGTGAATCCCGAAGGCCCTCCATCGGGTCCACCGCCGATTCCGCTCGTCAACGTCGGCCCCATCGGTTTTGACGAGCCCGGCGACTCGGTTGTCATCAATCCGAAGGGACACGGCGGTCCTGTGAGCATCAAGGTCACCGCACCCGCCGGGAGCACCCTGAACTTCATGTGCGTCATCCATCCGTGGATGCAGGGGCGTATCCTGGTCAAGTAGACACTCCCAACGGCTTCACGAGCTCTTTCCATGAAGGCGCTTGGAATGTCGTTCCCGATCAGCGTTGCCGCGGGTGGGACGGTCACGATCACTGTCGACCGGACCGCTGGTGTAAACGCGGTGTTGTCGGGGATCTTCCTGGGGTAATGTGTGTGTGTAGTGGGTGTGTTTTTGACCGATCAAAGATCGGCCAGCATCCGCGCAGGCTGTGGCGTATCCAAGGGCCGCGGATGCGGAGCCTCCTTGCTCCGCATCGGGGGAGGGCTTCGGGGTAGTTCAGCCCAGCTTGGCCGTGAACGGGACCTTGCCGCTCGAGCACGGGACGGCGGGCTGTGTCGGAGTCACCGCGATCATCAGGTTGACTTCGAGGTAGCCGCTCGCAGTGCCTTTCTTCGTGAATGTGACCGAGAAGCTCGACTGGCCCGTCGTCGGTGCTGCGCCGGGAATAGCCGGACCTAGGTTGACGGGCGCCTGCTGGGTGACTTTGCCCGACGTGGGGAGCGCAACCGGCGCCATGAAGCCACCGAGCGGGACTTCAAGGTTGATCGGAGTGCTGCACGCCGCGATTGGCGAGGCGGGCAGCGCGACGCACAGGTGCAGCGAGGACTTGCCCTGGCCGGGCGCGCTGGGGCAACTCGCGCGCTTGAGCGTGATGTTGAATGGCACTGACGCGGTGCCTGCTCCGACCTTCGCCTTGTAGGTCCCGGTCTTGAAGGTCGCCGGCTTTGAGTGATGCTTCTTTGCCGCAACGGCGCTGCCGGGAAGGGCTACGACGGTTATCCCCACCAGTGCTACGAGCAGGATTCGGCGCATCTAAAGACCTCAGATCTTGGGGTGTTTATGGGCATGTGCCCTCGGTGCAGAAAATCTCGGAGACAGCTTACGCCTCTGCGAGTACCACGAGCGGCCCGACCGCCGCACTGACAACTTCAGATCTTGATCTGTTGATGACGTGGAGGTTGAAGGTATTGAACAGAATAATCGGTCCTTATCGGTACCGGACGTCTCAGAATCTGCTGATCAGCGCGATTGGTATCGCCAGGTCGGCTGAGCGCCGTACCGTGGCGATCCGTCGCCCGGGTTGGACTGCTCCTCGCGCCGTGCCCACATGTGGAGCCAGCACCTCGACCGCGCGGTCGAGGTCCGGCGTGAGGAGGGCGAGTCCCCACAAGCGCGCGGGGCGAGCTGGTCCACCGTCACGCTCGACGACACTATCGGGCTCCTGGACGACCTCGAGGATCTCGGCCCCGAGCCGAAAGAACGCTTGGCGTGGCGCTCCGGCCGGGGTCGGCTGCTCGCGGATCGTGCGCAAATCCAACCCGGCCGCCTCTAGCGCCCGCACGCTGCGATCGAGCGCGGGAGACATCGCAACGACGTGATCGATTGCGAGTACCCCGTTGGGATGGACGGGCGCGGCAGCCGGCACCGGCGACTCGGAGCGCTTAGTCGGCAGCCCGTCGAGCTCGAGACTCGAGATCTCACGCAGCGACCAGCAGACGATTCCACGCCCGGCTTCTTGCCCCGCAAGGCGCAGGCGGACCGTGCCAAGCTGACAGCACCCGGCGGTAACGGTGAAGCCAAGTGCCGCCCAGCGCTCGGGCTCATCGGCGAGCACCAGCTCGTCGATGCTCGCCGCAGAGGAGGGCTGGCCCTCAGAATCGCTGCTGGACACCGCTGCAGGATGTCACGCCTCCTAAGAACGCCTATCAAAATAGGCG
>PLBZ01000029.1 GCA_003134675.1 Solirubrobacterales bacterium
TGATCTGACCCGGCTTTGATGGAGTTGCGTTTCTAGAATCCTCCGGCGTGCAGTCAGGAGGAATCAATGCCGAGAAGGTATCCAGCAGAGGTGCGCAGGCAGGTCGTCGATCTCGCACGCTCGGGAGTAACTAACCTCGGATCGGCAGTCGATCACCGTGCTCTGGGAGCTAATCGTCGTTGCCGAGAGGGGGCCGATCGCCGTTGCTGAGCGCCGGCAGCGTCGCTACGTATTCAGGCCACGCATCAGCGCCAGCAGCGCCTCGGAGGTGCCTTGCGCGTCGTGTCCACCGCCGGCGAGGCGGCGAATCGCGAGGCCTGTCATGAGCGCCACCACGGTGGAGGCGGAATGCTCGTCGCTCGCGGAGAGCCCTAGCTTGGTCAGGGCTGCGGCGGCGATCTGTTCGTGAGCCGCGAAGCAGCGCTGCGAGGCCTCCCGCAGCGCGGGGTCGCGCGCTGCCTGGAGGTGCAGCTCCAGCTCGGCTATCTGCTGGGGGATGTCGGCCGCGCCGACCACTAGGTGCTCGATCTCCTGTGCTACTTCCTCGAGGCTCGGATCCCGTCTGGCCAGCTCGCGTGCGATCTCCTCGCGCCGTGTGGTCTCTTCCTCCACATACAGCAGCAGGCTCTCGTGCAGCAGCTCGGTCTGGCTGGTGAAGTGGTACGTGAGCGAGCCGAGTGACACCTCTGCTGCCGCCGCAACGCGCCGATTGGTGACGGCGCTCACGCCGTCGGCCGCGATCAGCGCGAGAGTCGCGCGCAGTATGCGCTCGCGCACGCCTGCTCGACCTGCGCCTGCTCGAACCACGCCGGCCGGCTGCGCGGCGGGCGCGTTCATTGGGATATCGGCGTGTCCAGGGTAAAAGGCGGGACGCGCTCGTGCCAGCGCTCCACGCGCTCTAGCTGGGCAGCAAGGCTCAGTAGCGTGGCCTCGGTGTTGGCGGACCCGAGCAGCTGCACGCCGAGTGGCAGGCCCTTCCGGTTGAGGCCCGCAGGCACGTTCACGCCCGGCCAGCCAAGCACGTTCCACGGCCATGCGTATGGACACGAGCCCGCGATCAGCTGATCGGTCGCCCAGCTGCTGAGACCCTCGGCGGCCCCGATCCTCAGCGGCGGGCCGGCGCTGGTCGGCGTGATCACCACGTCGACGCGATCGAAGATCGCCCCTACACGGCGCTGCAGCCATGGCTCGGCCCGGCGGGCCACAGGTAACACGGTGTGTGCGAACAGTGCTCCCACACGCGCGGCCCCGCGCGTACGCGCATCGAGCAGCGAGCGATCGGGAACGCCCCGCACCCAGCTACCGACGCCAGCCTGGCCGCGGGCGACCAGCGCCAGACCCATAAGCCCGTAACGCGGATTGGCTTCGATCACTTCATGGCCGAGATCGCGAAGGACACGACCGATCCGCTCAGCGGCGGCGCGAATCTCAGGATCGAGTCGCACGGGCGCGCCGCTGAACGGAGCCCGCAGGGAGAGCGCGATTCGCAGCCGACCGGGGTCACGGGTGGCGGCGAGCGCGAAGGCCTCGGATGGCGCCGGCGGCGTGTGGAGGTCGCCGGGGTGGGGCCCGCTGAGGACGTCGAGCAGCAACGCGGCGTCGGCGACCGTACGTGTGAGCGGCCCGAAGCAGCTCAGTCCGTTGAAAGACTCCGCGTCGGGCCAGGTGGAGATGCGCCCCCGCTGGGGCTTTACGCCGACCAGCCCGCACCAAGCGGCGGGAATGCGAACCGAGCCGGCGCCGTCGGAACCGACGGCCGCGGGAACGATCCCCGCAGCTACCGCCGCCGCACCGCCGCCGCTCGATCCTCCGGGCGTGTGGTCCAGATGCCAGGGATTGCGGGTCGCGCCGAACGCGGAGCCCTCGGTGAACGGGTACAGGCCAACCTCGGGCGCGTTGGCCTTGCCGACGATCACCGCGCCCGCGGCGCGCAGGCGGCGCACCATCTCGCTGTCGTGCTGCTTCAGAGGGAATGGTCCCGGGCAGCCGAACGCCGTCGGCTCACCGGCGACGTCCATGTCGTCCTTGACGGCCACGGGCACCCCCAGCAGCGGCAGGTGCTCGCCCGCGGCACGGCGCCGGTCGGCCTCGGTGGCCGCTTGGCGCGCGGACTCAGCGCAGACCACGCGAAACGCGTTGAGCGTGGACTGGGTGGCATCAATGCGAGCGAGTGCTTGCGCGACCAGCTCAACCGATGTCGTGGCTCCGCGATCAAGCGCCGCGATGCACTCGGTCAGGCTGTAGGGCGCGCCTAAGCCGGCGTCTGCCGCAGTGAAGGCGAGTATGGAATCGGTTGATGACATCTTGTGAGGAGCTGCGGCGCAATGAGACGTTCGTTCGAACGAACAATACATACTTCGTTGCACGCGCGGTTCGTGACGCGCGCGCGTCACGTGTGCTCGAGTGCGGCGAACCGGCGAATCGGTCTAGACGATCGAGCCGGGTCAGACGATCTGTGGCGTGGGCTGTCCACGCTCGATTCGGTGACGCTCGACGGTGGCGACCTGCTCGAACTCGGGGATGCACGATCCTCGCTTGAGCGAGCGCGGCACGAACGGACGCGCAAGTCGCGCCGCGGCAATCGCAGTAGCGCATGCGGTCGCATGCGCCGGGGTGTAGCGCAAGCCGTAGAGCTCGCGTACCCGCGGGGGCAGCGAGCCGAGCATCACGAGGTCGTGTACGCGCTTGGCGAGCAGCTGGCTCGAGGACATCGGGATCTCGAACGCGGAGACGTGGCCCATGTAGCGGGCCTCGGGGGTAAGGAACAGGTCGGGGCTGGCGAGATGGCGCTCGTACCACGCGCGGAACGCGGTGTGGGTTGGCGGAATGGCCGCGCGAGGCGTCTGGAAGAGCTCTGCGAAGCGGATGTAGTCCTGCCACAGCGCTTCGCGCTCGGCCGCGGCGAAGGGGCGCACGAGGTGCTCGTAGAACCATTCCGCCGAGTCCGCGATCACGGCGATCGTCCACAGCATCAGCTCGGGGTCGAACGCCGAGTAGGGGGTGCCCGCCGGATAGTGCGGGCCGGCGTCCTGTGGGAGCGCGCCGAGGACGCGCTCGTGCATGTGGCGGACCATCTCGAGCACCCTGTCGGCCTCCGCGCGGGTGCCGAAGAAGACCGCCTCGAACATCGCGCCGGTGTGGGTGATCCGCCGGAATGGAGTGAGCTTGTTGTGGGTGTGTTCGCTCGTCCCCACGTAGTTGAGCGGCTTGATCGCTCCGACGCACAGCGCGCGCTGGCCGTACATGAGGCCGACGGCCTTCTCTTCGTGGACCCGTCGCAGTATCGAGCTCCCGCGCGGGAAGTAGCCGTCATCGTCCAAGGTGCCACCTCCGATCATCAAAAGATGCTGGGGAAAGTACAGCATCGCCCAACCTGTGCAGTCATCGCGGCGGGGAATAGGAGAAGGTGAGCAGCTGGTGATCTGGGTCGCGCAGAGTGAGATGACCGTTCTCGCCGTGTGATGGAGGTGGCTCGCCGATGGACGCTCCGGCCAGCCTGCGCTCCAACGCCGCGAGCGTATCCGGGTCGCTGAGCTCGAACCCAACATTACGCAGGCCGGGAGCACTGTTCGGGGGCGGCGTCCCGCCTTGGCTCTGCCAGGAGTTCAGGCCTACGTGATGGTGATAGCCGCCCGCCGAGAGGAAGCCCGCGGAGGGAAGCCGCGCCTGCTCCTCGAATCCGAGTGCCTCGCGGTAGAAGGCAACGGCGCGGGACACGTCGGAGACCTTCAGGTGCACGTGACCGACAATTGTCTCCTCGGGCATCGCGGCGCTCGCCTCGGGCGCGGCCTGGGCCAAGAGGTCGTCCAGGTCGAGGGGAAGCGTGACCATCTTCACGCCATGCCCGCCCGTCGGTCTGTCCCAGCGCTCGCGCGGGCGGTCGACGTAGACCTCGATGCCCAGGCCGTCGGGGTCGCTCAGGTAGAGGGCCTCGGACACGCCGTGATCGGCGGCCCCGTCGAACTGCCAGGGGCCGGCAAGGACGCGTTGCACGGTCGCCGCGAGGGCCGCGCGCGAGGGGTGAAGCCAGGCGACGTGGAACAGGCCGGTGCTTCCCGGCGGGGCGGGAGTGGGGCGGGGGAGGCCGGTGAGAGCGAGCAGTGGATGCTTGGGGTCGGGGCCGAGCAGCGCGCCGGTGGGCTCGCGCGAGATTAGTGGCAGTCCGAGGATCCGCTCGTAGAAGTCGGCGCTGCGCGACAGATCGCTCACCGCGAGTGCCACGGAGCCGATCCGCAAGGCCGGGTCGATCGGGGGACGCTCCGTCGGCATCGCCCTCGAGGCTACTACTCGATGCTCTGGTCGCCGGGTATCGATCGGTCCAGCGAGTAAGCTCGGGCGCATGAACCTACGCAAGCTCGGCTCCAGCGAGATCGAGGTCTCCGAGATCAGCCTCGGCTCGTGGCTGACCTACTCCGGCGGGGTCGCGCGCGAGCAGGCGGAGGCGTGCGTGAAGGCGGCGTTCGACGTGGGGATCAACTTCATCGACACCGCCAACGTCTACGGGCGCGGCGCCGCGGAGACGTTGCTGGGTGAGGTGCTCTCAGGATACGAGCGCTCCGATTACGTGCTCGCAACGAAGGTGTACTTCGAAATGTCACCCACCGACCGGGGTTTGTCGGCGGCCCAGATCCACAAGCAGATCGACGCCTCGCTGGCGCGCTTGAAAACGGACTACGTCGACCTTTACCAGTGCCATCGCTACGACCCGGACACCCCGCTTGAGGAGGTGATGAGTGCGCTCACGGAAGTCGTGCGAGCGGGCAAGGCGCGTCACATCGGCTTCAGCGAGTGGCCCGTCGAGAAGATCGAGGAGTCGCTGGCACTGCCAGACGTCGAGCGGTTCATCTCCAGCCAGCCTCAGTACTCGATGCTGTGGCGCGTGCCCGAGAGGGAGGTGATTCCGCTGTGTGAACAGGATGGGATCTCTCAGATCGTGTGGTCCCCGCTTGGACAGGGTGTGCTCACGGGGAAGTACCGTCCGGGCGAGTCGCCGCCGGTGGACTCGCGCGCGGCGAGCGAGAGCATGAGCGGCTTCATCGACCGGCTGATCGAGCCGCGCGTGCTCGAGGCGGTCCAGCGCCTGCTGCCGATCGCCGAGCAGGCGGGGCTGACAATGCCCCAGCTCGCGCTCGCCTGGGTGCTGCGCCAGCCCAACGTTGCCTCGGCGATCGTCGGTGCCAGCCGCCCCGAGCAGGTGCACGCCAATGCCTCGGCCTCCGGCATCACGCTCAGCGCGGAAACCCTCGCCGCGGTGGACGAGGCGCTGGGCGAGACAGTCGTGCGCTAGCCGGCCTTGACGGCGGAGATGTCGATCAGGATCTTGACCTTGTCGCTGACGAGCATGTTGCCCGAGCCGAGCGCGGCGTTGAACTTCATCTCGAAGTCCGAGCGGAGGAGCTGGGCGACGGCGGAAAGGCCGACGCGGTCGTTGCCCTGAGGGTCGGTCTCGGTGCCCTCGAGGGTGGCTTTCAGCGTCAGCGGCCGCGTGACGCCGTGGATCGAGATGTCGCCCTCGATCTCAAAGGTGTCCTCGTCGAGGGGACGGATCGCGGTCGATCGGAAGGCGATCTCGGGGTACTGGGCGGCGTCGAAGAAGTCCGGTGAACGCAGGTGCTCGTCGCGCTGGGGCTCACGCGTGTTCACGCTCGCGACCTGGACCGTTCCGTAAGCGACAGTGTTCTCGGGCGAAACCTCAAGGGTGCCCTCGAACTCGGTGAACTGGCCTTTCACAGTGGCGATCCCCAGGTGCTTGACCTGGAACTCGACGCTCGAATGGACGGAATCGACCTTCCACGTGCCGGTCGGCAGCGCGGTAGCGGCGATGGAGGCGGTGGCGGACTCAGGGGGCATGGTGACTTCCTTTCGAGGAGTTTGCATGTGCGTACAGTGGACGCGCACGTAAAGTAGTTGTGCGCTCAACCGTAGCAGATAATTGTCTATGCAACTATTTGCTTTGGGACAGGCTCGAAAGCTGGCGCACGGCTGGGCCGAGCCCGCTACCTCGCCGCCTCCGTGCCGGCAGCCCTCGCACTCCAGGACTGATGTTCGGGCCCGAATAAACTGGGGGGATCGCCGACACCAATCAACGTCCGTACAAACAGGTGGCCCGGGCACAGGCGCAGCAGCGTACCCGGGACGCGTTGCTCGACGCCGCAAATGAGGAGCTCTCCACGGGCGGTTGGTCGAAGGCGTCGCTCGAGACGCTGGCGGCGAAGGCCGGGGTCACCAAGCAGACGGTATTGCGGCACTTCGGCTCCAGGGAAGGGCTGATCGAAGCCGCCCTCCGTCGCGCAAGCGAGATCGTGCGCAAAGAACGCGCGCAGTCGCCGATCGGCGACGTTCCGGGCGCCGTGCGCAATCTGATGGATCACTACGAGCGCTGGGGAGACCTGGTGCTGCGTGTGCTCGCGGAGGAGCATCGGATCCCGCTGGTGCGCAAAGGGACCGATCGCGGTCGCGAGGTTCACTGTGAGTGGGTCGCGCGAACGTTCGAGCCACAGCTTGCAAACCTGAGCGATGAGATGCGCGAGCGCCGTATGGCTCAGCTGGTGGCCGTGTGCGACGTATACGTCTGGAAGCTGTTGCGCCGCGACATGAAGCTGGATGTGCCGCAGGCCAAGATCGCCCTGATCGAGCTCATCGAAGGACTGGAAGCAGACTGATGTGCGTCCTGGCCTATACCTCGCCGGCCAGAAAGCACGTCAGGGTGCCGAAGCGGAGAATGACGCAATGCCCTCGTTCGAGCTGATCCTGTTCGACATCGACGGAACGCTGATCGACACCGGAGGGGCAGGCGCGCGCAGCTGGACGTGGGCGTTCGAGCACGCATTCGACCGCCCGGGGGTCGACATCGGCAAGTACTCGAGCGCCGGCATGACCGATCCGGTGGTGGCGCGCAAGACGTTCACCGAGGCGATCGGCCGCGAGCCCACGGGTGAGGATCTGGCGCGGCTGATCGCGGCCTACCTATCAGTGCTTCCCGACTACGTCGCCGCATCAGAGGGGTACCGTGTGCTGCCCGGCGTCGAGGAGCTGCTGCCCCGGCTGCACGACGCCGGAGTCCTCCTCGGCGTGACCACGGGCGCGATGGAGGCCGGCGCGCACGCCAAGCTCGGGCGGGCGTGTCTGAACCACTTCTTCTTGGTGGGCGGCTACGGCTCGGACTCCGAGGACCGCGTCGAGCTGACCAAGACCGCGGTCAAGCGCGCCGAGCGCCTGCTCGGCAGATCACTCGACCCACGCCAGGTGGCGGTGGTGGGCGATACCCCGCTTGACATCTCCGCGGCTCAGGATGCGGGGGTCGTCTCGGTGGGCGTGGCCACAGGCAAATACGACCTCGACGAACTGTGCGCGGCAAGCCCCGATCACGCGCTCTCCTCGTTGACCGAGCCGTTCCCGGGCATCGAGAACTGACCGACTGCGGGTCTCTCGGCGCGGCTGTAGGACCATGCTCTCGCTCACGCCGGCAGCTGCGCCACGAACTTCGCGAGCTTGTCGGGATCGCGCAGCGGGGCCCCGTGGCCGAAGCAGGCCAGCGTTGGTTGCAGCGCTGCGAGGCGGCGCGCGGACTCGCGGTTGCGGGCGGGGTCGGGGGTGGCCATGTCTGGGGGCGTGTGCAGGCCGGGGACGCCGGTTATGAAGTTCATGTTGCCGAGCACGTCGCCGACTATCAGCACACGGTCGGACTCGCGCCAGAAGGACACATGCCCGCGGGTGTGCCCCGGAGTCTCCAGTACCCGGAACCCGGCCACCTCGTCGCCCTCGTGCAAGGCGCGTGCGACAGGATGAGGAGGACCGATCCAGAAGCGTTCCTGGTAGCGAGCGATGAGCCAGGGAACGCCAGGGGCGGCCACGGCGCCGGGAATCTCCATTGCTGGCACATCGTCCTGCCCGCACCACAGCGGAATTCCCAGCTTCTCGCAGATCGCATGGCTTGCGCCCTGATGATCGGGATGGACGTGGGTCAGCGCGTGTGCAGTAACTGTCTTTCCGGCGATCTGGCGCATGATCCGCTTCTCGCCCTGCCTGGTAGCGGCGTCGATCAGCACATCACCGACGAGGTACACGTTGATCGCGTTGGGGGGCCAGCCCTTCAGTAGGTAGACGTCCTCGGCCAGTTGCTTCATGTTTGGATCCTCTCTTTCGGGGTTCTCCCAGGTCGCGATCTGCTGCATGTTCTCCGTGTCGGCCAGTTCATGTTCGTGATTGCTCCCAAGAAAACCCGCGCACAGCGAGGTACAGCCCGAAGACGCCCCAGAGCGCGATCACGGCCAGGGCATCGAGATGACTGCCGAGGCCGGTGCCGGTCACGAGCGCTCCGGAAAGTCCGTCGATCAGGGGCTTCAACGGCAGTGCTTCGGCGATCTGACGCAGGAAGCCGGGGGCGCTCTTGGTGTCGAACACGTAGAAGGAGATGAACACGACCGGCAGGAACACGGCGTTGACGTATGCGGCGGTCGACTCGAAGTTCGGGATGACGTGAGCGAAGGCGACCCCCAACGAGGCCAGCGAGACGACGCCGACCACGACGAACACGATCAGCTCGAGCCACTCGCGCGGCCAGCTGATCCCGAAGAACAGACGCCCAGCGAGGATTACGATCGCGATCTGCAGCACGGTGTTGGTGACGGCGTTGGCCGCTACTGCGCCGAAGTAGGACGACGTTGGCAGGGGCGTACCGCGGATGCGCTTGAGCACGCCGCGCTCGCGCAGGAAGACGATGTTGTAGGCAAGGGCTGTGAAGGTTGTGGACATCACGCTCATGCCCGCGATCGCCGGTATCAGCCGGTTCAGGTCGTGCTGGCTGCCGTGCAGGATCGCGCCGCCGGCGACGAGGAATAGCAGCGGCAGTAGGAAGTTGAAGAACGCCGCGCTCGGGTTGCGCCAGAACATGCGGCGCTCCAGGCGGTATTGGCGCCAGCTGAGTGTCAGCGCGTCAGCCATCGGCTGTCAGCTCCAGATAGACGTCCTCGAGCGTGGGGCGCCCCACGCTGAGCTCATCCAATCCTTCCCCGCGAGCCAGGGCCTCGCCGGTCAGCTCGTGCAAAAGGCGCGTCGGATCGTCGGTCTCCCGCTCTAGGAGCTCCCCCTCACCGTTGCGATACGAAATGCGATAGTGCGCTGCCCCCACACCCAACTCGCGTGGAGGACCGACTGCCAGCACGCGTCCATCCTTTATGATCGCCACCCGGTCGGCCAGC
>PLBZ01000075.1 GCA_003134675.1 Solirubrobacterales bacterium
CGCTCCTCGAAGCGGCGGATCAGCGTCATCGTGGCAAGCCACTCGCGCGCGAGGTCTGGCTCAGGCAGAGTTGGCATCGTCATCAACGGTAGCCCAGCGCGTGAGGAACTCCTCGGCCTCCAACTGCGACAGGTCGGCGCGCAGCGCCCGGGCCAGTCGCGAGGCGGCCTGAGGTGGCCGATCCCAGAAGAGGACCACCTCCCCGGCATCGACCTCGACGACCTCGATGTGGTCGACTCGCGCGGTGTCCGCCAGCAGCGCCGGCGCGCGACCGCCGCGCGTGACGATCAGCCGATAGGCGCGGTTGGCCTTCATCGCGCCTCCACGGTCGTCGCGTGGGCGGCAGCGTCCTCGACAGCATGCTCGCCGAGGAACACTCGCTCTCCGATGCGCACGGCGGGCACGTCGGTCACCCCGACCTTGCTCGCGAGCGCAGTGGCCGCGGACAGCTGCCCTGCAACCGAGCGCAGCTCGGCCCCCTTCAGCACCGCTGCGGGGTGCATCTCACAGGCGGCGGCCGCGATCAGCACGTGGTCGGTCTGCTCGAGGCTCCTTCCGCCGGCGAACGCCTGGCGGAAGGCCGCTTGCGCGAAGGGGACGGTGCGGCCGATCGACTTGGCGTAGGTCGCGACGCGCATCGCCAGCGCGCTGTCGAACGGGAAGGGGCTTGGCCACTTCAGCGGCTGTAGGCCCTGCTCGCGTGCGGCCCGCTCGATCGCGATCAAGTCGAAGGGTTCTGGGATGGGTGGGGACGGGTTCAGCTCGCACGCGAGCACCGGCTGCCACTCGACCGGGGTGGGCGCGTTCGAGAAAACGTGCAGGATGCGCTCGGCCGCGAGATAGGCAAGCGGGCTTGCGAGGTCGAAGTAGAAGGCGGCCGACGTGCTCAACGGCCTCAGCCGTGGATCAGCCAGCCGTCGGCGGCGCGTCCAGCCTCCATGACAGCCTCGGAGAGTGTCGGGTGGCCGTGAATAGTGCGGGCCACCTCGGCGAAGCCGCCCTCCAGCGCACGCACGTTCACGAGCTCCTGGATCAGCTCGGTTGCGCGCGCGCCGACGATGTGTCCGCCGAGCAGCTCGCCGTACTTGGACTCGCCCACCAGCTTGACCAGACCTGTGCGATCGCCGTAGACGATGCCGCCGCCGACGGCTCCGTAGGGCACCTTGCCGACGACCACGTCGTAGCCCTGCTCGCGCGCCTGGGCCTCGGTCAGCCCGAAGGAGCCCACGTTGGGTGTGCAGAACGTGGCGCGTGGGATGTCCACATAGGAGATCGGATGAGTCTTCAGACCGGCCGAGTCCTCGACGGCGATGATGCCCTCATCGGATGCCTTGTGCGCGAGCGCGGGGCCGGCCGTCAGATCGCCGATGGCATAAACGCCCTTCATCGACGTGCGCATGGCACCGTCGACCTCGACCAGGCCACTGTCGTCAAGCTGCACACCAGCCTCGGTGAGACCCAGCCCCTGCACGTCAGGTCCACGCCCGGCGGCGATGACGAGATAGTCAGCCTCCCCGGACTCATCGGCGTAAGAAAACGTGACGCTTTTCTCGGCGCTCCTCACGCCCTGCACAAGGGTGTTGGTGAAGATCTTCATGCCCTGCTTTTTTAGGCCGCGCTCTGCCAGTCGGGAGATGTCAGCGTCCTCGGTAGGCAGTACTCGCTCCAGTGCCTCGAATAGCAAGACGTCGCTGCCCAGACGGGCAAAGCCCGATGCGATCTCGGCGCCAGAGGCTCCGGCGCCAACCACGACAAGCCGGCCGGGCAGCTCCGATAGAGCCCAGGCCTCCTCGGTGCCGATTACACGTCCACCGAACTCGACGCCCGGGATCGAACGTGCAACTGAGCCCGTTGCGAGGATCACGGTCTCGGCGCCGATCGTCTGCTCGCCCACCCGCACATCTCCGTCGGCGGTAAGCGACGCGTCGCCCTCGATCAGGTCGATCCCGTTTTTCTTGAACAAGCCGCCGACGCCCGAGGTGAGCGTGGAGACGACCTTCTCGCGGCGAGCTTGGATCGCCGCATAGTCGACCTCGACCCCGCTCACTTTCAGGCCGTACTCGTCGGCCTCGCGAATCTCTGAGAGCAGATCGGCTGAGCGCAGGACCGCCTTGGCGGGGATGCATGCGTAGTTCAGGCAGCGCCCGCCGACCTTGTCGCGCTCGATCACGGCGGTCTTCTTCCCCAGCTGCGCAGCCCGGATCGCGGCGACATAGCCGCCCGGGCCGGAGCCGATCACGATGCAGTCATACGAGGTCTCTGCCATGAATCTCTGAGCCTATCGTTCACCGGCTTGCATGCGTCCCATCACACGGACGAGCTTCCAGAACAGCCAGCCCCCGAGCCCGACGCTGAGCAGGCAGATGGCAGCGGCGACGATCGTGGACGCTACGACGAGCGCGAGTGAGGTGACGATGACCTGGAAGGCGAGGAGCGCCTCGAAGCCGAGCACCGCCCAGTAGCGCCGCCGGTACATGCCCTGGGCCAGGAGCAGCAGAACGCCCGCCAGGAAGACCCCGCCGGGAAGCGAGCCGCCGTGGCGGCTGAGGTTGCGAACGGTCACCGCGCCGACGATCACTGCGAGGGCCAGCAGGGCACAGACGGCGATCGCGGCCAGCAGCGCGGGCGGTCGCTCGTCCTCGCGCAGTGGCTGCAGTGTTGCGCGAAGCAGATCTTCGCGCTGAGCGCGCTCCGGGCGGTTGGGCGAGGCCAACTCAGGCTTCCAGGGTGTGGGTGTCGAGCAGCTCACGCAGCTCGCGTGCCGCGCGCTCGGGCTCCTCGGCTGAGGCGATCGCCCGTAGAACGCATAGCCGCTGTGCCCCGGCCGCGATCACCTCGGCGGCGTTCTCGGCGTCGATCCCGCCGATCGCGAAGAACGGCACGGGCGCGTGCTCGGCGGCGTGGCGGACGAGCTCCAACCCCACCGCGGGGCGCCCGGGCTTGGTCGGTGTGGCGTGGATCGGCCCCACGCCGATGTAGTCCACCAGTGAGGCATCAACCGCGTCGATTTCCTGCGGCGAGTGCGTGGATAGGCCCACCAACATGTCGGGGCCCACCATGTCGCGGACATCGGCGACGGGCATGTCGTCCTGGCCCACGTGAATGCCGTCCGCGCCTATCTCGAGCGCCACGGTGGGACGGTCGTTGACAATCAGGAGGACCCCCAGCCGCTCGCACAGCGCCTGTGCTGCGTTGGCCACTGACGTCAACTCGTCGTCGGGCAGGTGCTTCTCGCGCAGCTGCACGATGTCCACACCGCCCGCCGCCGCGCCGCGAATGAGGTCGGGGAGGTCATGATGACCCGGAGCCCGCCCACCCGCGCCGCACACGAGATACAGGCGCGCAGCGCCCAGGCGCGCGCGCTCCTCGGCGCCGAGGTCTTGGGCGGACATAGATCCCAAGTCTGACAGCGGGCACCATCTAGCATCAATCCCATGTCCGATGGCATTCGATCAGCCGATGTGGTCATCGTGGGTGGCGGCGTGATCGGCCTGGCTGTCGCGTGGCGCGCGCGAGAGAAGGGGCTGTCGGTGAAGGTGCTGGAGCGTGAGGAGATCGGACGGGGCACGTCGTATGTGGCGGCGGGGATGCTCGCGCCGGTGGCCGAGGCCGAGTTCGGCGCCGCCGGAAAGCGGCTGCTGGAGCTGGGTCTGCGCTCGGCGGAGATGTGGCCGGGATTCGCGGCCGAGCTGGAGAGGGCGAGCGGTGGGGAGGTGGGTCTGCTGAGAACGGGCACGCTCCTCCTCGCCCGCGACGAGGACGAGGCGCGCGCGCTGGAGCGCCAGCTCGCGTTCCGCCAGTCGCTGGGGTTGCCTGCCGAGCGCCTGCTCGCGAGCGCCGCCCGCGAGCGCGAGCCGGGGCTCGCGCCGACCGTGCGATTGGCGATCGAGTGTCCCGAGGATCACTCGGTTGATCCGCGGCTGGTGCTCGCGGCGCTGCGCCAAGCGTGCGAGAACGCCGGCGTCGAAATCCGCGAGCGCGCCGCGGTGGAGTCGGTCGAGCTGGACGACGCGGGCACGCGGGTGACTGGCGTGATCCTGCGCGCAGGCGAGCGGGTGCCGGCTGGCCTGGTCGTGCTCGCCGCGGGCGCATGGACCGGACAGATCGCCGGGTTGCCCAGTGACGCGCAGATCTCCGTGCGCCCGGTGAAGGGCCAGATCCTACGCCTGCGCGATCCGGCTGGCCCAGGGCTGCTGAGGCGCGTGGTGCGCTTCCAGGGCGGCTATCTGGTGCCGCGCGCCGACGGCTCCTACGTGCTCGGAGCGACGGTCGAGGAGAAGGGATTCGAGTTGAGCCCGACCGCCGGCGGCGTGTACGAGCTGCTGCGCGAGGCGCACGAGCTCGTGCCGGGGATCGACGAGCTGCAGATCGAGGAGCTGTCGGTGGGGCTGCGACCCGGTACTCCCGACAACACGCCGGCGATCGGTCCCGGGGCAGTCGATGGGTTGATGTGGGCGACAGGCCACTATCGCAACGGCATCCTGCTCGCCCCCCTCACCGCCGAGCTGGTGGTGGCGGAGCTGGCGGGAGTTCCCGCATGATCCTCCTCAACGGAGAGAGCTCCGACGTGTCAGCGGGCGAGACCGTGATCGCCGTGCTGAGCCGTTTCGGCCTGGAGGCGGACACGCGCGGTGTGGCCGTCGCCGTCGACGGCGAGGTCGTGCCGCGGGCCGCATGGGAGACGTTCGCGCTCGCCGCCGATGCGCGCGTGGAGGTGCTGAGGGCGATGCAGGGAGGATGATCTAAGGCGTGGCCACCGTCGAGACAGACACTGATCCGCTCACGATCGCCGGGCGCACGCTGGGTTCGCGCCTTTTACTCGGAACGGGCGGGTTTGCCTCTTTGGAGCTGATGGCCGCCGCAATCGAGGCTAGTGGCAGCGAGCTGGTGACTGTCGCGTTGCGTCGCATCGATACGACCGCACGTGGCTCGCTCGTCGACGTGCTCGCCGACGCCGGGGTGCAGCTGTTGCCGAACACCGCCGGTTGTTACACAGCGCGCGACGCGGTCCTCACCGCGAAGCTCGCGCGTGAGGCGTTTGCGACCGACTGGGTGAAGCTCGAGGTGATCGGCGACGAGGACACGTTGCTGCCCGACGCGCCCGAGCTGCTGCGCGCCGCCGAGGAGCTCGTCGACGAGGGCTTCGTGGTGCTCCCCTACACCACAGACGACCCCGTGCTCGCCCGGCGCCTGGTCGACATCGGCTGCGCCGCCGTGATGCCGCTGGGCTCGCCGATCGGCAGTGGGATGGGCATCCGCAACCCGTACAACATCGCCCTGATCCGCGAGGCCGTCGATGTCCCCGTCGTGCTCGACGCCGGCATCGGCACTGCCTCCGACGCCGCCCTCGCGATGGAGCTCGGCTGCGACGCGGTGATGGCGGCCAGTGCGATCGCCCGCGCCGAGGATCCGATGCGTATGGCTCGCGCGATGCGCCACGCCGTGGAGGCCGGGCGTTTGGCGCGGACGGCGGGACGCATCCCCCGCCGCCTCTACGCCACCGCCTCCACTCCGAACGAGGGCCTGCCAGCTTTCGACTAGGCGCTCCTCACACTCACTTCACGACTTCGATCGTCCCGTTCATCGAAGCCGGATGGATCGTGCACTGATAGTGGATCACGCCGGGCTTGTTGACCTTGATTTCAAACGTCCCGTTTTCGCCGAACGTCTTGGAGGCGAACTTCTGCGGGCCGCCCGCGCTGGTGACGTTGTGTTCGACCGAGTCGAAGTTGGTCCACTTGATCGTGCTCCCCACCTTCACCTTGAGCGTGTCCGGACTGATCGCGATGTTGCGATAGGCGACCTGCACCGTGCCGCTCTGCACCGGCGAGGAGGCAGCCGGGGCGGCGTACTTGGGCGTGGTATTTGCCTTCAGGCTGCTCTTGGGCGTGCCGGACGCCGCGCTGCTCGAGCTGGTCGAGCTGCTGCTCGAGTTGCTCGATCCGCAACCTGCCTCGAGCATCAGCGCGGAGCAGGCGATCACGACGACTGGTAGGCCTCTTCTCATCGGGACAATCCTTTCTCGGCGGACGTTGCGCTCAGCCTAACCTAGACTGGCCGGTCCATGACACGCCATTTTCTTACAGGGGCGGAGCTCACGGCCATGGAGCTGGACGCGCTGCTCGAGCGTGCCATGGAGCTGAAAGCCGCGCCGCGCTCCTCGCATGCGCTTGCCGGACGGAGCGTCGCGTTGATCTTCCAGAAGCCCTCGACCCGTACCCGGCTTTCGTTCGAGGTCGGCATCCACGAGCTGGGCGGCCACCCCGTCGTGCTGCGCGCCGAGGAGCTGCAGCTCTCGCGTGGAGAGGCGCTGCGCGACACCGCCCTCGTTCTCTCCCGCCACGTGGCCGCGGTCGGTGTGCGCACGGGACCGCACGAGACGCTCGAAGAGCTCTCCCAGCACAGCTCGATCCCGGTGATCAACATGCTCACCGCCCTGCACCACCCCTGCCAGGCGTTGGCCGATCTGCTGACACTGCGCGAGGCATACGGATCGCTTGAGGGCGTACGCGTCGCCTACGTCGGCGACGGCAACAACGTCGCACGTTCGCTCGCCGTGCTGGGCACGCTCGCAGGGATGGACGTCGCGGTGGCCTCGCCTCCCGGCTATGCCCTGGAGGAGGACCTCGCGCTCGGAGCCGGCGCTTCGGGAACGTTGACGCTGCACACCGATCCCCGCGAGGCCGTGGCGGGCGCGAGCGCGGTGTACACGGACGTGTGGGTGAGCATGGGCGATGAGACGACCGCCGCCGAGCGCCGCAGCGCGCTCGCTCCCTACAAGCTCGACGACGCGCTGCTCGATGCCGCCGCCCCGGGCGCGTTTGCGATGCACGACCTGCCCGCGCACCCGGGTGAGGAGATCTCCGCGGAGGTCCTCTACGGATCCCGCCAGCGCATCTGGGACCAGGCCGAGAACCGCCGCCACGCGCAGAAGGCACTGTTGGAGCTGCTCGTGGCGCCCGCATGAGCCTTGCGAGCACCGAGCCGCGTCCCCAACGAGGAGATGAGCTGGAGCTGCGGATCGACTCGCTCGCCTTCGGTGGCGAGGGCGTCGCGCGCCTGGGCGACGGCGGCTACGTGGTGTTTGTGGCCGGCGCCATCCCCGGCGATCTTGTGCGCGCGGTCGTGCACAAGCGCAAGCGCAGCTATGCCCACGCTCGCACCGTCGAGATCCTCGAACCAGGGCCCGAGCGGATCGCGCCCGTGGCCGACCATCCGGGCGTGCCCTGGCAGGTGATCCCCTACGAGCGCCAGCTTCTGGTCAAGAGCGCCCAGGTCGAGGAGGCGCTGCGGCGAATCGGCCACCTCGACGGCTTCGAGCTCGAGGAGATCGTGCCCGCCGTACAGCCTTGGCGCTATCGAAATAAGCTCGAGTACTCCTTCGGCAACGGTCCCGCCGGTCTCGTCTGCGGATTCCACGCGCCTGCCGGCGGCAACGAGGTGTGGCCGATGAGCGACTGCCTGCTCGCCTCCGAGCTCGGCAACCGGGCGCATGAGCTGGGCGCGAGGTGGTGCCGCGAGCAGGGCCTGACGGCCTGGGAGCGCAGCCGCGGGCGCCGGCCCGGCAGCGGTGAGCGGACGGAGGTGCTGGGCCCTGGACCCGACGGCAGGCCCCGGCTGCGCAACCTCGTCGTGCGCGAGGGCCGGCGCACCGGCAAGATCCAGGTGCGCCTCGTCACCACACCCGGCGAGCTCGAGATCGGCGAGTTCGCCGCAGCGCTTGCCGCCGGCCTCGGCGAGAGCCTGTCCGGCGTGCTCTGGACCCGCTCCGAGCGTCTCGCGGAGACGACCGCGGGCGGCGAGACCGAGCTCGTCTGGGGGGAGGGAGAGCTGCCCGAGCGCCTCGGTGAGCTCGACCTGCGCATCTCCCCCGAGGCGTTCTTCCAGACGAACACCGAGATGGCCGAGCTGCTGTACGAGGTGGTGGTGCAGTACGCGGCCCTGGAGGGCTGGGAGCGCGTGTACGACCTGTACAGCGGGATCGGCACGATCGCGCTCACCCTCGCTCCGCGCGCGGGAGAGCTGTGGGGGATCGAGCTGATCGAGGAGGCGGTCGCGGACGCGATCGCAACCGCACGACGCAACGAGATTCCGGGCGTTCAGTTCTTCGCCGGCGATACCCGTCTCGCCTTGGGAGAGCTGGTGGAGCGCGCCGGCCGGCCCGACGTGCTCGTCGTCGATCCTCCCCGCGCCGGGCTCTCCCAGAAAGTGGTGCGCCGGATCATCGAAGCCTCTCCCAAGCGCATCGTCTACGTGTCCTGCAACCCGACCACGCTCGCGCCCAACGCCGCTCAGCTCGTCGAGGCTGGCTGGGTGTTGCGCAAGGTTCGTCCGGTCGACATGTTTCCTCAAACTCACCACATCGAGTCTGTGGCTCTTTTGGAGCGCGGGTAGGCTCCCAAGCGATGCGCGCTGTCACCATCCGCGAGCAGGAGATCGTGATCGAGGAGCACCCCGACCCTATCCCCGGCTCGGGTGAGGTGCTCGTGCGGGTCCACGCCGCGGGCCTCAACGGGGCGGACATGATGCAGCGACGTGGCCTGTACCCGGCGCCGCCCGGCTCGCCCGCGGATATCCCCGGCCTGGAGCTGGCAGGCGAGGTGGAAGCGCTCGGATCAGGAGCCGAACGCTTCGCGGTGGGCGATCGAGTGATGGCGATCGTCGGCGGCGGCGGCCAGGCCGAGCTTGCCACCGTGCACGAGCGCCAGCTGATGCCCGTGCCCGACGCGCTCGATTGGCCCGCGGCCGGCGGCCTGCCGGAGGTTTTCACGACCGCCCACGACGCGCTCTTCACTCAGAGCCAGCTGCGCCCCGGCGAGCGCCTGCTCGTGCACGGCGGCGCGGGCGGGGTCGGCACCGCGGCAATTCAGCTGGGCCGCGCGGTGGCTGCGCACGTGACGGCGACCGTCCGCCGACAGGAGTTGCGTAAGCAGGTCTCAGAGCTGGGCGCCGATGCGATATCGCCCGAGAGCTTTATCGAGAGCGGGCTCTATGACGTCATCCTCGAGCTGGTGGGCGCCCCCAACCTGGCGGGAAATCTCCAGGCACTGGCCATCGGTGGACGGATCGCCGTCATAGGCGTATCGGCCGGCGCAAAGAGCGAGCTGAACCTACTGGCGCTGATGGGCAAGCGCGCCCGNNGAGGAGAAGGCGCTCACGGCCCGTCGCATGGAGCACGAGGTGCTCCCACTGTTCGACGCGGGCGTCCTGCGTGTGCCGGTCGCCGCGACCTTCCCCTTGGACCAGGCCGCCGCTGCCTACGAGCGCTTCGCGGCTGGTGGCAAGCTGGGCAAGATCGTCATGACTATCTAAGTAAGACCGCGCCGCATGCGGCGCGGT
>PLBZ01000080.1 GCA_003134675.1 Solirubrobacterales bacterium
TCTACAGGCTCACGCCCAGGTAGGGTTGGCTGCTGCACGGTCAGTGAGCCTCCGTTCGCTCATCTCTCGCTGTCCCGTTCACCTCTCCCGCCGTGCTGCCCGCATCAAGCGCCGATCCGTCGGCGGCGGTGAAACCTGGGAGATCGAGCGTGATCCGGGCGCCTCCCTCGGGTCTTCCTCCAGCTAGGACGTGTCCTTCGTGTGCCTCGGCGATCGCGCGCACGATCGCCAACCCCAGTCCTGTCCCGCCCGAGGCGCGATCGCGGGCTGCGTCGGTGCGGTGAAAGCGATCGAAGACGCGCTCACGCTGGTCTGCGGGGATGCCCGGCCCGTCATCTTCGACGACGAACCGCAGATGATCTGCGCCCTCACGCTCGACCCCTAGACGCACGAGTCCGTCGCCGGGAGCGGTGTGTGCGATCGCGTTGCTGAATAGGTTGCGCAGTGCCTGCGCAAGGCGATCGGGATCGGCTCTCAGCGTCCCAGCCGGGATGGGGCCGAGCTCGAAGCGCCGGTCGGCGATCAGGCTCATCCCGTCCCACAGCTCCTTGACGTAGACCGGCAGGTCGATCGGCTCGAGGCGCAGGAACTGCGTCTGCTCGGCCTTGGCAAGTAGCAGCAGGTCATCGACGAGGCGGCTCATCCGGACGATCTCGGCCCGCACAAGACGCTCCACGCGACGCACCTCCTCACCGGGGGGATGCGGCTGGGAGGCGAGCACCTCGAGCTGGCCACCGATCACGGTCAGGGGCGTGCGCAGCTCATGGGATGCATCGGCGACGAACGCGCGCTGGCCCGCGAAGGCGTCGGTCAGCCGGTCGAGCATATGGTTGAAGGCGACGGCCAGCACTCGCACCTCGCCCCCCTGGCTATCCAGGTCGTGGATGCGCGGGTGCAGGTCGCCGGCATCCACCTGGGCGGCCACGGCGGCCATCCGGCGCAACGGACGCGACACGCGGGTGCCGATCAGATAGGAGGCTAGCAGCGCGCCGGCGAGCGTCAGGAAGCCGGCGAGGATGAACGCGCGCGCCACACCCCTCTGAGCATGAGCGACTGTCAGCAGGGGCTCGCCGACGCCGATAGTCACCCGAGCACCGCCGTAGGGGGCGGTGCTCCTGAACAGCTGGCCGATCTCCGATCGGCTCTCACCGGGGATACTCACCGTGTGCTTGAGCAGCCGCAGATCGCCGACGTCGGGGAGTCGCAGGGTCGAGTATCCGTCGTGCGCGCTCACCAGCTGCTGGGAGAGGCGGTTCTCTTGCGCTTGAGTGGCCGGTGTCTCACCGTTGTCGGGGGTCGCATGGGCAAAGAGCTCGGGGCGGTTGGTGCTCGTTCCCGCCCCTGGGACGATCACGAACAGCAACGTGGAGCTCGCGCTGAACGGCTGAGCGCGCACGTAGCGCGTCGCGCGCTGGGCCACCTGTGCAGGGCGACGGTCGTCCGAGGAGGCGAGGGTGTGCGAGAGCTCACTCGCGTCGCCCGCGAGCTCCCGATCGATCTGGTGACGTAGCTGGGTCCCGGTGCCTCGATAGACGGTCACGAAGGTGATCCCAGTCGAGATCAGCACGACCACCGCGACCCACCCCGCGAGGCGCCAGCGCAGTCCGATTCCAGCCAGACGCCGGCGCAGGCTTGCTGGAGCAACCCTCCCGGTGGGCGGCGTGGGAGCCGGGTCGCTAAGCGCCATCGCCGAGGCGGTAGCCAACCGTGCGCACCGTGAAAATCGGGACCGGATTCTCAGGAAGGTTCAGCTTGCGCCTGAGGTAGCCAATGTAGACATCCACAACATTGGTGGTCGGGTCGTGCTCGTAGCCCCACACCGCGCTGAGGATCTGCTCGCGTGAGAGCACGCGTCCGCGGTGTCGAAGTAGATACACGAGCAGCTCGAACTCGGTGGTCGACAGCCGCACCTGCTCACTGCCCCGGCGCACCTGGCGGGTGAGCAGGTTCACCTCGATGTCGCCGGCGCTCAGTATCCCTGTTGTGGTCTGCTCTGCCAGACGCAGTTGAACTCTCACCCTGGCCGCGAGCTCAGCCAGGGAGAACGGCTTGACCAGATAATCGACAGCGCCCGCATCCAGCCCCACGACACGATCCTCGATCTCACCGCGGGCGGTCAGCACAATCACCGGCACACTCGGCTTGGCCTGGCGGACGGAGGCGAGGATCTCCAGGCCGCTTCTCCCGGGAAGCATGAGGTCCAACACGATCAAGTCAAAACTGTCGTGCAGAGCTCGCCGCTCGCCCTCCGTTCCGTCCAGCTCGGCTTCCACAGCAAAGCCCTCGGCCTGAAGGCCCCGCCGCACGAAATCGACGATCCCCGGCTCATCCTCCACCAACAGGATCGTCGCCGAAACCGCCTGCTCCTCGGTGCGGTCAACGGAGCGCTGCATCACGCCAGCATAGACCCATAAAACACGAGCTTTTACGGCCTGCGGCAATTACATGAAATCTCTCATCATTCGATTACCGGGTCCTTAGCAAACCCCCACAGACTCACCCTGATGGCAGTCGATGACCGGACAAGAGCCCGCACAAGGCACGAACGAAATCTCACGGGGCCGGAGCCCCCCGCATCCCGGCCACCCTCATCCTCGGCAGGCTTGCTGCGCAGACGCCTGACCGCGGGCGGCCCGACCGGCAACGAGCGACTCACCGCAGCGACCGGGATCGTCCTCCTGGTCCTGTTCGCAGTCTTGGGCGTGACGCTTCTGCGGATCAGACCACTCCTGAGTGAGCATATGTTCCTCGGGATATTGCTGATCCCGCCCATCGCCCTGAAGATGGCGAGCACCGGCTACCGGTTCATTCGCTATTACACCTCAAACCCCCGCTACCGGCTCAAGGGGGCACCCCCGCCCGCCCTGCGTCTGATCGCCCCGATCGTCGTAGCCTCGACGGTAGTCGTGTTCGCGAGCGGTGTCGCTCTGCTGCTCCTCGGGCCAAGCTCCCGTGGGCTCCTACTATTGGTTCACAAGGCGAGCTTCATCGTGTGGATAGCGGTAACCGCCATCCACGTACTCGGTCACCTTTCCGACCTACCCCGAGCACTGAAGAGTAAGCACGAAATCCAGCCGGAGCTAGACGGATATGGAACTGGCCGCGCGGGTCGAATCCTCTCTCTCTCTGGGGCGCTCGTCGCCGGGCTGGTACTCGCCATCCTCTACGTCCCCCAGTTCGCGCCCTGGCTAAACGCACATCATTAACACCTAATCCCTGGTGGAACCGCTCATCATCTGGGGCTGAGCGTCGCATGCTGACTTTGAGGTTCGCCGGCTGAGCGCCGCATGTTGACTTTGAGGTTCGCCGCTCAGCGCTGGGGTTGGCGGCGTTGGATGAGGAGAGCGAGAGTTGGACATGCGGCTGCGGCCCGCTGGGCGTGATCGAGCAGCTCGGGTGTGACCGGGTTTCCCTCGATGATGGGGTAGCCCCAGTCATCGAGGGTGATCATCTCGGGCAGAAGCTCGGCGCAGAGGCCGTGCGCCTCGCAGGTGATCGGGTTGACACGCAAATTGGTACTCATCGACTCACGCGGCCACAGCCAGGTGTGGGTGCGACGGCAGTGGCAGCTCAGAGGGTCGTGCGCATGCCGCGCATGGCCCGTGGCGGGCATGCTCAGCGAACTCCTCAGCAAAGACGCTGAGCGCGCTTGCAACGAAACGGACCGTCCCGTCGGGGTGCGCGCAGGCACCGCGCCGCTGCACCATCGAGGCCCAGCGAGCGATGCGCTGCTCCGTTCCAGTGGCGGCGGTTCCAGCTTGGAGCTCCTCGATCGCTGTCGCGATTGTGTTTAGCCCGTGTACGCACGGTCCGCATTGCCCGGCTGTTTCCTCGGAGAGCCAGCGGGTGACCTGTGCTGTCTCGGCGACACCACACGCCTCCTCGGACAGCGCCATGACTATGCCGGGGCCGAGTACTGCACCATAGGGTGCGAGCTGCTCCGTTGAAAGGGAGAGCGTGGATGCGAGCATGCCGGGTAGCCAGGTGCCTGAGTAGCCGCCGAGCAGTAGCGCCTTGATTTCGCTCGTCGAACCTCCGGCGGCCTCGATCAGGTCTCCCAGTGGCGCGCCGTGCTCGATCTCATAGACGCCCGGATATTCGATCGCGCCCGAGAGCGTCAGAAGCGCCGAGCCCGGTTGGGCGGGGGTCCCGAGCTCACGAAACCACTCAGGCCCATAGCGGGCGATCAGCGCGATATGTGCGAGCGTCTCGACATTGTTGATCAGTGTCGGGCGTTTCTGGACACCACGTTCGAAAGGCATCGGGGGTGTCAGCGTCGGCACGCCGGGGCCACCGTTGAGGTGACTGACAAGCGCTGACTCCTGTCCCGCGAGGTAGCGGTCCGGCACGAGTTCCACGCGCACCGGCACAGAGTCATATCGCTCTCTCTCACGTTCCCCCAGGGCTTGGGTGAGACTGTGCCGCGCTGTCTTCGCCGACCGTGGGATGCAGACGATGAGCTCGCTGGCGCCGACCGCCGCGACCGCGAGCGATCCGCCATCCAGCACGAGGTGGGGCAGCGCCTCCAGCAGCAGCTTGTCCTTGAGGCTCGCCGGCTCGCCCTCGGCCCCGTTGGCAACGACGATTCCCCGACGTCGTTCTTTGGCTACCGCGCGCATCTTGACCGCGCTTGGAAACGCGGCGCCCCCGCGTCCGCATAGTCCCGCCCGCTCGATGCTCTCGACCAGTCCAACAGCATCTCGTCGCTTGTGCCGTCTGCCGTGGCCAGTGGGGATCTCGTCGTGGATCGCCAGATGCTCGCGCAGGCTCATTTGGCCCTGGTCCGGGGTGCCGATGAGCAGACGCGGTAGGCGCACCGCCTGTGCTTGGGTGCTCATTCGCCACCTTCGCTCGTGGTGGGAGAAGCGGCGAGCGTCCCGCTGACCGTGCCCGCACCAGTGTTGACCGCCAGGTTCACCTGTAGGGAGAGGCTGTGTCCTTCGCTACTGCGTACGCTCGCGACCAAGCGGCTTCCGTTCAGCGCGACGATCCGCCCGCGGTAGATCGCGGGCGTGGAGGTGCTGTGAAGCGTCACATGACTGCTGCGCAGCGAAACACCGCCTCCCCCCACTGGTTGACCGTCGATCTCGATATCAAGCCGCCCTGAAGGTGGGCCACTGAAGCTGGTCGCGATCTTGACCGCAACCAAGCCCGGCCCCGGCCCAGCACCCTGTTTGAGGCTGCCCGACATGCTCGCGTTGAAGGGACTGCCCAGCCCGCTCGATTGCGAGCTTTCAGCGCTCGCGGGTTCGCTCGCCTTCACGTTGGTGGTTGCGACTGGCGAGGACACGCTGGGGGAGCTGGACGCGAGTAGTGAGACCGGCGTGCCCGAACGGTGTGCCCAGCCGCGCCCCAGTGGGCCGCCCGGCAGCCACAGCACCAGGGCGATCAGGACGATTGCTGTGAGAGCCAACGCACCGCCGCGCACACGGCGGTGCTCAGGCCAGCCGGGGAGCGTCCGCGCACACACGGCGATCACCACAGCCACGACGCATATCACGGTGAGGGCCAGCGACCATGCGCTCTTGACGTCGCTGCCCGTGCCGAGGCCATGCAGAAGAGCGATAGGCCAGCACGCGTATGCCAGCCAGTGAGTGATCCGCCACGCGCGATGCCCCAGCCGCTGGCGCACGAGGCTCGTGATGGCGATCGCGAGCAGCAGATCGAAAGCGACCGCTCCTAGCCCAAGCCAGAACGGCCGATAGCTTCCGATGAACGGCAGCACCGCATCGAGGAGCGCGATCGGCGCGAAGCTGTCAAGCGCCGCAGTGATGATGTGCAGGCCGAGGAAGACAAGCACCAGCATCGAGATGCTGCGATGCAAGGAATCCAACACAAAGCGGGGCCAGCGCGGGTTGCTCCAGCGACTCACATCAATCACGCCAAGGACAACGCTCGCGGTGAGCAGCAGCAGCGACACCACGCCGGTAGAACGCGTCAGGTACCAGTAGACACTCGGACCCACAGTGCCCAGCACAAGCGTCATCCTCAGGATCCACCCGAGACAACTGGTGCTTCTGGCGCCGGCTGGGCCGGTTCACTGTGTTCGACCGGCGCGGGTTCCTGGGCCGGTGGCGATTCTTTAGCCGGCGCGGATTCCTGGGCGGGCGCAGATTCTGGAGCTGGCGTGGGTTCCTGGGCCGGCGCCGATTCCTGGGGGGTGGTGGATTGCGGCGCTTGCGCAGGCGGCTTCAGCGAACTGGACGAGCCCTGCGAGCTCTGGGTGTGGCGAGGCTGATGCTGTGTAGAGGCTTTGCTCGAATGTCCTGCGCTTGCCGCTCGGGCACTCGACGGCTTGATTGTCTTACCCGGAAAGGCATTGGCCGCGACCGCTGTGAACACTCCCGTCAACGTCACGCTGCCGGCAACAAGCCAGCGCTTGGTGAATACGAGCCTGCGCAGCGCGGCATCTCTTGCGTGGGATGAATGCGATGGGATCATCCAGTCATTATTCCCCGCCAAAACAAAATCCCAGCTAAGACACAGGTGAGACATCTCTCAGGATTAGAGATATCTTCCTTGAGGGTTCGTCAAGGAAGATGACGAACCCTTAAGCGGTTTCTCATCGCCGGCTGATCCACGCTTTAGATGCGCGGCTGAAGCTGGCCGCATGTTCTCCTGCCCGAATCGCACAAGCGTGAACGCCGGCACAGAACTGGCGATCAGGCCTGTAGAGACTCCCTCGCGCCCTCCTGGAGGCGCCCGTTGGGCGGTGTGGCTGGCGCTGGGTCTGATGCTTGTTCTGGCCAGCGCGCTGCGTCTGTGGAAGATTCACGATGTGACGGGCAACGTCTTCTACGACGCGGCCGTGCGCAGCATGGGCACCTCCTGGCACGACTTCTTCTTCGGTGCGCTCGAGCCCAGTGGGACGGTCTCGATCGACAAGCCACCGGTCGACCTGTGGTTGCAGGTGGCCTCTACCCGTGTGCTGGGCTTCGACTTGGTCGGACTGCATCTACCGGAGGCGCTTGGCGGCGTGGCCGCCTGCGGGTTGCTGTTCGGCGTCCTGCGGCGCCCGTTCGGCTTCGCGGCGGCGCTTGCGGCAGCGCTCGCGCTCGCGGTACTGCCGGTGTCGGTGCTGACCGCGCGCAGCGACACGATGGACTCGGTGCTTGCGGCCCTGGAGGTCGCTGCGCTGTGGTGCTCCTGGCGCGCGCTGGAGAGCGGGCGCATGCGCTGGTCGGTGCTGGCGGCCGCGGTGATGGGCTTGGCGTTCAATGTCAAGCTCTCCGAGATGCTGATCGCGCTCCCCGCCCTGGCGTTGCTGTGGCTGTGGGCGGCCGCGCCCGGAACCCGCGTGCGCGTCGCGCTGGCCACCGTCGGGACGTTTCTCGCGGTGGCGCTGTCGTGGACCGCGATCGCGTCGCTGACCCCCACCAGCATGCGGCCCTTTCCGATCGGCTCGGCCAACGGGAGCATCTGGCACGTCACGCTCGTATACGACGGCCTGGATCGTCTCTCCAGTCACGGCGGCACCGGAACGGCCGAAGGCGGCGCCGGCCCGCTGCGTCTGCTGAGCGCCGGCCCCACGCAGTACTGGACCCTGATCGGAGTCGCGCTGCTCGCCACCTCATTGCTTGGGCTATTGGCGCTGGTCGCGCTGGTCGCGCAGGGTCGTGAGCACCTGTTGAGCACTCTTCGCAGCCCGCCGGGACGGCTTGCCGTGGGAGTAGTGGTGTGGTTCCTCACCGGGCTGGTCGCCTTCAGCGCGATGGAACGCCTGCAGGTCCGCTACTTGGAGGCGTTCGCGCCGGCCGTCTGCGCCGTGTTCGGGCTGTCGCTGAGCGCGCTCTGGCGCGGCACTCTGCACCGTCGCCGTAGCTCGGGAGACCCGGGAAGCCGCAGAGTCCCGGTACTCCGCGTCGGCCTCCTATGCGTCGGGATCGGCCTATTGACGGCGTCACTGAACAAGGACGCCTACGTGATCCGCCGCGCTCGCTCCGACTCGCTGCTGACCGACTTCAGCACACCGGCGCTGAGCCGCTATCTGCGCGCCCATCGCGACGGGACCCACTACGAGGTCGCGGGCGCGAACATCAACGATGTCGTCGGACTCGTGGCGCGCGACGACCTTCCGGTCCTTGTCCTCAACAGCGTGGACGGATCGCTCACACATACGAGAAGCCTGCGGGCTCTGGTGGCTGGGCGCCGTGTGCGGTTCTACTTCGTTGCGCCACACCCCTGTCATAGCGGGCGCCACTGCCCATACAACCAGATCTGGGCCTATGCCCACAGCACCCCGGTACCGCGCCAGCCCGGTCTACGGCGCTTCACGGCAAGTTGAACCTAACGAGCACAAGCAGCCGAAATCACAAGTTAACGTTTGCCTATGCTGAGAAAGGTCTCACGAACGATTGAGGTACCTCTTATGCATCTACTGTGTAGTACGGCCGATGGAGCCCTCCGGCGGCGCCACTGTCCTAGACAGCTCACCGTTGGTTGCGCTCTCAAGTCGACTGTCGAGGGCGCGCAGGTCGCGCCGTGTGATCGCCACGTGCCTGTGGTTTGTGGTCGTCGTCAACGCCGTGGTGATCGTGTGGTTGTGGTTGCACGGCGGCGGTGTGAGCCGGGTGCACAGCTCGGCCGACGTGTTCACCAGCCTGGGACGGATCACGGGGCTCGTGGCGGTCTACCTTGCGCTGATTCAGGTCCTGCTGTTGGCGCGCCTGCCTCCGGTGGAGCGGTTGGTGGGCTTCGATCGCCTTACGGTGTGGCACCGGCGCAACGGCAAGGTGTGCATCTCGCTCGTGGTAGCGCACACCGTGCTGATCACGGTCGGGTACGCCAGCAGCGAACAGATATCGGTCCCCCGCGAGTTCTCGCGGCTGCTCTCGAGCTATCCGGGGATGGTCACGGCGACGGTCGGCACCGTGCTGATGGTGGGGGTAGTGATTAGCTCGTTGGTGATCGTGCGGCGGCGCCTGCCGTATGAGGGGTGGTATTTCGTGCATCTCTCCATTTACGCCGGGATCGCACTCTCCTACCTGCACCAGCTACCGACCGGCAACGAGTTCACGACACACGCCTCCCAGGCCGACTACTGGATCGCCCTGTATGTGGTGACTTTAGCTTTGCTGGTTTGCTTCCGCTTGGCGGTGCCGGCATGGGGAGCATTCCACTACCGTCTGCGGGTCTCCGGCATCACGCAGGAGGCTCCCGGGGTCGTCTCGCTGCATATCACCGGCCAGCACCTCGATCGCCTGGACGCACACGCGGGCCAGTTCATGCTCTGGCGCTTTCTCACACGCGGCCGCTGGTGGCAGGCGCACCCATTCTCGCTGTCGGCCTCGCCCGACGGACAGTCTCTGCGGCTCACCATCAAGAACGTCGGCAACTTCACCAGCCGCATAGCCGATGTGGCACTCGGCACCGCAGTGCTCGCCGAAGGACCTTTCGGCACCTTCACGCACCTCCAGCGCACTCGACCACGCGTAGCGCTGATCGCGGGCGGCATCGGCATCACCCCGATCCGGGCGCTCTTCGAGGAACTACCCGCTGCACCCGGTGGGCTGGCGCTCATCTACCGCGTGATCCGCGAGGAGGATCTCGTCTTCCGCACCGAGCTCGAGGAGATCGCCCGCGAACGGGGCGCCGAGCTCTTCTTCGTCGTCGGCGATCACCGCACGATAGCCGGCCGCGACCTGCTCTCACCGACGCACCTGCTGCAGCTGATCCCGGACATCGTCGAGCGCGAGGTCTACCTCTGCGGACCCCACACGATGATGATCAGGACCGAAGGAAGCCTGCACGGCGCCGGTGTGCCGGCCCGCCAAATCCACAGCGAGCGATTCGCGCTCGCCGCCTGACGAGGCGAAAGGAAAGCCCATGTCCGAGCAGACCTACATCCAGGACGCTCCCGGCGTGGGCGCTCACCTGCACCGCCTCGAGCACGTTATGGGCATGCCCATCGGCGTGGACGTGTGCGATCCCGAAATCGAAGCGAGCACCGTGGACCGCGTCTATCAGTGGCTGCGATTTGTGGACGCCACGTTCAGCACCTACAAAGAGGACAGCGAGATCAGTCGTCTGAACCGGGGCGAGCTCGCCCTCGAGCAGACGCACCCCGCCGTGCGCTCAGTGCTGCGTCGCTGCGAGCGCCTGCGGGCACAGACCGACGGCTACTTCGACATTCGAGCGCCGCTTCAGAGCACCGTGCAAACCACAGCCGAAGGCGACCCTGGGCGCCCGATCGACCCATCCGGACTGGTCAAGGGATGGTCCGTCGCCGGAGCCGCCCGCATCCTCGAGCGGGCGGGAGCGCGCAACTACTGCGTAAACGCGGGCGGGGATGCTCGTCTGCGCGGTTGCTCTTGGAACGGTGAGCGCTGGCGCGTGGGGATCCAGCACCCCACGATCCGCGACCGCCTGGCGGCCGTACTCGTCGCGAGTGAGGTGGGGATCGCGACCTCCGGAGCCTACGAGCGGGGCGAACACATCATCGATCCCCACACAGGCAGCCCTTCCGAGGGAGTCCTGTCGGTGACGATCGTCGGTCCCGACGTGGCCACTGCCGACGCGTACGCCACGGCCGCTTATGCCATGGGCCCCAAGGGAGCGCAGTGGTGCGCCGGGCTGAAGGACTACGCGGCGATGATGATCCTCGCCGAGGGAAACGTCCTATCCACACCAGCCATGAGCCGCTATCGCGCCGATGCACCCTGACGCACACGAATGTCCAGCCTATTCTCACCNNTAGTCGTCGTGGTGGCAGTCCTGGTGCTGGTGCTCCACCACCAGCAGAAGATCCAGCGCTCCTCGACGCCGGTGCACGTGTCCTCGCCTGGCCCGACGACTTCCACCCCCTCGGGCGGCTCGACACCGCCAACGCCCGCGACGAGCAACGTCAGCGGCGTGTTCACCGGGCCTACCATCGAAATGGAATACGGGCCGGTGCAGGTGGCGATCGACGTGCAGGGTGGAAAGATCACAGACGTCAAGGCCGTGCAGTACCCGGTGGACCGGCCCCGCTCGCAGTTCATCAACTCCCAGGCCGTTCCGCTGCTGCGCAACGAGGTTCTACAAGCGCAGAGCGCGAACGTGAACGTGATCTCGGGCGCGACCTTCACAAGCGAAGCCTTCGCGACCTCGCTGCAGGCAGCCATCGGACAGGAGCAGAAAAAGGTCGCGACTCACTAGCTTCGGCCTTTCGATCGATCTCCCAGATGAGCATCCCGGAGAACCGGCCGGCTCGGCGCCTGTCGCGTATTGGCAGGCGCACGGGCGTTGTGGTGGCGATCCCGCTCGCGGGGCTAGTCGCGTTCGCGCTCTCGCGCCTGGCATTGCACCGCATCGGTCACGCCTTGATCACCGCGACGCCGGGCTGGGTGGCGCTGGCGGTCGTGTTGATGGCCCTATCGCTGCTGTTGCGCTCGGTCTCCTGGCAGCAGACGCTGCGCGCAGCGCTGGGAGAGACGCCGATCGGCTGGGCGCCGGTCGCACGGGCGACGATGATCGGCGTGATGGCCTCGGCGCTGTTCCCCGGCCGTATCGGTGAGCCCTCGCGCGTGCTGGTACTGACACGCAGGCTCGACGGTCCCGCCAGTCGGCTGGTCCCGGTCCTCGCCGGCACAGTGTTTTCGCAGACGCTGATCAACCTGCTCGCGCTGGCGATCCTCGCGGGTGTCACCTTCACCAGCGTCCCGCTGCTGCACGGAGACTTGGCGGGTGTCACGGCCGTGCTCGTCGTACCACTGGCGATCTGCGCTCTAGTGCTCGCCGGCCCGCGACTGCTGAGGTTGGGGAGGCGCTCGCGCTCGACGCGTGTCGTGCGCACCGCGAACAGGATCGCACGGCTGCTCGAGCTGGCGCGCCATGGGCTCGTCGTGTTCGCACGCCCACGCTACGGGCTCACCGCCGTCACCTGCCAGCTGCTCGCGTGGGCGCTGCAGTGGATGGCCTGCTACATGGTCGTGCTCGCGTTGGGTCTGCAGTCCCAGGCGGGCTTGGTGACAGCCGCCGCGATCCTGCTCGCCGTGAACGTCAGCGCGGTCCTCCCGGCGACGCCGTCCAATGTCGGCGTGTTCCAGGCCGCCTGCCTGGTCGTGCTCACCGCCTACGGCGTCGGCGCCGGACCGGGCTTGGCGTACGGCATCATCCTGCAGGCAGTCGAGGTGCTGACCGCCCTCGGCCTCGGCATCCCGGCGCTACTCGCGGAGGGCCTCAGCTGGCAGGACATCCGGCCTGCAAGTGCGCGTTCAGCCGGCGAGCGCGCGGAGTGACTGCCGCGACGAGCGCACAGTCTCAGGGCCGCTCCGTGGACCGCCGCCCGGTACAACGCCGAGGTGAACACCTACCGGCGAGCGATCGCCCTCCTCGCGCCGGGGATCCCACTGGCAGGTCCGGGTGATCTGGCCCCCTCTCCGTGAACTGGTTGATCGACCATAAAATTAAAGCACTCTCACATATGAGAAGTCTCACCTTTTGACGGTGAAATCGAGCCGAAAATGCAGTGATCATGTGGAACCGTATAGGGGGCCGCGCAGCCACGTCTCACATCAACCGTGCTCCTCATTCGGGATTATCATTAATTCACTTCGAGCGATAGTCCGTCCCCCCCGTATCGCCCTGCTGGCAGCCGGACTGGCGCTTATCGTGGTCGGTGGCGCTCTCGCGATCAATGCGGGCACGCACGGCGGGCCTGCTCAGCCAATGGTCCCCTGCGCCAGTGCCGCGGATGCCACTCTGGCCGACACGCTCGGCGGCGTGGGCGCGCGGATCTACGACAGCGAGCACGCGAGGAATGGCTCGGCCGCCGTCGCGATCAGAAGCGTCACGAGCTCGTCGACCCTCGCCCGCGCGGTGGCGGCCGGCGACCCGGTGGCGGCACGGGCCGCGGTGACCAGTATCGTTTTCAACCACCTTCACATCGTGCGCCTGCGGGTCATCCACGACGGGCGGGTGCTCTCCGATGTCGGCGGGCCGTTTGTGCTCGCCCCGATCAGCGGCAACCTTCGCTTGCACGGTCGGCTCGTCGGCCGCTACGTCCTCTCGATCCAGGACGACATCGGCTACGTAAAGCTCGCCGGTCGCCTCGCCGGCCTTGAGGTCGTGATGCGCTCCGGCGGGCGCCAGGTCATGAGCAACCTCAGTCCCGCGCCCGCATCGATCCCTCGGCACGGCACGCTCACCTTCGGCGGGGTCACCTACGTGACCCACACGATTAACGCGACGGCGTTCCCCAGCGGTCATCTGCAGATCTATCTGCTTGCGCGCCGGCCGAGCACGCCGTTCGCCTCCCGCACATGCTTTCAGATCAAGGTTGCGACGCTGGGCAATGTGGGCGTGTACGTCTCGCGGCGCTTCGTCCTCTCGAACAGCAGCTACGGGTCGTACATCTCGGTGACGCAGGGACTCACTCACGCTCTGGTGTTCGTGCGGGACGGCTCTCGACCGCTAGCCGGCAGTGTCCGCCCCGCTCCTGCGCTCCTACCCGACAGCGGTACGGTGAGGTTCCGCAGCCTGTCCTACGGTGTGTTCTCGTTTCCCACACACGCTGCCGGGAACCGCCCGATCCGCATCACGCTGCTCGTGCGCTAGTCAACCGCGCGACACGCCACGCGCTGCACGGGATGCTGACCGGCGAGGTCGATCGGGAGTGGGCGCGCAAGCATTACCCGCGCTGGGAGCCCTAGCAACGCCGAACACGCGCTCGACTACAGTTCGATACCCCACCATGAACGCCAGCTATGACCCTGTCAAGGCCGGTCGCGCACTCGGACGCTGATCGGCGTCGCGACGCCCACTATCGCCGTGCTCGGCGTGAGCGGGCGCGCCGCCATGCGCTTCGACAACGGCGGCGCGTCGCGGGCCTGACGATACTCGCGGTAGTGGCGGCGGCGGTGCTGTGGATCAGCGGCGTGAGTGGCGGGTCTGCCCCAGCTCGGCAAAACTCCGTCGCCTATGGCCCACGGACCATAGTGGCGCAAACGAGCGCCACGCGGCCGGTCACGCACGTTTACCCGGCAGTGTCCTCGCCGGGGTCGCTTCCGCAAACCCGTGCGTATTCCTCCGGGACGAGCGCTCAGTTCAAATCGCTTATGGCTTCGCTATGGGCTGGCATCGTGCGCGACTCGGTCACCCCGGCATTGGCTGCGTTCTTCCCGAGAGGCGCTTACCTCCAGTTGAAGGCGATCAACTCGGCGAGCTCTGATTGGACCGACCGCCTCGTTCACGACTACGGCCTCGACATCGCCGCCGCGCACGCGCTCCTCGGCCGTAATGCCGCGCACGCCCAGCTCGTCACGGTCGACGTCCCTTCCAGCTACGGGCACTGGGTTCAGCCGGGCGTCTGTTACAACAGCATCGGCTACTACGAGATGCCCAACGCGCGCATCGTCTACCGAGAGGACGGTCAGATCCGCTCGTTCGGGATCGCCTCGATGATCTCCTGGCGAGGCGTCTGGTACGTCATCCACCTCGGCGCGATCCTACGCTCCAGCGATTCAGGCAGGGTCGATGACCCAGCATTGGGTCAGGGCACCTCGGCCTATTCGGGGACCTGCTAGGAGTGATTACCCGCGACCGCCAGGCGGCCGTACTCGTCGCGAAATGGGGAACGCGACTCACTGGGCCCATTGGCAGTACTCACGCTAGCGTGAGTAGACAGCGAAGAAGTCCCGATCGTCGGGCGTGAGGTACCTGGTGGCTGGGCGGTCCATGCTGGGTAGCAGGTTCACGGGTGCGTGCGCGCCGGGAGCGCCGTAGGTGATGAAGCTCACCCAGTAGGTGTTGATGTCGAGCTCCATCGCACGTACAGCGCCTGCGTGGGCGAGGGTGTCGGCGAGGCTGCGCACGGTCTGGTCTTCACCGGCTGCGTAGATCAGGTTGCCGTGGCGGTCGACACCGATACCGGAGCGCCATACGAGGATCGCGTTGCCGACCGTCGCGCCCCATTCACTGTTTTCGAGATTAGGGCTGGGCCGTCCTTGGTTGACGAGCAATGGCAGGTTCTGACGGGCGAACATGACTGAGCTGGGCGCATGCGGGCCATAATGCCAGTCGACCACGTCCACACGGCCGTCGCGGTAGCCCACCAGGGTGGCCTGGCCGTCTTGCATCGTGGCGTAGGTGTGGCCGTCTAGGACGAACCCGCCGTGTGAGTCTGAGAGTTTGAAGCCGCTGTTGAAACTCGCAAGCAGCCTGCCTCGGCGTGCCTGCGGGACGTCCATCGAACCGCGTGGGATCGACACCGAGGGCTCTTGACGGCCCGGGTTGAGGGTCACAGTCGTGCGCTTGGTATCGATCCACGCCAAACCGGCCACCACGCGTGGATATTCAGGTTGGTTACGCAGCGTAGTGATCAGCAGCGGGGCGCTCGTACCCAGTCCGGGGCGGGTGGCCCGCCAGGCGCCCTCGCCGGGGAGCGCCAGGTGGAGCAGTGGAGCAACCCGCGGGGGGCGGTAGATGGCGGCGGCGAGCCGTTGTGCCTGCAGCCGTTGCGCGCGCGCCCGACCGGCGGCTCCGTAGCCGACCTGGGGCAGCGCTCGCAGCGTGGCCCCGCCCTTGCTGGGAGCCGTCAACGAGTAGTAGATCGACTCGACCCGCGACACAACCCCCGCCGCGCCGTGATCGCGCAGCCACTCCACCGAGCGAACGCCCAAGCTCGAGTTCGACGGTTCAGCCATCGTGTTCACATAGGAGTACGCGGCGGGGACGAGCGCGATCAGCGCGGCGGCGAGCGCGATCCGTCGCATCCGTCGCAGACCTCCTCCTCCAGAACGCTCGGGCGGACGGGTCTTCTGCGGGGCAGGGGTGCGGCGCGTGGCGCTAGCGAGCTCCATCCCGAGACTGTAAGCGCCCCCGCGTCCGAGCACACGGTAGTCCACCGTCAAATTAGAGCACTCTCACTAAGAAAAGTCTCACCTTCTGAAGGCGCAATCGAGCCGGAGATACAGTAGTCATGTGGAACCGTAAGGGAGCAGCGCCGTCACATCTTTATGCCAACCGTGCTCCTCGATCGGAGATTGAACATTAATCCACTTCAAGCGACAGCAAGCGTCGAGGAAACCCAACCCCAGTTCAGTGCCGGGGAGCTGCACGCCCACGTGCCGGCGCCGATCCAGCTGCGGCCCTCCGTTCGATCTCCGGCCCGCGTGCTACTACGGGCCTGCCGTCCTCGCCAGTGGAGCAAGAACATGCTCGTTCTCGCGGCGCCCTGCGCCGCCGGGGTGATCGACCGGCCGCAGGTCGCGGCGCAGGTCGCGGGGGCGTTCCTCGTGCTGTGCCTGCTATCGAGCGCGACCTATCTGGTCAACGACGTACGCGATCGCGAGCAGGACCGTCTGCATCCACGCAAGCGCTCACGGCCGGTGGCCGCCGGCGAGCTCTCACCCGGAACGGCTCTGCGAGTCGCGGCGGTGCTGGCATTCGTGGGCATCGCTGCTGCCACTGCGATCACACCCGGCCTGGGCGCGGTCGCCTGCGGCTATCTCGCGTTGACAGCGAGCTATTCGCTGTGGTTGCGGCGCGTGGTCGTCCTCGACATCCTGGCGATCGCCGCCGGTTTCGTGCTGCGCGCCATCGCCGGGGGCGTCGCGACCGACATCTACCTGTCCCGCTGGTTTGTCATCGTGACGGCATCCTGTGCGGTCTACCTGGTTGCCGGGAAGCGGTATGCCGAGCTTCGCGAGCACGCTGGGTCCGGTCCGGTGCGGGCGACCCTGCGGCGCTACTCGCTCGGGCATCTGCGCCTGACGCTCCTGGCAGCGGCCACAGTGGCCATAGTCGCCTACACCGGATGGGCCTTCACACGACCGACCCATGTCGTCTGGTACGGACTGTCGATAGCCCCGCTGGTTCTGTGGCTGGGTCGCTACGCGAGCCTGATCGGGGCTGGCGCCGGCCAGGCGCCGGAGGAGTTGATCCTGCGCGACCGCACGCTGCTGGCGCTCGCCGTCGCCTGGAGCTTCCTCTTCCTCAGCGGCATCTATGTCGGTCACTGAGCTGAGCACGCGCACCCCGACGGCGCGCGTCGAGCGCTCGCTGTGCGGCTGGGGAAGGACCGCCCGTAGCCGCTGCCGCGTCTTTCAGCCGTGTGAGCCGCAGGACGTCGTGGACGTGCTCGCATCGGAGGCCCACGCGGAGAGGGGCGTGATAGCTCGCGGAGCGGGACGCAGCTACGGAGATGCCGCGCAGAACGACGGTGGCGATGTGCTGGACATGACCGGGCTGAACCGGATCGTCTCGATCGACGGCGAGCGCGGGCTGATAACCGCGCAGGCCGGCGCGACCGTGGCCCAGCTGATGACTGCACTCGCTCCCCACGGGCTCACCCTGCCGGTCGTGCCCGGGACCCGGCACGTCACACTCGCGGGCGCGATCGCGAGCGACATCCACGGCAAGAACCACCACCGCGACGGCGGCCTGGCGAGGCACGTGGCAGCGATCTCCCTCTGCACGCCCGCCGGCGGTCTGACGGTGCTCTCGCCCGAGACCGACCCCGACCTGTTCTACGCGACGCTCGGAGGGATGGGCCTCACCGGTGTGATCGTGGAGGCGACACTCCGCGCGGAGCCGCTCCCATCTCCATGGGTGACGGCCGACGTCGACCGCACCGACGGCCTCACGCAAACGCTCGAGCTGATGAGCGGACCGGAGCGCCACCGCTACTCGGTCGCATGGCTCGACCTGCTCGCCGACGGATCGAAGCTGGGACGCGCGATCATCAGCCGAGCCGACCCACTTGGCAGCGACGGAGCCCCTCCGGCTGCTCGAGGGCGCCGCGCGCCGCGCGCCGCATATCCCGGAGCGCTCTCGCGGCGGCCGGCGTTCGAGGTTCCGCGCGGCTTTCCCGCCGCCCTGCTGCGCCCAGCGAGCATGCGCACGTTCAACGCGCTTCGCTGGCGCGCAACACCACGTCGCGAGCGCGGTCAGGCGCTGGCGATGGCACCATACTTCTTTCCCCTGGACGCGCTCGGGGAGTGGAATCGGCTGTATGGCCCAGCTGGGCTGATCCAGTACCAGTTCGTGATTCCCTCCGGCCAAGAGGTCGCGCTCGAGCGTTGCTTCGAGCTCATGCGCACGCGCCGGCTACCCGTTTATCTAGCCGTGTTCAAGCGCTTCGGCCCCGCGTTCGGCGGCCCGCTCTCGTTCCCGCTAGAGGGCTGGACGCTCGCGGCCGACCTACCGGCGGCGGCGCCCGGGCTGTGGGCGGCACTGGACGAGCTCGACGAGGTCGTCGCCGGCTGCGGCGGTCGCGTCTACCTGACCAAGGACGCCCGGCTACGACGTGAGACGATGGCCGCGATGTACCCGGAGCTCGACCGCTTCCACGCCCAGCGCGCCCGCGTTGACCCCAACGGGGTGCTGCGCTCGGACCTCGCGCGTCGTCTGGGACTATGCTGGTCCGCGCTGTGAGCGGCGCAAACGCCGGCTCGGCCGGCAGGCGTGTCGTGGTGCTGGGAGGCACCTCGGAGATCGCCCTTGCGATCGTGCGCGAGCTGCAGAGCCGTGCTCCGCGCGAGGTCGCACTGGTAGGACGCGACCCCAGTGGGCTGGCCCACGCGGCCGAGGATCTCACCGGCGCCGGCTGCCCGCGTGCACTGACCTTCGAGCTCGACGCCCGAGACCTCGACCGTCACGAGCAGGTCATCGGCGAAGCATTCGACGGGCTCGATGGCGCCGACATTGTCATTCTCGCCGTGGGTGTCCTCGGCGAGCGCGGTGGCCTGCCCGCGGATACCTCCGGTGCGCTGGAAGTGCTCCAGGTCAACATGGTGGGAGCCGGCTCGCTGCTGATCGCAAGCGCCCGGCGCTTGCGCGCGCAGGGCGCGGGGACAATCGTGGTTCTCTCCTCAGTGGCCGGCGAGCGCGCCCGGGCTGCCAACGTCGTCTACGGAGCATCCAAGGCCGGCCTGGACGCCCTCGCGCAGGGTCTCGGCGACGCGCTGCACGATCAGGGCGTGCGCGTGCTCGTCGTTCGCCCCGGCTTCGTCCACACCCGGATGACCCGTGGCCTTAACCCCGCGCCGTTGGCCACCACACCGCAAGCGCTCGCGCACGTCGTCGTGGACGGACTGGACCGCGGCGCTCACACCATGTGGGCGCCACGTACCCTGCGCTGGCTTATGCTCGTGATGAGAATGCTTCCCCGACCCCTGTTCCGCCGCCTGAAACAGTGAGCGCCACCAAACCGCTGAATGACATGTCTCACCTGCACGCCCGCCGCCGCCAGGCGCGCAGACGCCGTTACCTCTTTCGTGTAGACATCGGTCTCGGGCTGCTGATCGCGGTAGCAGCACTTCTGCTCGCGCCAGGCGTGGCGATCGTCGCCGCCGCCGCGCTGCTGATCCTTGCTATCTGCGGCGTCTCGATCCTGCTCGAGCAGTGGCGATCGCGTCGACGGTGACTCAATGAGATTTTGCTCATCTGCGGTCACGCCCCGTCCTCTGCCGTTAGAGTTCTTGGCGTGACATTTCGCTCACTTTCACGCGCGGCGGTTGCTGTCATGGTGCTGGCGGTGACGCCCGCCACGTCCGCGCTCGCAACCGGCTCGTCTGCGCGCCCGGCGACCAAGTCAGAGCGGTCGGCAATCATGGCGTCCTTCACCGCAAACGACGGCAGCTCCTCCGAGGTACACGGCGTGTACGTCTCGCGGTCAAACTCCAGCCTCGCCGTGGTGTGCATACACACACCAGAAGCGGGCACGCAAGCGTTCGTCCTTCGCCACACCCGGCGCTCGTGGGGCTATGTGACCAGCGGCGCAGTCGGCAGCGTTGGCACCCCCACCGACCGGCGCCTCGAGCGAGCCTGCGGCTGAGACAGGACGGCCCTCCCCGCGGGCTTCAATTGAGAAGTCGCTATTGGGGGATTCTCATTTATGCCTGCGCGTGCGGTGAGAGTGTTCTCACTGTCACCTTAGGTGGTGCTTACGCGCACCGGTGAGATTTCACCGCATGGCAACCGTGAAGCTGGCGCCGGTGAGCATCGTCGCGATGCTGCTGGCGGTGGTGGTGAGCGGCTGTGGAAGCCAGTCGAACGCCGTCGAGAAGGCGTCGAGGGTCTCTGTGACCAGGCGCGTGTCGAGCGCTCCCCTTTCACAGCGGTGCTCCGAGGCCGAGTACCGCCGCGTGCTCGCGTAGCTGCTCGCGGGCGTCGGGGTGCGCCGCGTGCTCGATGATCAGCTGCGCCTGCGCTCGCTGGCTGCGGCCGAATATGTGCGCGCAGCCCTGCTCGGTTATTACCGCTGAGTGTTGGAAGGAGGTCACCGGGTCCGTCAGCCGGGGGACGATCGTCGAGGTGTCGCTGCGCTCGTGCCAGGAGCGCAGGGCGATCACGGCGTGACCGCCGGGTGAGTGCAGGGCGCCCTCGACGAAGTCGGGCTGGCCGCCAAAACCGGAGTACAGACGTACCCCGATGTGGCTCGCGCCCGCCTGGTCTGAGAGATCGACCTGCAGCGCGGTGTTCACGGAGATCATCCCCTTGTTCGCTGCAATGCGCGATGGATCGTTGGTGGTCTCCGTGCGGGTCATCCTCAGCCTGGGGTTCTCACCAACCCACTGGTAGAGCTCAGGCGAACCGAACAGGAAGGAACACACGATCGGAGGGGTGGGATCCAGTGCTCCGTGGCGGTCGAGCTCCATGACACCGTCGCTGATCATCTCCGACCAGATTGCGAGACCTCGCCGGCCGGCGAGCGCACGCAGCGTAGCGTCGGGGACCTGGCCGATGCCCAGCTGCAGCGTCGACCCATCGTTGACGAGGCTCGCGACGAGCTCGGCGATCTGCTCGGCGTGCTCGTGCCCCGGCCCAATGACGGGCGAGGGGAGATCTTCCTCCATCTCGATTGCGAGGTCGATCAGGTCCTCGTCGAGCTCGCTGTCGCCGAGCGTGTAGGGCATCCGCGGGTTCAGCTGCGCTACCACCAGGCCGCCGCGCGCACGGATACATTCGATGGCGGCCGGGAGGATGTTCACCTCGATCCCGAGCGATACCTTCCCCTCACGGGGAGCCGAAGTGTGCAGCAGCACGACATCCGGCTGGCGCATAGTCGCGAACAGCCTTGGGACGAGCGAAAGACGCATCGGCAGGTAGTCCAACCGCTCACCGGCGTCGCGCATCCCAGGCCCGACGAACGGCGTCTCGAGAATCACACCGTCGCGTGTGGGCAGCGGCGCCTGCGCCGCGAGCATGAACAGCCGATAGCGCTCCACCGTCCGCTCCAGCGCGTCCAGCAGGCCTCGCGGGGTGGCGAGATTCCCGCTCGCGACGACCCGCGGCTCCAACACCGGCAGCGCCCCAAGAATCTCCTCGAGCTGCCGCTCGGAGATCACTCGCATCTACGCCGCCGCGGGCACTGATGCCATGACTCTCGCGGCGAGGTCCACGAGCCGGCTGGAGTAGCCCCACTCGTTGTCATACCAGGCGACGACCTTCACCTGGGTGCCGTCCATCACGCTCGTCAGCTCCGAGTCGAGGATCGAAGAGAACGGGGACTTGACGATGTCGCTGGATACGATCTCCTCCTCGCTGTAGGAGAGGATGCCTCGTAGCGGTCCGTGGTCGGCAGCGTCGCGGAACGCGCCGTTGACCTCCTCTGCGCTCGTCGCACGCTCGGCCTCGACCGTGAGGTCGACGATCGAGCCGGTCGGGGTCGGCACGCGGATCGCGATCCCGCCCAGTCGGCCCTCGAGCTCGGGGATCACCAGGCCGAGCGCCTTCGCCGCCCCGGTCGAGGTCGGCACGAGGTTCAGCGCCGCCGCGCGCGCACGCCGCAGATCGGAGTGCGGCCCGTCGAGCAGGTTCTGATCGGCCGTGTAGGCATGGATTGTGCTCATCTGACCGTGGCGGATGCCGACCGTCTCGTGGAGAACCTTGGCGACGGGCGCCAGGCAGTTGGTCGTGCACGACGCGTTTGAGATGATGTGGTGGCGGTCGGGGTCGTAGAGCGCCTCGAAGTTCACGCCTATGACCACGGTCGCATCCAGCGGCTCTGATCCCTTGCCGGGCGCGGAGACAATCACCTTGCGGGCACCCGCCTCCAGATGCTCTGCGGCTGCCGCTCGCGTGCGATAGCGGCCAGTGGACTCGATCACCACGTCCACTCCGAGATTGCGCCACGGCAGCTTTGAGACCTCGGGCTCTGCGAGCGCCTGGATCGGGCGGCCGGCAACGAACAAGTCCCCGGCGATGGACTCCACGGTGCCGGGAAACGTTCCGAAGACGGAGTCGTGACGCAGCAGATGCGCCAGCGTGGATGCATCGGTGAGATCGTTGATCGCGACGATCTCGAGGTCCGCTCCCTGCTCGTGTGCGATGCGTAGGACGCTGCGTCCAATACGGCCGAAGCCGTTGATGGCGACTCGAGTGGGCATCTGCGGTCTCCTCCTGGTCGTATCTGTATGGATGGCGTGGTAGGGCCCATCTTGGGGGCAGTACCTCACGCTACGCCCGAGCACGAGCCGTGTCATGGGTGATGAGCCCCATGTGTACGGGGTGAGAACTACGGAGTGGGTTCAGTGGGGAGTGCGGTGGCCGGTGGCCTCCTCGACCGCTTGACTGGTCTCCATACAGGAACAAAGTCGCGACCCCGAGGAGCGATGACCCGATGAGCGTTGCCACCGATGCCGATGCCACTCCGCTCACTGACGAGCCGGTGCGTCTGTTCGCGCGTCTGGGCCGCGAGGACGTCGCCTACGCCGGCGGTAAGGGCGCAAACCTGGGTGAGCTCACCTCCGCCGGGCTGCCCGTGCCCGCCGGTTTCGTGGTAGGCGCCCCGGCATACGCTGCGTTTTGCGCCCAGACCGGGTTGCGTGAGCGTCTGGCCGAGCTCCTGGACGGCGTGGACGTGGAGGACACCGCCGTGCTGCAAGCGACGAGTATGGCCGCGCGCGAGCTGTTCGATGAGACCTCTATGCCCGAGCCGCTGCAGCACGAGATCATCTCGTCCTACGAGGCGCTGGTGGGCGAGGACTCCGAGGCGCCGGTGGCTGTGCGCTCTTCGGCGACGGCGGAGGACACCGCTGAGTCCTCCTTCGCGGGGATGAACGAGACGTTCCTGAACACCTGCGGGGCTGACGCGGTGATCGACGCCGTGCGTCGTTGCTGGCGTTCGCTGTTCGGAGCACGCACCATCTACTACCGGGGCATGAACGGCTTCGCACAGGCCGACATGGACATCGCGGTCGTCGTGCAGCGCCAGGTCGACTCGACCCGTGCGGGGGTGATGTTCACCGTCAACCCGGCCACCGGGGAGCGCGGGGAGCTGGTCATCGAGGGCTCCTTCGGCCTAGGTGAGGCCGTGGTTTCCGGCTCGGTATCCCCCGACCGTTACGTGGTGGACAAGGCGACGCTCGCGATTCGCCGTCGTGAGGTGCATCACAAGGATCTGGTCATCGAGTACGCCCCAGACGGCGGCACCCAGCAGCGCACGCTCTCCGAGGAGGAGGCGCTGCGGCCGGTGCTCACCGACGAGGAGGTCGTTGCGGTAGCCGAACTCGGCCGGCGCATCGAGGAGCACTACGGCTCACCGCAGGACACCGAGTGGGCGTTTGACCCCGACGGCGCGCTGTGGATGCTGCAGAGCCGCCCGATCACCACGCTGCACGACGTCCCAACGACAGGCACGGCATCGGAGACCTCAGAGCCACAGGTCGTGCTGCTGCGCGGGCTGGGCGGAGCGCCTGGTAGCGCGTCCGGCGCCGCGCGGGTGCTCACCTCGCTCGCCGACGCCGCGAGCCTGAACGACGGCGACGTGCTCGTCACCCACATGACCTCTCCCGACTGGTTGCCGCTGCTGCGCCGTGCCGCAGCGGTAGTCACCGACTCCGGCGGCATGACCTGCCATGCCGCGATCGTCTCGCGGGAGCTGGGCATCCCCTGTGTGGTCGGCACCGGGGAGGCGACCCGTCGCCTGCGTGACGGGGAGATCGTGACCGTCGACGCCACCCGCGGCATGGTGCTGGAGGGAGCTCGCGCGAGCGAGCCGACACCGGCCATGCCTACCAGTGGGAATGCTCCCGCAGCTATGAGGCCTGTGACCGCGACGCAGATCCTCGTGAATCTGTCTGAGCCCTCGCAAGTGCAGCGCGTCAAGGACCTGCCTGTCGACGGAGTCGGCCTGCTGCGCGCTGAGATGATGGTGCTCGAGGCGCTGGCGGGCGATCATCCCCGCACCCTGCTGCAGGAGGGACGCGGGGAGGAGTTCGTCGCGCGGATGGCCGAGGGTCTGAGCACCTTCGCGGCCGGCTTCGCGCCACGCCCGGTGACCTACCGCACGATCGACTTCCGCACCAACGAGTTCTCCGGGCTGCGCGGCGGCGAGCGCTTTGAGCCGCACGAGGCCAATCCGATGATCGGCTATCGCGGGGCGCTGCGCTACACCCGCGAGCCCGATGTCTTCCGCCTCGAGCTCGCCGCGCTCTGCCGGGTGTGGGACGCGGGGCTGCACAATCTGCACGTGATGCTCCCGTTCGTGCGCACCACGCGCGAGTTGCGCCGCTGCCGCGAGCTGATCTCCGAGGCGGGCCTGCTGGATCGAGCGGGCTTCGACTTGTGGGTAATGGCCGAGGTGCCCTCGGTCCTGTTCAACCTGGAGGAGTACGCCGCGCTTGGCGTCGCGGGCATCTCGATCGGCTCGAACGACCTCACCCAGCTGCTACTCGGCGCGGACCGTGACAACGAGGTGCTGGCAGAGACCTTCGACGAGCGCGACCCGGCCGTCACCGCCTACCTGCGCGAGCTGATCCCCCGCGCCCGCGAGCTCGGGTTGCGCACCTCGATCTGCGGGCAGGCTCCCTCAGTTCACCCCGAGTACGCCGAGCTGTTGGTGCGCGCCGGGATCGACGCGATCTCGGTCAGCGTCGATGTGATCGACCGAACCCGGGCACTGGTCGCGGCCGCGGAGCAGCGTGTGCTGCTCGACGCCGCGCGCGATGGCGGCTAGCGATGTTCGAGGTTCGCATCCACGGTCGTGGTGGCCAGGGCGTCGTCACCGCCGCGGAGATGCTCGCGCTCGCGGCGTTTGACGAGGGCCGCTACGCGCAGGCGTTCCCGAGCTTCGGCTCAGAGCGCATGGGCGCGCCTGTCGTGTCGTTCTGCCGGATCGACGATCGCGAGATCCGACTGCGGGAGCCGGTCATGGAGCCCGATGCGCTGATCGTCCAAGACCCGACGCTGCTGCACCAGGTGGACGTGTTCGGTGGCTGCAAGCCGGACGGCTTCATCCTGATCAACACCGCGAGGACCTTCGACGAGCTCGGTCTCGGTGGTTTCGTGAAGGACTTCCGCCACGAGCGGCTGCTCACCGTGCCCGCCAGCGATCTCGCGCGAGAACACACCGGGCGGCCGGTCGCTAACGCCGCGCTGCTCGGCGGCTTCGCGGCGCTCAGCGGGCTGATCTCACTCGACGCCGTGGTGAGCGCGATCCGCGAGCGCTTCAACGGGAACGTCGCCGAGGGCAACGTGGCGGCGGCGATGGCGGCCTACGCCTGGGTGGCGGATGAGCTGAGGGAGTTGAACAGTGTTGCGTCAGGTTGAGGGCTCGCGGGCGGTGGCCGAGGCGGTGGCGTTCTGCCGGCCGGAGGTCATCTGCGCGTACCCGATCTCCCCCCAGACGCACATCGTCGAGAACCTCTCGCAGCTCGTGAAGACCGGTGAGCTTGCGCCCTGCGAGTTCGTGAATGTCGAGTCGGAGTTCGCCGCGATGTCGGTAGCGATCGGCGCCTCAGCTACCGGGGCGCGCGCCTACACGGCAACCGCGAGCCAGGGGCTGCTCTACATGACCGAGGCGCTCTACAACGCCTCGGGTCTCGGCCTGCCGATCGTGATGACGGTTGCGAACCGTGCGATCGGCGCGCCGATCAACATCTGGAACGACCACTCGGACTCGATGTCCCAGCGCGACTCGGGCTGGATCCAGCTTTACGCGGAGACCAACCAAGAGGCGCTCGATCTCCACATCCAGGCCTTCCGGCTGGCGGAGGAGCTCTCCACGCCGGTGATGGTCTGCATGGACGGCTTCATCCTCACGCACGCCGTCGAGCGTCTCGAAATCCCTACTCAGGAGCAGGTCGATGGTTTCCTGCCGCCGTTTCAGCCGCGTCAGGTACTCGACCCCGACGAGCCGATATCGATCGGCGCGATGGTCGGCCCCGAGGCGTTCATGGAGGTGAAGTACCTCGCGCACGCCAAGCAGATGCAGGCGCTAGAGCTGATACCCGAGATCGCCGCCGACTTCAAGGACGTGTTCGGACGCGACTCGGGTGGCCTGATCCGCTGCTACCGCGCCGAGGACGCGGAGACGATTGTTCTCGCGCTTGGCTCGGTGCTCGGGACGATCAAGGACACGATCGACGAGCTGCGCCAGGAGGGCATGAAGATCGGGGCTGTCGGGATCACCTCGTTCCGACCCTTCCCGCTGGACGCCGTGCGCGGCGCGTTGAGCCACTCAAAGCGCGTGGTCATGCTCGAGAAGGCGCTCGCCGTCGGCATCGGCGGGATCGTCTCGGCGAACGTCCGCATGGCGCTCGCCGGTATCCAGCTGCACGGCTATACGGTCATCGCGGGCCTCGGCGGGCGGTCGATCACAAAGGCCTCGCTGCGCGACCTGTTCACTGACGCGGCGGCCGATCGCCTCGAGCCGTTGACGTTCCTCGACATGGATTGGGATGTCGTGAACCGGGAGCTCGAGCGGATGGGCGCCTCGCGTGCCTCCGGTCCGCACGCCGAGAACATCCTGCGGGATGTAGGGCCCGTTGCGGCGGGGCCGGTATGAGGAGTCCACGAGCATGAAGGCACCCGCGATCCGCTTCTACCAGACGGGCAGCTTCGCGGTCGGCAATCGCCTGCTCGACCCCGAGCAGCGCTCCGTGCAGGCCGGTGAGCAGCGGACGAACTCGATTACCTGCGGGCACCGCGCATGCCAGGGCTGCGGGGAGGCGCTCGGCGCTCGCTACGCGCTCGACGCCGCGATGCGCGCCACAAACGGGCAGATGATCGCGGCGAACGCGACCGGCTGCCTCGAGGTGTTCTCCACCCCTTACCCGGAGACCTCGTGGCAGATCCCATGGATCCACTCACTGTTCGGCAACGCGCCCGCCGTATCGACCGGTATCGCCGCGGCGCTGCGGGCAAAGGGTCGGGAGGACGTGCGCGTCGTCGGCCAGGGCGGCGACGGCGGCACCGTGGACATCGGGATGGCGTGCCTGTCGGGGATGTTCGAGCGAAACGATGACGTGCTCTACATCTGTTACGACAACGAGGCGTACATGAACACCGGTGTGCAGCGCTCGGGCGCCACCCCGCCCGCCGCGCGCACGGCCACGACGCAGGCCGTCGGTCCAGAGCCTGGGAACGTGTTCGGCCAGGGCAAGAGCGCACCGCTGATCGCGATGGCGCACGAGATCCCGTACGTCGCGACAGCCACCGTCGCCGAGCTGCGCGACCTCGAGGCGAAGGTCCAGACCGCGATGGAGATCCGCGGCGCGCGCTACCTGCACGTCCTCGTGCCCTGCCCGCTCGGCTGGGGAAGCGCGTCGAAGGACACGATCCGGATCGCCCGCCTGGCGAAGGAGTCGGGCATCTTCCCGGTATTCGAGGCACGCGACGGCGAGGTAACAGACGTCTCTGAGATCCGCCGGCAGGTGCCCGTCGAAGACTACCTGCGCCCACAGAAGCGCTTCGCGCACCTGTTCAAGCCCGAGCCGCGGACCGAGGTGATCGCCCGCATCCAGGCGGGCGCCGAGCGCAACATCCGCCGCTTCGGCCTCCTGCCCGACCCCAAGGAGGGGTCCTGATGGAGAAGCCTTTCGCGATCACTCTGGATCCCGGCTCGAGCCTCGCGAACAAGACCGGCTCCTGGCGCGAGGAGCGCCCGGTGTACGTCCACCGCCTGCCGCCGTGCAACCACGCCTGTCCCGCCGGCGAGAACATCCAGCAGTGGCTCTACCATGCCGAGTCCGGTGACTATGAGGCCGCCTGGCGCGAGCTCGTAAAGGACAACCCGCTGCCCGCCGTCATGGGACGCGTCTGCTACCACCCCTGCGAGAGTGCCTGCAACCGCGCCGAGGTAGACGACGCCGTCGGGATCCATGGCGTTGAGCGCTTCCTCGGCGACGAGGCGATCAAGCAGGGCTGGAAGCTCACCCTCGAGGCTGAGCCAACCGGCAGGCGCGTGCTGATCGTTGGCGCCGGACCCTCGGGCCTGTCCGCCGCCTACCACCTCACACGTCGCGGGCACGCCGTCACGATCCGCGAGGCCGGGCCGATGGCCGGCGGCATGATGCGCTTCGGTATTCCCCAGTACCGCCTGCCGCGCGACATCCTGGACGCCGAGGTGCAGCGCATCCTCCACCTCGGCGTGACACTGGAGCTGAACACCAAGGTCACGAACATCCTCCAGGCGATGCGCGACGGTGGCTTTCACGCCGCGTTCCTCGCCGTCGGCGCCCACATCGGCAAGCGCGCCTACATCCCCGCCGGCGAGGCGGCGCACATCCTCGACGCCGTCACACTGCTGCGCAGCATGGAGGGCGAGGAGCGCCCGTTGCTCGGCCGGCGCGTCGTCGTCTACGGCGGCGGCAACACGGCGATGGACGTCGCACGCACCGCCAAGCGCCTCGGCGCGAATGAGGCGATCGTCGTCTACCGCCGCACGCGCGAGCGGATGCCCGCGCATGACTTTGAGATCGAGGAGGCGCTCGAGGAGGGCGTGATGATGAAGTGGCTCTCCACGATCAAGCAGGCGCAGGAGGGCAAGCTGCTGCTGGAGAAGATGGAGCTCGACGAGACCGGGTTTCCGCAGCCCACCGGCGAGACTGAGGAGCTGGCGGCAGACTCGCTCGTGCTCGCCCTCGGCCAGGAAGCTGACCTCTCACTGCTCGATGATGTGCCGGGCCTCGAGATCGATGACGGCGTTGTAAAGGTCGATGAGCGCATGATGACCGGTCACGAGGGCATCTTCGCCGGCGGGGACATGGTGCCCGCCGAGCGCACTGTCACCGTCGGTGTCGGCCACGGCAAGCAGGCCGCGCGCAACATCGACGCCTGGCTGCGCG
>PLBZ01000069.1 GCA_003134675.1 Solirubrobacterales bacterium
CGCTACGTCGCCGACCCCGCCGCGACGCTTCGAGAGCTCGCCCGAGTGATGAAGCCAGGCGCCCCGATCGCGAGCCTCGAATTCTGCGTGCCGAGCAGCCGCTTCTGGCACTCCTGGTGGTGGCTCTACACCCGGCTGGTCCTCCCCGCGGGGGGATGGCTCACCGGCGGTCGAGACTGGTACGGAGTCGGCCGCTTCTTGGGACCCAACATCTCTCAGCACTACCGCCGCTACTCGGTCGACTGGACCGTGCGGGCGTTACGGGACGCCGGCTTTGTCGACGTTGGCGTGCGCACCATGAGCCTCGGTGGCGGCGTCGTGATGTGGGCGGTCCGGGGCGGTGTCTGACCCCGACCGCCGCTCCGCGTTCTACGCCGCCCGCCCTGGTGGTTGGCGGGACTGGTGGACGATCCTGCACCCCCCCTACACGGCATGGCACCTCGCCTACGTCGCGATCGGCGCCAGCCTGGCCCCACACCTGGACGGCGTCCGCCTCGGCGCCACCGTGCTCGCCTTCTTCCTCGCCATGGGCATCGGCGCCCACGCGCTCGACGAGCTCCACGACCGCCCGTTGCGAACCCAAATCTCCGACGCCGCGCTGGTCGCGGCGACGGTTGGCGGTCTCGTTGTGGCCGTCGGGCTCGGCGTCGCGGGTCTCTCGCGGGTGGGGTGGGTGCTCGTGCCGTTCGTGGTGGTCGGCCCGATCCTCGTGCTCGGCTACAACCTCGAGCTGCTCGGCGGTGCTCTGCACAACGACATGTGGTTTGCGGTTGGCTGGGGTGCGTTTCCGGCCTTTACGGGCTACTTCGTGGAGGCGGAGAAGGTCGGGCTCCCGGGGCTGCTGGCCGCCGGCGGTTGCTTGGCGTTGAGTGTGGCGCAGCGACGTTTGAGCTCTCCCGCGCGCGAGCTGCGCCGCCGCACCGGCTGGGTCAGCGGCGTGCGCGAGCGCTCTGACGGCAGCACGGAAGCGCTGTCGCGTGCCGGTCTGCTCGCGCCGCTGGATGGAGCGCTGGCGGCGTTGTCGCTGGGGATCGTCGTGACTGCCTGCGCGCTCGTTGCTGCTCGTCTGTGAGCGGGCGGCGACAGTGGACGTGCAAGGTGATCCGGGGGCTTCGCCGAAGGGTACATTGAGGTGATGGAGCCGCGGATGAGAAGAGGGATGAGCCTGCCGATCCTTGCTGCGCTCTTTGTGGCGGTCGTGCTCGTGGCGGCAGGCGCGATGTACCTATACGACCATGGTAGGCGCGAAACGATCGCTGACGGCGTGCGGATCGACGGAGTCGACGTCGGGGGCATGCGCGCGGCGGCGGCGCGAGCGAAGGTCCAACGCGATTTGGTCGCGAACTTGAACCGCCCGGTCACGGTGAGGGCGGGGGCAAAGACGTGGAAGTTGGGTGCGCGTGAAGCGGGCTTGACGGTCGACACGGCGAACATGGTCGCTCAGGCAGTGCAGGTCAGCCGCGAGGGGTCGATCGTGACGCGGACGATCAGGGGATTGAGCGGGGGGAGCGTCAAGCGAAACATCCCGCTCGTGGTCAGCTACTCCCACCAGGCGGTGAGGGACCTGACGGCGAAGGTGAGCGCGGCGGTCAATCGCGCGCCGCGCGACGCGACGGTTTCAGCGAGTGCGAGCGGGCTGACTGAGGTCCCTGCTCACGTTGGGCTGACCGTCGACGGTGCACGGCTGGCCGAGCGCGTCGAGCGGGCGCTGAACGGCATCGGCTCAAGCCGTACGGTCGCCGTCCCTGCGCACGGGGTCAAGCCGGCGGTGACGACGGCCGAGCTGGGGGCGAAGTATCCGGGGTACATCGTTGTCGACCGCTCAGAATTCAGGTTGCGCTTCTACGAACACCTGAAACTGGCGAAAACCTACGAAATTGCCGTGGGCATGGAAGGGTTGGAAACGCCGGGCGGCCTGCACAAGATCGAATGGGAGCAGGTGGACCCGCCGTGGTACGTGCCGAAAAAAGCGTGGGCGGGGGCGCTCGCCGGGACCGTGGTTCCGCCCGGGCCGGCGGATCCGCTGAAGGCGCGCTTTATGTCGTTCGACGGTGGTGCGGGTATTCACGGGATCGATCCGAGCGAGTACAGCTCGATCGGCCACGACGCCTCGCACGGCTGCATCCGCATGCGCATCCCCGACGTGATCGCGCTCTACAGCAAGTCGCCGGTGGGCACACCGGTCTACATCATCTAAAGGCGCGAAGTCAGGCGCCAGGATCATGGTGCCCGGGCGGGCACCTGATCATCGGGTGCGCGAGGAGCGGTATTCCTGGTTCTGGCGGCGCTCGCCGCGGATCTGTACGGCGATGAGCACGACGATGATGTTGACGATCAGGCCGATTCCGCCGAAGGTGGCGATCAGGCCGATGTCTTTGGAGACGGCGGCGCTGGTGGCGAGGAGGAGCATCTGGGGGAGCCTAGCAACGGGAGGCGGGGAGGTGTCGTAGCCTTCGGGCGGCCGCCAGCCGATCGAAGATCGGTGGAGATGCGCGGGAGAGGTGCCGGAGCGGTTGAACGGGCGCGACTGGAAATCGCGTGACGGGGGAAACCTCGTCCGAGGGTTCGAATCCCTCCCTCTCCGTTTTGCCGGGCGCGCTGGTGGGCAGGCGGGCGTCTAGACTGGGCGACCTG
>PLBZ01000073.1 GCA_003134675.1 Solirubrobacterales bacterium
AGCTCGCGCCGGCTGCGGCGCTCGGCGGGCGCCTGACGCACCTCCGGTGTCTGCGCAGGTGAGGACACCGCCTGATCCTACCCTCCTTGCGGCTCGGCCAAGCTCAACTTAATCCAGGGGCAGCCGACCGACAGATCCTCCACTCCCAGGGCGGCGGCGACGTTGAGGGCCATGCCGTGACGGAAGAAGTCGTCCAGCTGCTCCCCCTCGGCGCCCGATAGCTCGCCGGCGAGCTCCACCAGCTGGGCGAAGCGGTGGCGCACGGACGCGCGCACGACCTCGTCATCGCAAGCGGCATAGCACTGATGCTGGAGCATCAGATAGTCACGATCGGACGCGAGCAGATCCTTGTAGGCAAATCCCATCGCCTGCAGCGCGTCCTCGCACTCGGCGGGCGCGCGCCCAGCCGCATAGTCCTCAGCGCCACCGCGGAAGGTATCAGCGACCCGTTCGAAGCTTCGATCGAGCGCCGCGAGGAACAGGTCGCGCTTTGAGGGGAACAAACTGAACACGTACGGCTGGGCGACACCCACGCGCCGCGCGATGCGCTCCACCGGGGTGCCATGCAGGCCGCCGTGCGCGAACTCGTGCACGGCGGCGGCGATCAACTCCTCGCGGCGCTCGGCCGCGGGAACCCGCCGGCGCACCGGATCGGACGTTGTGTTTGCACCACTCATGCCACGCGAAGATTAGCAGTGACTAATAAGCAATGTCAAGGTTGGCGGCGCCCAGCATAAGGAGCTGCACGGCGAGCGGCGAATATCATCAGGACCATGAGACGAAGTTTTCTGTTGACTCTCACGCTGGCCCTCGGAGCGCTGCTGGGCGGGTGCGGCGGCGGCACGAAGACGGTATCCGTCGCCAGCGCCCCGCCATCCGTTCAAACGGGCACGAGCACCGCGCCTCGGACGAGCACGGGCTCGACGACCACCACCACGACGAGCACGACCCCTCCAGCACCGACCGAGGGCGGCGGCACCCCCGGCCCGACCACCACCCGCACCGCGCCCGAGCCGGCGTTCACGCACCAGGGCAGCACCGCGGAAGGGCTGAGCGGTGCCGAAGCGGTCCTACAGGCACGAGGGTTCACCGCAAACGCCACCTCCGACTACCACCCAAATCAGACTCTGCGCGTGCTCATCGGCACGCGCGCCGGCACCGGCCAGCAGGCGTTCTTCTTCGTCGGCGACCACTACATCGGCACCGACTCAAAGCAGTCCAGCGCTCAGGTCCGCGTCGTCAGTCAGAGCGACACCGAAGTCACCCTCGCCTATTCGCTATCCAGCTCGAGCGGCGCCGGCCACGCTGACGTTCGCTTCCAGCTCAACAACGGCAAGCTGACGCCGCTCGATCCGATTCCCCCGGCAAGCAGCCGCCAGTAACGCGACTTCATACTGCGGAAACGCCCTATCGTGGTGTGGGTCAAGGCACACACATTTGCGAGAAAGGGGTCGTTTCATGAGCGCAACGATCGAGGGCCGCAGCGAGGAGCTACTACAGGGGAAGAACTTCTGTCACGTCGCCACTCTCCGCCGCGACGGTTCGGTGCATGGCGTGCCGGTGTGGGTCGACGTGCAGGACGGCCGTCCCGTACTGAACACGGCTGAGGGACGCGCCTGGCCGCGCAACTTGGAGCGCGATCCGCGCGTGACGCTGACCGTTCAGAACATGGAGAACCCCTACGAGTACCTCGCGATCCGCGGCCACGTCGCCGAGCGCACGCACGAGGGCGCCGATGCCCACATCGACGCCCTCGCCAAGAAGTACATGGGCGTCGAGCAGTACCCCCTCCGCCAGCCCGGAGAACAGCGGCTGATCATCCGCGTAGAGCCCGAGTACGTGCACGTGTGGGGAGGCTGAGCCGCAGGCACTGCTTCAGGCGTGTTTGCGCCGAAGTCGCTGCCACAGCGACGGCCCGCGCGGCTGGGTGCGCAGCCACTCGTCCTTCAGCACCAGTTGACCCCTTGAGCGAGCCCCCAGCACGCACTCGGTATGGGCGTGGCGGCGGCGGCGGGTGTCCCCCTCCGGCGCGATCAGCATATGCTCGCTCAGAGCGAGCAAACGATGACCACAGATTGGACAACGATACGTCGCCGGCTTGAGGTTGGCCGCAGGACGCATCGTCCACCACTGGGCTGGCGGAAGGCTGGGCATCGCTCCATTGTCTCGCCACTCGCGGCCACCCTCGCAGCAACCGTGGCCGTGGGTGTCGGCGTCGCCCTTGCGCAGGCCGAGCGCACTCGTCGCGCGGCCAAGGCGCAACGTGCCCGCGAGCGCCGTTTTACACAACTACCGGGCGAGCCCCTGCCAGAGGGGCTGCGGCGAATGGCGCTCGGCCAGCTCGATCGCGCGATCGAGCTGCTCTCCGATGATGCAATCACGCCCGAGGAGCGAGCGATCCACGATACGCGCAAGGCGCTCAAGCGCCTACGCGCGCTGCTACGTCTACTGCGCAACGCACTCGGAGAGCAGCAGTTCGCGCAGGAGTACGGGATCCTCCGAGACGCGGCCCGACGGCTGGCGGGAGCACGTGACGCACAGGTCATGCTCAGCACGCTCGATGCGCTCCTGCAGCGCCACCCGCGAAAGCTCGCCCGCCGGACTGCGATGATCGAGCTGCGCAAGCTGCTCGATGTCGAACGCGCGGCGGCGACACAGCGAGCACTGGGCGACGGACTCACACGCGCGGAAGTGCTGGACGAGCTTCGTGGCCTGCGCGAGCGAGTGAAGCATTGGGACCTGCCTGAGCGGCCCTCCATCGCCGTCGTCGAAAGCGACCTGCGGCGGCTCTACCGGCAAGGCCGCCGCCGCCACCGCCGCATTGATCGGATGGACCCCCCCACCCTGGACGGCACGCGGGCGCTGCACGAGTGGCGCAAACGCGTCAAGGACCTGCGCTACTCCGCCGAGATGCTCGGTCTTCGCCCCCTCGCCCGCCGCGCCGACACGCTGGGAGAACTCCTCGGCGAAGAGCACGACCTGGCGCTGCTGGCGGCGCTGCTGCCAGCGCCCGGCTATGCGCCGTTTGAAGACAAGCGCGGCAAGCAAGCGCGCAAGGCCCTGCGCAAGCAGATCGCGCGGCGTCGCCGGCGCCTGCGCAAGCGGACGATGCGCGAAGGGGAGCGCCTATACCGGCGCAAGCCAAAGAAGTTCACACGGCGCGTGCGCCGTGCCCACGCGCGCGCCTCGCGCGTGTAAGAGGGGGGCCGACTCCAGGATCTAGAGCAAACGGCCGATGTAAAAGAGGGGCCACTCTCTCGGCCATGCGCGCTCGAACGACTCCATCAAACCTGTTCCTCGCCTTCCTCCTCGGAGGACTGGGAGTGCTCGTGCTGCACACGACCGTCGGCCTCGGCGGCACGCGCCTGAACCACCTGTTCGACAACGGCGTCTACAACGTGCTGATGTTCGGCGCGGGGCTCTGTGTGCTCGCGCGCGCAATCACGATCAAGGCGCAGCGCCCGGCCTGGCTGATGATGGGCGCGGGGGTGCTCTGCTGGAGCCTCGGCGAACTCTATTTCACCCTCTTCGTCGAAGGGCCCGGCGCGGCCTCGGGCAGCCTCTCTCCGGCCGACGCGTTCTACCTCGCGTTCTACCTCTGTGTCTACTCCGCGCTGATGCTGCTACTCGGAGCACACCTGCGGGAGCTGCGCATCAGCATCTGGCTGGATGGTCTGATCGGCGGCCTCGGCGCCGCCACGCTCGGAGCGGCGGTTGTCCTACCCCCGCTGATCATTCACGCCCGCGGTGACGTCGGCTCGATGGCGGTCGCACTGGCCTATCCGATCGCCGATCTGCTCCTCCTGATCTTCACGATCGGCGCGCTCGGCATCACCGGGTGGCGCCCGGGGCGCGTGTGGCTGCTGATCGCGGCGAGCCTGCTCTTGAGCGCGATCGCCGACTCGAGCTACCTCTACCAAGCTGCCACGCACTCCTACCGGGCGGACACCTGGGTCGAGGGCCTGTGGCCCGGCGCGGCGATCCTGCTGGCAATCGCCGCCCGGACCCCCTGGCCGCGGCCGACACGACGGCGGATCGAGGACTGGCGACTGGTGCTGGTGCCCGCGGTGTCGCTGCTGACGGCGCTGGGGGTGCTCGTCTACGGCAACTTCCCCGCCGTCCAGCTCACCCCTGTGGCCGTGATCCTGGCCGCGGCGACCGTGCTCGCGGTGAGCGCGCGGCTGATGCTCACGGTGCGCGAGAACCTAGTGATGCTCGTCGGCTCGCGGCGCCTGGCGCTGACCGATCCGCTGACGGGCCTCAGCAACCGCCGGCAGCTGATGGAAGACCTCGAGCTCGCCTGCCGCATGGCCAAGCCGGACGAGCCGTGGCAGCTGGCGATCTACGACCTCAACGGGTTCAAGCGCTACAACGACACTTTCGGCCACCCCGCGGGCGACGCCCTGCTGGCGCGGTTGAGCGACAAGCTCAGCGCGGTCGTCGCCGCGCACGGGACCGCTTACCGGATGGGGGGCGACGAGTTCTGCGTCCTGATCCGTGCCTCGGCGAAGGACGATTCGCTGGTGCCGGACAGCGTGGCGGCGCTCACCGAGCGCGGTCCGGGCTTCTCGATCGGCGCCGCCCACGGTGAGGTGAGCATCCCTGAGGAGGGCAGCGACTCGGCCACGATCCTGCAGCTGGCCGACCAGCGGCTGTACGAGCGTAAGGACCAGACGCGCGAAGGCAGCGCCGTGCTACAGCTGCGTGACGTGCTGCTGCAGGCATTCCACGAGCGCTACCCCGACCTCCAGGAGCACCAACGTGGGGTGGGCGCGCTCGTGCTCGCCGTCGGACGGCGACTGGGTCTCGAGGCGGAGGAGCTAGACGTCCTCGCCCGCGCGGCAGAGCTCCACGATGTGGGCAAGATCGCGATCCCCGACGCGATCCTCTCAAAGCCCAGCCCGCTCGACGATGAGGAGTGGCGGTTCATGCGCCGGCACACGATCCTCGGCGAGCGCATCCTCGCGGCGGCCAGTGCACTGCGTCCGGTGGCAGCACTCGTGCGCTCCAGCCACGAGCGCTTCGACGGCGGTGGCTATCCGGACGGGCTGAAGGGTAAGGAGATACCACTGGGAGCGCGCATCATCTTCGTCTGCGATGCCTACGACGCGATGACCTCCGATCGCGCCTACAGCCGCGCGGTCGCACCGGCCGAGGCAATCCACGAGCTGCGAGCCTGCTCCGGCACACAGTTCGACGCCGAGGTGGTAGAGACATTCATCGCCACCCTGGCGGAGCCCTCAACTGATGCTGATAATGGTGAACACGCGCTTGCCCTTCGGCAGGGCCACAGAAGCGCTGTCACCGGGGCCGCGCCCGAGCAGGGCTAGCGCGACCGGGGAGTCGGCCGAGAGTCGGCCCTCAGCGGGGGCGGCATCGTGAAAGCTGACGATTCTCCACGTGTGCTCGGCGCCGTGCTCGTCGCGTACCTGCACCGTCGAGCCGAACCCGACCACTCCGCCCGCCGCGGGTGTCTCCTGCACGACGACCGCCGTAGCGATCTTCTCGCGCACCCGCGCGATCTTCGTCTCCAGGTGCGCCTGCTCGTTCTTGGCGTCGTGGTACTCGCTGTTCTCCTTGAGGTCTCCCCACTCGCGCGCCGTTTTGATCCGCTCGGCGATCTCCCTGCGGCCCTCCCCCTCGAGTTCCGCGAGCTCGGCGTTCAGGCTCTCAAGGCCCTCGGCGGTGATCAGGTTCGTCGCGTCGGTCATCCGACCGACAGCCTACCTAGCTCAGAAATAAGTGCTCGGCGTGCTCGACAGCAGCGCGTAGTCCTGCACGATCGCCGCCTGCACGAGCAGCTGGGCAGTGGCCGGCGAGCCGGCGACGAACACATCGTTGCTCAACCGCAGGTGTTCCCAGGCGTAGTTGACATAGCCCTGCACGAGCTTCAGTCCCGGGGGATCGTGGGTGACGGCGTCCAGGTAGAGCATGTTCCTGAAGTACACCGATGAGAAGAACGGGATTTCCGACCCGAGCCGTTCGGCGGTGAAGTAGGCGATCGCAGCCTTGGCGGTCTGGCGGGCCTGGAAGAGGTAGGCGCTGTTGCCGGTCGCCTGGAAGAGCAGCGTGCCGGCGCCGATCATCGTTCCCTGGTTGTAGCTCCACTCCGTCGGATCGATTGCCCCGTTCGGGTAAATGTGGTCGGCGTAGAGTCCATTGGGCTGTGTCAGGCAGGTGCGCACCCAAACGTAGGCCATCTCGGCGAACTGCAGATATTGGACGTTTCCAGTGGCCCTGTACAGCTGGACGCCCAGCTCGGCCGCGGGACCGTCGGTGACGGCATTACGTTCGCGGTTTTCGGCGGCGTTGGAGAACGGAACGCCTCCCGGACAGGCGATCTGCTGGCCCTGCGGGCCAGCCGTCTGCCAGCCGGCCATTACGAACGTCATGATCGTCTCGGCGTTGCTGAGCACAGCCGCGTTGTGAGTCAGCTTGTACATGCGCATCAGCTCGATCCCGACCCACTCGTTGTCGTCGTAGTACTTAGTGCCGCCAGGGCCTTCTGGAGGTGCCACCGTGCCGTCGAACGCCGCGAGCGTGCTCGTGAAGCTTCCTTCCGGAGCGCCCGAGTTGGAGAGATCGAGATAGGACCTGAGGCCGACCAACCGCGCCTGGATTTCGTGAGCAAAGCTACTCTTCACGCTCGGGATGTTCGCCATGCTCACGGTCGCCGCGAGCGCTTGCGAGAATGGCCACAGAAACGAGAACGGTTCCCCGCTGTACAGCCCCGAGCCCTGGATGTAGTAGGTCTTCTGCATCGCCTCGAACGCAAGCTGCGCGCGTTCCGCATTGACCGGCAGCTTCGGCTTCTTATGGACATGCTTCGAGGGCTTCTTGCCGGCAGCTCTCGCCGAGTGGGCGAATTCGTAGGCCCGCGCCAGCTTCGCGGGGCGCTCGGCCCCCACCGGATAGGGAGAAGCCGCGGAGGTGGGCGCGATCTGCAGGAGCGAGATGGCCACCACCACCGGCGCGCAGATGACGAGGCGACGGAGCACCCGGGGAATGTTTGCAAGGATGCCCCCCTTGCGGTCGCACACGAGCAGGAATTGAAATGGAACTTGCAGGGCGACCCCCACGGGTGCCAGCGCCTGGAGGGCGGTCTTTCGACTACGTAACCGTCGGTCACGTCACGGTCGATGTGATGGCCGCCGATGGGTCACAGCGTCCGGGCGGCGGCGCGTTCTACAGCGCGCTCCAGGCCGCCCGGCTCGGGTTGCGGACGCTGATCGTCACACAGGGCTCGCCCCCTGAGATCGAAGCGCTGCTCAGGCCCTATCGCGGAGAGCTCTCACTGCACATCCTCCCCGCGCCGGCCACAACTACCCTGAGCACATCCGGGTCGGGCATCGCGCGCACCCAGCGGGTGCTCGCCTGGGCCGGACCGATCACCGAGAAAGTCGCGGTGGACACCTCCATCCNNGCCCCCGTCGCCCGCGAGAGCACGTCGGAGTGGCACGGACACGCCGACTTCGTCGGATTCACCCCCCAAGGCCTCGCGCGCGCGTGGAATAAGAAGGACGGCGAGATAGTGCCAACACCACTGCCCAGCGATCGGAGCTCGCTCGAGGAGCTGCTCCCGGACGGCTGCTCCGCGGTCGTCGTGAGCGAGCACGAGCGCGCCACGTGTGCGCCCCTCCTCGCCGCGGCGGCAGCCACCGGCGCAGTGCTCGCAATCACAGCCGGCGCAGACGCCACGAGTGTCCAGGAACCCGGCGGCGAAGTCGTCCAGGTCAAAGCCCCCGCGGTGGTCGCACCACGTGAGGACCTCGGCGCGGGCGACGTGTTCGCGGCGGCCTTCTTCATCGCACTCCGCGACGGCCACTCCCCCGCACGCGCCGCTTCCCACGGCAACGCGGCAGCGGCAATCCGGATCGGCGGCATCGGAGCTGACGCGATCGGCGACCGTCACGCGATCGAGGCTCGCCTGCGCTGAGGTCAGGCAGCCACGTTCGAGTGCACGGAGAGGGCCTCGTCGATCAGCTTCTCCATCTCCGCGCCCGCCACAGCCTGCTCGCAACCGCACGCACGCATCGCGAGCAGCAAACTGCCACCAACCGGGGCCATCTCCACGACCGACACGCGCGCATCGGGCATGAATTCGTGGACGGCCTCGGTGAGCGGCTCGACAAACACCGGGCCGGCCTTGAAGGCGCTGCCGATTAGACCCACCGGGAAGGAGCCGGCGAGGCCAGTCTGTCGAATCACCACGAGGATCTGTCCGGCCAGCTCGCGGGCCCCGTCCCCGTACAGCTCGCGCGCGACCGCGTCGCCGCGCGCGGCGAGCTTCGCCGCCTCCGTCGCGAACGCGGCGATCTCGCCCTTGGTGAGCGGCTTGGAATACACGAGCGCCGCCACCTCCTCGACACTGCTGCACCCGAAGAACGCACAGGCCGCAGCGCTCAGCGCCGTGTCCGGACGGGACGCCTCGCGATCGTGTAGCGCGGCCTTGATCGACTCGATCCCGAGCCAATAGCCGCTGCCCTCGTCCCCGAGTAAATGGCCCCAGCCGCCGGCCCGCCAGACGCGTCCGTCAGAACCCATGCCGAAGACATTCGAGCCGGTACCCGAGATGGCCCCAATCCCGGGTTGCGCGCCCGTCGCCGCGGCCCACGCGGCGACCACATCGTTGACCACGATCCACTGGTCGTTGCAGGCACTGCGGACATGCCGGGCCACGGCGCTGGTGTCCGTTCCGGCGACCGCGAGCACCGCCGCGCTGAGATCCTCCCTGGAGATGCCCGCGCGCCCAATCGCCTGATCCGCGGCCTCCAGCAGCGCCTGCACCGCCCTCTGTGCGCCGACCGCGTCCTCATTACTGGGGCCGGCGTGCCCGAGGTGAAGCGCCTTGCTCTCCAGGTCGAGCACCGCGGCGAGCGTCTTCGTCGCGCCGCCGTCGATCCCCATCACGAAGCGGGCGTCCGGGCAGAGCCGGGGATCTGTCAGCGCATGGGGCAGCTCGACGAGCGGCTCACAGTTCTTCACGCCCCGATCCTCGCAGTTTCGTGCACGGGTTAGGATCAGAGGATGTCAGCCAGTGCGGTCTTTCCCGGAGCACCCTGGCGCGCGGGGATGTACGAGTCCTTCTACCTGCGCGCCGTCTCACCGGTACAACCGGTGAGCGTCTGGATCCGCCACACCGTGCACAAGCGTCCACGCCAGCCACCGCGCGGCTCGGTGTGGTGCACGGTCTTCGACGCAACCCGTGGACGGCCGTTCATGGCCAAGCTCACCACCAACGATCTGCACGCACCCACCGGAGGCTGGATCACGGTAGGCGACTCGCAGATGACCCCCGTGGATGCTCAGGGAAGATGCGGCGAGGCGAGCTGGTCGCTGCGCTTCGCCTCGCCCGAGCCCGAGCTCCGCCATCTCCCCAGGACCTGGATGTACCGCGCGCCGCTGCCGCGCACCAAGCTCTCGAGCCCACTGCCCGCGGCACGCTTCAACGGAACGCTCGAGCTCGACGGACGGGAGCCGATCGAGCTGCGCGACTGGCCGGGGATGGTGGGTCACAACTGGGGCGCCGAGCACGCCGAGCGCTGGATCTGGCTGCACGGGGTGGGCTTCCCAGAGGCGCCCGAGGCGTGGCTGGACGTCGCCGTCGGCCGCCTGCGCGTGGCGGGACGGCTGACGCCCTGGGTGGCCAACGGCGCGCTATCGCTCGAGGGACAGCGCCACCGCATCGGTGGTCTGGGCGCACGGGGACTGCTCGTGGCCGAGACNNGGCGGCGAGCACGACGTGGCGAACTCCTCTATCGCGGCACTCGAGCTAGACGTGCGCAAGCCGGGCAATCCTTCGCGCACGCTGCACACCCCTCATGGCGCGGTCTATGAGCTGGGGATGCGCGAGCGCGATCACGGCGTGCCGATCGCACCCTTCGCCGACGGCTGAGCACGCCCATGCTCGCCGACCGGTGCTTCTTATGTTAGTGGCGTTTATTCTTACGTTAATCGCTGGCAAATCGCCTTCAATGTAGTTGTGAGCGTCGCCAACGAGGAGTCCATGCAGGTGATCGGCGCCGGCCTTCGCCGGCCACGAGGGGGATGCGACCAATGAACGGGAACGTGATCTGGCAGGAGGCCACAGTAGATCGCGCGCGGCGCTGGCAGGCGCTGGGCCAGCAGGGCGCGACCGTTTGGTTCACCGGCCTCCCCGGCGCCGGCAAGACGACGATCGCCACCGCGGTCGAGGCGCGCCTGATCGATGCCGGACGCTGCGCCTACCGGCTCGACGGGGACAACCTGCGCCACGGAATGTGTAGCGACCTCGGCTTCAGCAAGAGCGACCGCGAGACGAACGTCGGGCGCGTCGGGGAAATGGCGCGTCTGTTCGCCGACGCGGGCACCGTCGCGCTCGTCGCGCTCGTCTCGCCCTACTCCGACTGCCGGGAAAAAGTCCGCGCACTGCACGAACACGACGGGCTCCCGTTCATGGAGGTTTTCGTCAACACCCCTGCAGAGGAGTGCGCTCGCCGCGACCCCAAGGGCCTCTATGCGCGCGCCCGCAGTGGGCACCTCAGCGGGCTGACTGGCGTGGATGCTCCCTATGAACCCCCGCCCGCACCCGAGCTCGAGCTCACGCCCGACATGGACGTCGAGCAGGCGACCGCAGCCGTGCTGTCCGCGCTGGGCTAGCGCCCGCGACTCACTCCTGAATCCCACCCCTGCGGAGCTGCTGCTGGGACAGTGTGTGCCTATATGTCATCGTAGTTGACAGAAGATGGCCTTTTGTATAGTTTACGTACACATAGTCCACAAGCTGACACGAGGAGACGCCGGCCAATGGCCTCGATCGCGAGCGAGCACCCCGCTGTAGAACCCCGAGCACATTGGCGCGACCACAAGCGCTACGCCTGGCTGCTCGCCCTGATCGTGCCGCTACTGCCGTTTTCCTCCTGGATGATGGTCGAACTGACCGGACTCGGCGTGTTCTGGTTCTACGGCCCGGTGCTCATCTTCGGCATCTTCCCGCTGCTGGACATTCTCGGCGGCCTGGATCCCAGCAACCCACCCGACAGCGTGATCAAGTGGCTCGAACAGGACCGCTACTACCGCTGGGTCATCTACCTGTACCTTCCGATCCAATACGCCAGCCTGGTGTTCGCCTGCTGGATGTGGTCGCACGGCGGCCTGTCAACGGTCGAATCGATCGGGCTGGCGCTGACAGTCGCGATGGTCTCGGGCATCGCGATCAACACGGCCCACGAGCTCGGCCACAAGCGCACAAGCTACGAGCGCTGGCTCAGCCGAGTCGCGCTCGCCCAGACAGGCTACGGCCACTTCTTCATCGAGCACAACCGCGGCCACCACGTGCGCGTGGCCACACCCGAGGACCCAGCCAGCGCGCGTCTGGGGGAGAGCTTCTACGCGTTCTGGCCGCGCACGGTGTTCGGCAGCCTGCGCTCGGCCTGGGGGCTCGAGCGCACGCGCCTACAGCGCACAGGGCGCGGACCCTGGACGATCCGCAACGACATCCTGAACGCATGGGCGATGTCGCTCGTGCTGGCGGTCGCACTGGTCGCCGTGTTCGGGCCGGTCGTGCTCCCCTATCTGCTGATCCAGGCGGTCGTCGGCTTCTCGCTGCTGGAGGTCGTCAACTACCTCGAGCACTACGGCCTGCTGCGCCAGCGCCGCGAGGACGGCCGCTACGAGCGCACCGCACCCGAACACAGCTGGAACAGCAACAACGTGGTCTCAAACGTTTTGCTCTACCACCTGCAGCGCCACTCCGACCACCACGCCAACCCTGTGCGCCGCTACCAGGCGCTGCGCCACGTCGACGAGGCTCCGCAGTTGCCAACGGGCTATGCCGGCATGATCCTGATCGCCACGATCCCACCGCTGTGGCGGCGGATCATGGACCGTCGCCTGCTCGCCCACTACAGCCACGAGGTGACGCGCGCCAACATCAATCCGCGCGCCCGCCGGCGGATGCTGGCGCGCTATGGCGCCCCCGCGAAGGCCGCGGAGCGGGAGAGCTCGCGATGAGCCGCTGGCGCTGCCCCGGGTGCGGCTACGTGTACGACGAGCAGGCCGGCCATGCGCGCGAGGGCTTCCCACCCGGCACGCCCTTCAGCGAGGTCCCCGACGATTGGGCCTGCCCGGACTGCGGCGTGTGCGACAAGGTCGACTTCGAGCCGGCCGAGGGCTGAAGGCCCGATGGCGACACTCGAGCGAACCCCTTACGCGGAGGCCGCCCACGAGCTACTGCGCAACACCCTGCTGGACGCCGCCCGCGACGAGCTAGAACGCAGAGGCTGGGCACAGATCACGATGAGCGACATCGCCACGGCCGCGGGCGTGAGCCGCCAGACCCTATATAAGGAGTTCGGCTCCAGGGACGAGTTCGCACAGGCCTTTGTGATGCGCGAGGTCGACCGTTTCCTCGAGGCCGTCGAAGTGGCGGTGCGGGAACACCTCAATGATCCGGCCACGGCGCTGTCGGCTGCGTTCAATGTGTTCCTGACGGCGGCCGCGGAGGACCCGCTAGTGCGCACGCTGCTCACCGGCGATGAGGCCTACAGCCTGCTGGCGCTGGTGACGACGCAGGGCGAGCCCGTGGTCGCCGGTGCAACGAAGCGCCTCTCAGCAATCATCCTCTCCGGGTGGTCGACGGTAAACCCTGCCGACGCGAGGCTCTTGGCCGAGTGCCTCGTGCGCCTCGCGATCAGCTACGCGGCGCTCCCCGCCGGGCCCACCGGGATGACGGCCGCCTCGGTAACCACCCTGCTCGGACCCTTTATCGAGCGCGTGCTCACCGAGGAGCTGGAGTCAGTGCCAACACGCGACTACCCGTAGATCGTCGTCGGTGTCCCTGGGCCGATGCGGGCGGCCAGCCATTCGATGCTCGCTGTAGCGACCCGGATACAACCGTGCGATTCAGCTGCACCGAGCGTTCCTCCAAGGTTGTTGCGTCCATGGATAGCGATCTGGCCCGGGCCACCTTCGAATTCCTGTAGCGCATCTGAGCGGGCGCTGAGAGCCAGCGCAAACGGTCCTCCGGCCTCGCCAGCCGGCATCTTCAGCGTCTCCTCGACGAAGAATTCGCCAGTGGGCGTCAGCGTCGAGGACTTGCCCACCACCGCTTGGAAGGCTCTCAGCTTACGGCCATCGCGATAGACGCTCACCCGGCGTGCAGCGAGGTCGACCACGATGTGCCAAGCGGTCATGAGCTTGCGGGTGCCCTGCTGGGCGATCCAGTCAGTCGATGAATTGGGGCGACCAGGCAGCATCACCTGCAGCCACCGTATCCCGTCGGCACCGGTCAGGCTCCCGGTTACAGGCAGCGTGGTCCGCTCACCGGTGATTGGCCGACGGGAGGGCACAACCTCGGTCTGCGGAGACCCGGCTTCGGGCTCTTGGTGTGCACCGTGTGCGCTCAGCAGCACAGCAAGCTGCTGAGTCGCTCGCACGCGGGCCGGAGTACCGGCGCCGAACGCTGAACCTGCCGTGACGCCGAGCAGGCACACCGCCAGCCCGACGCTCAGCCTGTGAATGAGGCCCGCCTGTGCGGAAGGGCCGGCCGCGCGGGCGAACGGTGCCGCGAGACTTGGCGGCGGTGCCTACGCGAGGTCGTGTGTTTGCCGTGTTTGCCCACGGTCCTCGACCCGATCGGCGGTAGCGGGGTCGTCGTCGTACCAGGGATGGCACCCGAGCCGACAGCTTCTGCAAGCTTGGTCGCTTCCGCGAGCTTGATCGCTTCGGCGGGCGTGGTCGTTTCCGTACCGCCACCGCCAGTGGCGCCTCCGCCACCGCCACCGCCACCGGCGCTGGAGGCGCAGTTGGACGTGGTAATGGTGTTGGTGTCCAAGGTCACCGCACCGGTTCTCGCCAGCAGCCTGCCATGGATGGTGGCGGCGGTATTCGCGGAGATGCTCGCCGAGGCCATGACCGTGCCGACGAAGCGCGTGCCCGTCCCCAGCGTCGCTGAGGAGCCGACCTGCCAGAAGACGTTGCACGCCTGCGCGCCGCCCGTCAGCTGGACGCTGGTATTCGAGCCGGTGATCAGCGTGGAGCCGATCTGAAAGATGAACACAGCGTTGGGGTTACCCTGGGCGTTGAGCGTGACACTTCCCGATGACAGCAGCAACGAGCTGCTGGCAGTGCGAACGCCCGGCGAGAAGGTCTGACCGGCCAGGTCGGTTCCCGCCGAACCATTGGTCGGACGGGAAGCAGCGTCGTTGTAGCCGGTGGTGAGGGCGTTCTTCGCCCCGATCGCAACCGCATCATCGACGTGCGTCTGCCCGAGTACGTGCGGGGCGCCGGTCACCGATGAACCGGGGCTCAACCCCAGGTCGCCGAACATCGTCGTGGGTCCGGTGTTGGTCACCGTCGAGCCACCCAGCACTGAGAAACTGGCCGCCGTTCCCAGGCCCACCGTCGCGGGGGCGCCCAGAGCGCTGCTCGCGAACAGAAGGGTAGATAGCAACCCAAGCACAAGAAGCCCTGCTCGAAATAGCTTGCCGCCGGCCCTCAGAACGGGACGCCAGATCACTGCGAGGGAGTCGCTGAGAAGCGACTCGTGCATCGATGGGACGCCTCTTTCCATGGCATCTCCTCACTGCGGCGTCAAGCACCGCGATAGAAGGGGATGGCTCCCCGGTCTCTTCGACCTCTTTGTAGACCGACAGTTCGCCGCCTCAGCGTTAGCCAAACGCAAGCAACTCAACGTATGTCGCGTGCGCCATGTCCGCGCCGAGGTCGCCTCAGGGGCGTCGTGGCCCGGCGTAGTGGCGAGGACACAGCCCTGTCGGACTGCGGCGCCAGCTCAGGCATAGGTCGCGCGGCGAGCTCGCGGCGGGAGGAGACGCCCACCTTGCGGTAGATGTTGCGCGCGTGGGTACGAACCGTCTCGACCCCCACCTGCAAGGCGATGGCTATCTGGGCGTTCGAGCGACCCTGCTGGAGCAGGGGAAGCACTTCAGCCTCGCGCGGGGTCAACAGATGTCCTGCAGCGACCAGACCGCCACCCGTGTTAGACGTGACCCGCGGAATCACCTGAAGCCCCCGTGACGCGAGGTGGATCGCGTTGAGCACGTCGCGCGACTGAGTGTCCTTCGGCAGACAAGCGCTTGCTCCGAATGCCAGTAGCTGGGCACACTCAGCAATCGAAGGGTCGTTTGCAAGTAGGACCAATCGAGTGGCCGGGTGCCGGCCGCTGAGCTCTCGGACCTCGGCCAGCTTAGCCAGGGTGCCAAGGTCGAGGATCGCCACATCTGGACGGTGAGCACGTAGAACAACACCGATTCGCCCATGGTCAACATCGGCGGCGACGATCGAAAGGCTTTGATCGCTCTCGATCAGCTCATGTAGCCCTCTGGCCAGGAGATCGTCGAAATGGGCGAGGACAACAGTGATTGGGGTTTGGGGTGACACAGGGTTGGATCGCGAGCTAGCGCGTATGTCTTCATCGGCAAAAAGACGACGTAGGGTGAGTTTCCTCTCACCCTACGCTCCCCCGTCCCTCCTCCCAAGATCACCCTCAGGGGAGGAAGAACCAAGCTGCGACTCGCCTCAGCATGTAAAGCATGGCTCGTTTCCTGCTCACCGTCATCCTGGCAACAGCGCTTCTGCTCCCCACATCGGCGGACGCTCGTGACAAGCGAGCGCGCCATCGTCACCCCTCAAGGACGACGCACCGCCAAGCCTCTGCCCGACGGCTAGGGTTTGCCAAGCTCGCCAGCCGCGACCCTGTATTGGTGGCCACCGCCATCGCAAAGCGCTACTGGGGCGCCGTGCCCTGTGGCGGTCAGATCGCAGTTCTCGCCGATTTGCCCCTCCCCACCGGCCTCGACCGGACGACCGACGGCTGGGTCACGTTCAACTCGTCACTCGGTCAGAACAACCTTCAAGCACCGGCCGCCACCTACTCACAATGCACAATCTCACTAGCCCGCTGGCAATGGCCAACCCGCAACGCCATGAACAGCGACTGGAACATGCTCTGCCTGACGGTGATCCACGAGATGGGTCACCTGCTCGGCCATCCCCACTCATCGACACCGGGCAGCGTCATGGCACCCGTGTTCACCAACGAATCAAACGTCCCGAAGATCTGCCGAGCAACTTTTCCCTAACCGAGGGCTATCCCCGCTCACGCGATTAGCAGGCGAAGGATCGCGGAGACGCCGACCACCACGATCAGCGCTCGCAGCGCCGCTGATGGCAGCCGTCGCCCGTAGCGCGCCCCGAGCTGAGCGCCAACGATCGAGGCGCCGGCAATGATGCCAGCGGGGCCCCAATCCACGTGTGCGGCGAACATGAAATACGCGGCCGCCACGCCGTTGGTCAGGCCGGCGAGGACGTTCTTCAAGGCGTTCGTGCGGTGCAGATCCTGCGATAGCGTCACACCGAGGATCCCGAGCAGCAGGATCCCCTGAGCGGCCCCGAAGTAGCCGCCGTACACGCCAGTCAGATACACAGCGAGCGCCACCGCGACGCCACTCTCGTGCACCGCATCGATCTCGCGCTCGGCAAGCAACTGTTTCAGACGCGGCTGCAGGATTACCAAGGCGAGTGCGATGGCGATGAACAGCGGGACGACTGCCTTGAAGACCGAAGCAGGCAGTATGAGCAGCAATACGGCACCAGTAATACCGCCGAGCACCGACATCATGCCCAGCCGTATCGCACGCCGCCGCTGACCGGCGAGCTCGCGTCGATAACCGATGGCGCCGGAGACCGATCCCGGGACCAGCCCAACGGTGTTGGACACATTGGCCATGACCGGGGCGTAGCCGAAGGCGAGCAGCACCGGAAAGGTGATCAACGTCCCGCTGCCAACCACGGTGTTGATCGTGCCCGCCGCAAGCCCCGCAAGGGCGATCGCGGCGATTTCGCCGAGGCTCATGCGTCAATGCCAAGGATCAGAGCAAGTGCACGCTCGACCTCACCCAGAGTTCGTGACTCCAGCGCTCCCAGTCTGCGCAGCACGCGACTTGCCGCAACCCCCCTTACTGCGCGACAGATGGCGCGGCTTGGTCGCTCCACGCCTGCCGCAGCGGAAACCTCGGGGCGCAGTGCCGAGGGCGCGAGCGTGCTGGAAAGCGGCACCACCGCTGTCAGGTCGGTCACGGTGCCCCGGCTGAGATGGTCCGCCGAAACGATGATCGCCGGTCGGTTCCTATCCGGCTCACCGCGCCGCGCGGCACCGAATGCAACCAGCCACACCTCGCCTCGGATAGGCGTCGTCTCAGTCGATGCCATCTTCGAGCGTCGTCTCCCACAGGCGCATCTCCTCCAGCGCAGCCGGGTTCTGAGCATCAGCGAGAGTGGCCTGCCGCTCGGACTCGAATATCGCCTCGAGCTCCTGCTCGCGTGCTATCTCCGCCAGCAGCGCCGCCAGCGACATGCCCCGAGCGCGAGCCTGCTCGGCCAGCAGATCGCGAGTGCCGCGAGCTACACGAATCGTCGCCGTATCGACTGCCATAGTAGCCACAGTATAGCGCCATCAACCGGCGCTATTCAAGGCGCTGCAACATCGTACGGCATGTCGAGTCCGCGGAATATCGGTGGTTTCTGTGCCGCTTCTCGAGGGGCCTCCGAACCAACCCCGCCAAGGCTACGCCGGGGGTGGGACGGGATCGAGCATCAGGTGTACCCTGGCGTTCTGAAAGAGTGAGCCATTCACCAACCGAAGGCGAACTATGAGCGCCACACTGCAATTCGACGAGGACGCCTCCCGGCGCGTGGAGAGGATCTACACCACGCCCGATGTCATCGAACAGCGCCAAACGATCCTGCGGGCACTCGCGCTCCAGCCCGGCGAGCGCGCGATCGACATCGGCTCGGGTCCTGGTCTACTCGCGTGCGAAATGGCCGTTGCTGTCGGGAGGAGCGGGCGGATCTGCGGGGTGGACGTCAGCGAGAACATGCTTGCCCTCGCCAGGGCGCGCAGACCACCAGCTGGCAGCGGCCCGATCGAGTACCAAGAAGCTGGCGCGCACACGCTCCCCTATGCGGACGCGAGCTTCGACGTCGCAGTCTGCACACAGGTCTACGAGTACGTCGATGATGTTCCCGCCGCACTGCTGGAGCTAGGGCGGGTGCTGCGCCCGGGAGGCCGGGCGCTCGTGCTTGACACCGACTGGGACTCGATCGTATGGGCTTCGAGCAACAACGAGCGCATGGATCGGGTGCTCGCCGCGTGGGAGGAGCACCTCGTTCACCCTCACCTGCCGCGTACGCTCACACGGCTGCTGCGCGATGCTGGACTGGAAGTCACCGACCGCCAAATCGTGCCGTTGTTCAACGCCGGCTATGACCCCAACACCTACAGCGCCGGAATGCTTGAGCTGATCGCCACGTTCGTAGGAGATCGCAACGGCGTGAGCGAGGCCGAAGCCACAGCATGGGCACAAGACCTAACCGAACTCGGCCCCAACTACTTCCTCAGTCTCAACCGCTACCTTTTCCTGGCGCACAAGCCCACCTGACGACCGGGCAGGTAGCCGTCACCGAGGAGCAGGAGAATCAGGCAAGCGTCTCCGCAGACGCACTGCTAATGCATCGGATCCAGAGTTACTTACTCAATGGCGAGCGGGACACTTCCTCGCAATTTCCGTGCTTCGCTTGACATAGGAGCAACGGGCTCCGGTTCGCGGCGGTTCTGACCGTGCTGGTCATCCTCGGCGGTGGCGCAGCCTTTCACGCCCTTGAGAACAACCACACCGGGGTTCACATCTCGCTCTGGGACGGCGTGTGGTGGGCGAGCGCGACAGCGACAACTGTGGGGGCCAACGACATCTACCCCCACACGGACGCCGGCCGGATCCTGGCGATCACCATCATGCTTTTTGGGATTGGATTCGTAGCGCTCCTGACTGGTGCAGTCGCCCAGCGCTTCCTCGCACCACACCTAGGGAAGCTCGCTGAGGGAGAGGCCCAGATCGAGACCTACCCTCCCTGTATCTGGCATATTGAGCGTCGATCGGCGTGCCCATCCACTCGCGCGTCATAGAAGTCGGAAGATCGCCGGTCGCAAAGCGAGGCCGGATCAGAATCGGCCGCTGAGCCCCCTGGCTACAGCGAGCCGGGGGATGCGGCCCAGCGGCTTTCAAAGCCCAGGACTTTGCTCAGCGTGTCGAAATGCCCGTCGTAGTGCAGCACACCCGCGTGCTTCTGCGCGGCGGTGGCGGCGATCAGCACGTCCTGGAACGGCAGCCGGTGCTGGCCCGTCGCCGAGAGCGTATGCAGCGCGCGCCGGGCGTCACGGACGATTCCCTGCGTCAGCGGCGCCTGGCGCAACGCATCCAGTTGCCTTTCGAGCTCCTCGAAGTCAGCCTGGCTCTGGGCGCCGTAGAGAACCTCAAAGCTCACAATTGGCGAGACGGCCAGCTGGTTTTTTCGCAGCGCCGCTTCCCAGTCGGGAGCGATCAACGGATGCTTCGTGTAGTTCCAGATCGATGTGTCGAACAGATAGATCCGGTCGGCCGGCAGGCTCACGGATCGATGAGACGCTTACCCCAAGCGTCGTCCTTGAACGACTCCGCCACCTCAGGGCTGAACCCCTGGTCTTTCGTGGTCCGCTCGATCAGCGCCTCGATCGCTTCCCGACGGGCTTTGCCCCTGATCGGCGGAATACCGTTCGAGGCGGAACGGCCGTTAGCCCGGGAGACGGACTTAGCCGTAGTCGTACGCTTCTTGGTCGTGGCCATGGATCCAGGGTACCACTGGCTGCGGGGGACAT
>PLBZ01000086.1 GCA_003134675.1 Solirubrobacterales bacterium
CCCCAAGCACATCACCGGCTGGGCGGACCTCGTCAAACCGGGCGTGCAGGTGCTGACGCCAAACCCGTTCACGTCGGGCAGTGCGCGCTGGAACATCATGGCCGCCTACGGCGCCCAGCTGAAGGAAGGCAAGACGCCTGCACAGGCCCAGGAATATCTGAAGGCCCTGTTCCACAACGTCGTCAGCCAGGACAGCTCGGCCCGCAACGCGCTGCAGACGTTCCTCGCCGGTCGCGGCGACGCGCTGATCGACTATGAGAACGAGGCGATCGCCGACCAGAAGAAGGGTCAGGCAATCGAATACGTGATCCCCAAGGACACGATCCTGATCCAGAACCCGATCGCGGTCCTCAGCAAGTCAAACAACGTCGAGGCCCAGAAGTTCGTCAGCTATCTACTCTCTTCGGCGGGGCAAGCGATCTGGGCAGAAAAGGGCTATCGCCCGGTTCTCCCTGGCCTAGTCGACACCAAGAAGTTCCCGACGCCCACGGGCCTATTCACAATCGACACGCTCGGCGGCTGGAAGAAGGTGACGAAGGAATTCTTCGAACCGGAAACGGGGATCGTTACGAAGATCGAGCAGTCACTGGGGGTATCCACTGCCAAATAGCGGCGCAGCCTCTCTGACTCTTAGACGTCGCGCTCGGGCGGGCGGGCCTCGGCTCACCGCGCGCGGCGGGAGCGTGCTCGGCAAGGGCCTGCTGGGCATCTATCTGTCGGCGCTCGTGCTGCTGCCGATCGCGGCGCTGCTGGCGAAGTCGAGCACCGGGGGGACGAGCGCGTTCTGGCGCGAGATCTCCAATCCGGAGGCCGTCGCCGCGATCAAGCTGACGCTGGTCATCTCGGCGATCGTGGTCGTCATCAACGCTGTCTTCGGGACGCTGATCGCGTGGGTGCTCGTGCGCGACGAGCTTCCAGGCAAGAAGGTCGTGGGCGCGCTGATCGATCTGCCGTTCGCGCTGCCGACGATCGTCGCCGGCGTCGTGCTGCTCGCCCTCTACGGTAAAGGCAGCCCGGTCGGCATCGATGTCGCGTTCACGCGCACGGCGATCGCTCTGGCGCTGTTGTTCGTGACGCTGCCGTTCGTCGTTCGCTCCGTTCAGCCGGTGCTGCACGAGCTCGACGTGTCGATGGAGGAAGCAGCCGAGTCGCTCGGCGCCCGGCCGCTGACGGTGCTGCGCCGGATCGTGCTGCCGAGCCTCGCGCCGGCCATCATCTCCGGCGTCGCGCTCAGCTTCGCCCGCGCGGTCGGCGAGTTCGGCTCGCTCGTGCTGATCACCGGCAACCTGCCGTTCAAGACGGAGGTCGGCTCGGTCTACGTGTTCGGACAGATCCAGAACGAAAACCTGCCGGCGGCGGCGGCCGTGTCGGTCGTGCTGCTGCTGGCGGCGCTGGTCGTGCTGGGCGCCCTGACGCTCGTGTCGCAGTGGAGGTCCAGACATGTCCTTTAGCAAGCTGGGCGTGCGGACCGTGGCACTCGGATATCTGGCGCTGCTGCTGGTCGGGCCGGTGGCGATGATCTTCTACCGCACGTTCGAAGGAGGGATCGCCCCGGTGTGGGACGCGGTGACCGCGCCCAATGCGGTGCACGCGTTCTGGCTGTCGATCGAGATCGTCGCGATCGCGGTGCCGTTGAACACGGCGTTCGGAGTCGGTATGGCGCTGCTGTTGGAGCGGGGCAAGTTCAGGGGCAGGGCGCTGCTGGGAATGCTGGTGGACCTGCCGTTCGCGATCTCGCCGGTGGTCGTCGGGCTGGCGCTGGTGCTCGTGTACGGCAAGACCGGTTGGTTCGGCGACTGGCTGATCGGGCACGGGATCCAGGTGATCTTCTCGGTGCCAGGCATGGTGATCGCCACGGCAATCGTCTCGCTGCCGTTCGTCGCACGCGAGACGATTCCCGTCCTGCGCGAGCTCGGCACCGATGCCGAGCAGGCCGCCTCGACACTCGGCGCGAGCGGCTGGCAGACGTTCTGGCGGATCACACTGCCGGGGATCAGGTGGGGTGTCGTCTACGGCGTCGTGCTGAGCACGGCGCGCGCGCTCGGCGAGTTCGGCGCCGTGAGCATCGTCTCAGGCCGGATCGAGGGCGAAACGCAGACGCTGCCCCTGTATGTCCAGGCGCGCTTTGAGAACTTCGACATCACAGGTGCCTACGCGGCCGCTGTCGTGCTCGCGCTGTTGGCATTTGCGACGCTCATCCTGATGAACCTGCTTACGCGCCGCACGCGCGCGGATACGGCCGTATGATGGCGATCGAGGCGCACAACGTCAGCAAGCGCTTCGGCACGTTCGCCGCACTCGACGACGTGTCGGTCACGGTCGGCGACGGCGCGCTCACGGCGCTGCTGGGGCCGAGCGGCAGCGGCAAGTCGACGCTNNTTCGTCTTCCAGCACTACGCGCCGTTCAAGCACATGACGGTGCAGGACAACGTCGCCTTTGGGTTGACAGTGCGCAAGCGACCAAGGGCCGAGATCAAAGCGAGGGTGCACGAGCTGCTCGGACTCGTGCGACTAGACGGACTGGCCGAGCGCTACCCCTCTCAGCTCTCAGGCGGACAACTGCAGAGGATGGCCCTTGCCCGAGCGCTCGCGCCACGACCGGACGTGCTGCTCTTAGATGAGCCTTTTGGCGCGCTCGACGCTCAAGTGCGTAGCGAGTTGCGGGCATGGCTACGTCGTCTTCATGAGGAGATCCACGTAACCACAATCTTTGTCACCCACGATCAGGAGGAGGCGATGGAGGTCGCCGAGCAGATCGTCGTGATGAACGCCGGCAAAGTCGAGCAGGCCGGGACTCCGCGCGAGCTCTACGAGTCGCCGAGCAACGAGTTCGTGATGTCCTTCATCGGCCCCGTCAACCGCCTCGGCGACGCGTTCGTGCGCCCGCACGACGTGCAGATCCTGGGTGGGTGGGACTTTAATTCCGACGGCAGCGCCACAGAGGCGCTCGTCAAGCGCGTCGTCCACCTCGGCTTCGAGGTCCGTGTCGAGCTGACCCTGCCCGACGGCCGCGGCATCTGGGCGCAGGTCACCCGCGCGGCCGCGCACGAGCTGGAGCTACACGAGGGCCAGATCCTCCCGGTGCGCCTCCCTGAGCCGCGCGTCTTCGCGGCTTAGCGGGTTTCCCAGGCCTCGTCGCCCTTAGTGAGAGCGACGACATCTTTCGGGAGCTTCCCGGAAGACACATCGGCGACGGTTACGTGCTCGAGCACTTTGCGCAGGTTCGAACGCAGCGCGATCCAGACCTGCTGGAGCATCTCGGCCGAGCCGACGTACTCGATCTCCTCAGGCCGCTGACCGCGCACGCCAACCAGCGGTCCCTCGACGGCGCGAATGATCTGCGCGAGGTTGACCTCCTCGGCGGGTTGGGCCAGCCAGTAGCCGCCTTCGGGACCGCGCTGGCTGCGCACGATCCCGGCGGAGCGCAGCTGCGTGAGGATGTTCTCGAGAAACGAGACGGGGATACCCTGCGCCTGCGCGACATCGTCCACCTTGCGCGGCGAATCCTGCTTGCTCCCGACCAGCTCGATGACCGCGCGCACCGCGTAGTCGGCCTTCGCTGTTACATGCATCGACCCATTCTCCCGGAAACGGCGGCGGCGGAGCGGCGGCATCGCTCCGAGGCGCACAATCCCGACCTTCGTGGTAGAAACTTAGGCTCACCTAAGTAGGATGAACCAACCAAAGGCCCAATGAGCTTCCTCGAGACAGTCGCGCTGGGCGCGATCGCCGGCTTTACAATCTTCCTCGGCCTGCCGTTGGGCCGAGTGAAGCTCCTCGACGATCGTCTGCGAGTCGGCCTGGCGATGTTCTCGGTGGGGATTCTGGCGTTCATCTTCATGGACGTCACCAAGCACGGTGAGCAGATCCTCGAAACAACCGTCGCTCACTACAAGGCCCACACGACCGGTTTCGGTCACGTGCTCGGCCTGTTCGCCCTGCTCGCGGTCGGCTTCACGGTCGGGACCGCGGGCATCTCGGCGGTAGAGCGGAGGCTGCGCAGACGTCGAGCCATGCCTGCTCCGCTCGCCGGTGGCGAGGCTGGGGCCATGCTCTCTCCGCGAGAGATCGCCCACCCGCAGGAGGGCGCTGAGGACGCCCGGCAGCGGGCGCTACAAACGGGCATGGTGATCGCGGTTGCGATTGGCCTGCACAACTTCGCCGAGGGTCTCGCAATCGGCGTCTCGGCCAAAGCCGGCGCGATCGGCCTGGCGACGGTGCTGATCATCGGCTTCGGATTGCACAACGCGACTGAGGGCTTCGGCATTGTCGGCCCACTGGGCGAAGTAAGGCCGTCCTGGAAATGGCTGGGACTCGCCGGACTGATCGGCGGCGGCCCCACTTTCCTCGGCACGATCGTCGGCTACCAGGTCAACTCAGAACCGCTAGAGCTGATGTTCTATGCGCTTGCCGGCGGTGCGGTGCTCTACGTGATCGGCGAGATCTGGATGGGGATGCGCCGCTACGGATACCGCACCTTCGGTCTGTACCTGATCGCCGCAGGCTTTCTCGTGGGCGTGGCGACCGACCTGGTCGTCTCCTACGGCGGCGGGTAGCCGCTAAGGCGACAGCCGCACGGGCAGCGTCTTCAATTGGTTGATGAACAGCGATTCGACGAACGCCGGCTTGCCCGCGAGCTCGATCTTCGGATAGCGCTTGAGTGTCTCCTCGAACAGGATGCGCAGCTCCAGCCGGGCCAGGGCCGTGCCGAGGCAGAAGTGCCGACCACCGGCGCCGAAGGCCTGGTGCTCGGTGGTGCGTCTCACGTCGAAGCGGTCGGGGTCCTGGAAGCGCGTCTCATCGCGGTTTGAGGAGGCGTACCACATCACCACCTTCTCGCCCTCTTTGATCTTTTGCCCGTGCAACTCGGTGTCGCAGGTGGCAGTGCGGCGGAAGTGCGCGAACGCGGGGAACATCCGCAGCGACTCCTCGACCGCACTTCCGATCAACGACGGATCGTCGAGCAGCAGTTGCAGTTGGTCTGGGTTTTCCATCAACGCTCGCATCCCGCTGCAGTAGGTCGCCTTCGTTGAGTCGTTGCCGGCGGCCATCAGCAGGAAGAAGCCCATCACGATCTCGTGTTCCTCGAGCTTCTCCCCATCGATCTCGGCGTGCACGAGCACGCCGGTCAGATCGTCGGTGGGATGCTCCTGGCGCTCGGCGATCAGCTTGCGGCAGCGCTCGAATATCTCGGGGACATCTTTCTCCACGGCGCCCTCGAAACCATCGGGATTGAGGTCCGGATCGGCGGCTCCCAGCGTCGAGTTCATGAGTTTCGCCCAGATCGCGTCGTCCTGCTCCTCGATGCCCATGAAGCTGCCGATCACCCGTGCGACCACCGGCTGGGCGACATCGCCCACCAGATCGCACGTCTGCCGCCCCTCCAGCCGATCCAGGACCCTGATCGCGATCGCCCTGATCGCATCCTCGTGGGCGGCGATCCGCTTCGGCGTGAAGCCAGCCTGGAAGAGAGCCTTCAGGCGGTCGTGCTTAGGCGGGTCCATACCAATGAACATCGCCTGGGCGAGCTCGAGCGGGAAGCCCGCGGCGGCCACGAGCACGCCTCCACGTTCTGAGGAGTAGGTATGCCAGTCGCGGCTGACCGTGTGGATGTCATCCGCAGTTGTGACCGACCAGAACCCAGGCTCCTCGGGGAACAGTTCAAAGCTCTCGGTCCAGTGGATCGGGCATCCGCTGCGCATCTCCTTGAAGGTCTCATGCGGCGGGCCATCGAGCCAGAGCTCACTGTCGGTGAGTTCCACGCTTCCGATATCGCGCCCAGCCGTTGCCATTTCCAACCTCCGTGATCGCCACCGTGAATGCTGCACCGATAGTACTGGCCGGCCGGCCAAATACGAGGTCGGGTCCAGAACGCTAGGGTGCCATCGGAGTCCCGCAGTGACATCTAGCCAGGCCAGAGGAGACCACCAGGACCGCCCGCGGGAGAACCCGCGGCCCATGTCCGTGCCCACGCTCCCACCGCGGTTTGACGAGTGGCAGATCGAGCTTCACGGACGCCGTGTGATCTACAGGGTCGCGGGCAGTGGACCGCCGGTCGTGCTGATCCACGGGATGCTCAACTCATCCAGCCACTGGCGATCCGTCGCACTGAACCTGGCCAGCGACTACACGGTGATCGCACCCGACCTGATCGGACACGGCGACTCCGCGGCGCCCCGCGGCGACTACTCCCTGGGGGCGCACGCCTCCAGCATCCGCGACCTGCTCGCCGCGATGGGAATCGACCGCGCGAGCATCGTCGGCCACTCACTCGGTGGGGGCGTCGCGATGCAGTTCTTCTACCAGTTCCCCCAACGCACAGAGCGTCTCGTGCTGATCTCCTCCGGCGGCCTCGGCCACGAGGTCAGCCCGATGCTGCGCACCGCCGCGCTGCCCGGCATCTCCGCTCTGCTGTCCCTGATCATCAACCCGCGTCTCCTCGGCACTCTGATGGACACCGGGCGCCGCCTGCGCCAACGCGAGATTCGCCTCGGCGTCTACATGCAGGCACTCGCCAGGGCACTGCGTCCCCTGGAGAACGCCGACGCCCGCCAAGCGTTCCTGCAGACCCTCCGCGCCGTGATCGACGTGCACGGTCAACGCGTCAGCGCCACCGACCGTCTGTATCTACTGGAGTCGATGCCGACAATGATTGTCTGGGGCGAGCGCGACAACACGATTCCGCTCATGCACGGCCGCGAAGCACACGAAGCGATCCCGCACAGCCACTTCCAGACACTCCCCCACGCTGCACACTTCCCGCACCTCGAGGATCCAGACGCGCTCTCGGAAGTGCTGCGGGAGTTCATCCAGGGCACGCGACCCGGCAGGATCGACGATGCCGACTGGGGCGCGGTGCTCTCCCGCCACTCGCCACCCAGACGCATCGGCGACGCAGCAGCATAGGGGTAGAACCATTTTTGCGTTCCCTTTGCAAGCGGCGAACGGGGGTCGAACCCGCGACCTCGAGCTTGGGAAGCTCGCGCTCTACCAACTGAGCTATCGCCGCGCTGGCGCAGATATTACGCAGCTTCAGACCTATCCTTGGAAGCCGTGAGCCGTCGTGTACTGCCAATCCTCGCTTCGCTCGCCGGCGCCTGCCTGATCGGACTGCTGATCTACGGCGTCTCGGCGCAGTCGCCCAGCCGCACGCTCGACGAGGCGCTGGCGCAAGGTCAGCCCCCCCTCGCGCCCAATGCCACTCGTTCGCTGCCGAGGCTCTCCGGTCCTCGCGCCGCCTCGCTTGCGTCCTTCAACGGCAAGGTGGTAGTGCTGAACTTTTGGGCTTCCTGGTGCGAACCCTGCCAAGTCGAGGCCCCCCTGCTCGAGCGCGCCCAGAGCCAACTGGAACACCACGACGCGACCGTGCTGGGTGTCACCTATCTCGATGCCTCACCCGACTCAAAGCGCTTCGTGCGCCACTATCACCTGACCTATCCCAACCTGCGCGACAACGACGGAGCATTCGCTCGCTCATATGGCACCGACCAGCTGCCGGAGAGCTTCATCATCAACCGGCAGGGCCGCATCGTCAAGCTCAAGCGCGGCGAGATTGACCAAGCCTTTCTGAATCGCGCGATCGCGCTCGCGGAGAGCTCGTGAACCCTGGCGGTAGAGCACGGATCGCCCTGCTGCTCTGCCTGAGCGCATCCGCCACGCTCAGGGTGGGAGCGGCCTCTGCCGCCACGCCTCACACCTCCCTGCCGACGATCGAGCGCCAGGTGATGTGCGTCACCTGCAAAATCCCGCTCGACGTCGCTCAATCCCAGCAAGCCGACCGCGAGCGTGCATTCATCCAGAGCCTGATCAACGAAGGACAGACCGAAGCGCAGATCAAGCACACGCTTGTCGGGCAGTACGGCCCGACGGTGCTCGCGCTACCGAGTGCGCGTGGCTTCGACCTCACCGTCTATCTCGTCCCGCTCGCGGCGATCCTGGCACTGCTAGCCACGCTCGCCGTCCTCTTGCCTCGCTGGCGCCGCCACGCCCGCGACCAAGCCACCCACGCGGTTGATGCCCCGGCACTCAGCTCCACCGACGACGCCCGCCTGGACGCCGACCTCGCACGCTTCGACTGACGCGCTCGCGGCCCTTTACATCTCCCTCGGCGCGCTCACCCCGAGCAGATCCAAGCAGCGGGCGATCGTATGCTGCGTCGCCACGGATAGCGCGATGCGCAGCGACTCGACCATCGCAGGCTCAGCGCCGACGACACGGCAGTCGCGGTAGAAGGCCGTGAAGTCCTGGGCCAGCGCCAGCGCGTAAGCCGTGATCCGGTGCGGAGCGCGCCGCTCGGCGGCCTCCTGCACCTCCCCGGGGAAGGCGAGCAGCTGCTTGACCAGCTCACGCTCGGCAGCGTGCAACGGCACCGGGCTGCTATCTCCATCCGCCACGCTCTCGAGCGCTCCCTGTACGCGCTGCACCCCCGTCTTGGCGAGCACCGCGGCGATCCGGGCGTGCGCGTACTGCACGTAGTAGACGGGGTTCTCGCTCGACTGCTCCCGCGCCAGGTCGAGGTCGAGGTCGACCGTCGTCTCGTGGGAGCGCGCCAGGAGATACCAGCGGGCGGCGTCCACACCGATCTCAGTGAGGAGATCATCGAGCGTGACGAACTCCCCCGCCCGCTTGGACATTTGCGCACGCTCCCCGCTGCGCACGAGATGGACGAGCTGCATGATCAGCAGCTCCAGGTGCTCAGGGTCGCCGCCGAGCGCCTGATAAGCGGCCTTCATCCGCGCCACATAGCCATGATGATCGGCCCCCCACACGTCGATTTGGCGGTGAAAGCCACGCTCGCGCTTGTCCTGGTGGTAGGCGATGTCTGAGGCGAAGTAGGTGTGCTCGCCGTTTGAGCGAATCAGCACGCGGTCCTTGTCGTCGCCGTAGTCGGTGCTGCGCAGCCACAGCGCCCCCTCGCTGCGATAGGTGTGCCCCTCGCGCTCGAGGATCTGGAGCGTGTGCGCAACGGGGCTTGGATCGCCCTCGTGCAGCTTGCTCTCGTAGGCCCAGCGATCGAAGCCCTCCACGTTGAACGCACCGAGCGACTTCTGCATTGCCCCCACCATCACCGCCACCGCGGCATGCCCCAGCTCAGCCGGGATCGTCGACTGTCCTTCCGCCAGATGGATGAGCTGCTCCACGTACGCGCCGCGGTAGCCGTCCTCGGGAACCTGCTCGCCCCGCGCCAGCGCAAGAATCGACTCGCCGAGCTTGCTCACCTGCGAGCCGGCGTCGTTGACGTAGAACTCGCGCTCCACCTCGTGGCCGTGGAAGGCAAGCAGGCGGCCCAGCGCGTCTCCATAGGCGGCGTTGCGCGCGTGGCCGACGTGCATCGGCCCAGTCGGATTGGCCGATACGAACTCAACGAGGATGCGTTCGGGGGTCGCAGCCGCGCCCGCCCCATACGCAGCTCCGGCGGCGAGCACCTCCGTGAGCGAGCCGACGAGCCAGGGATCGACCAGAAATAGATTGAGGAAACCTGGTCCCGCCACCTCGAAGCGCTCGAGACTCGCACCGAGCCGTCGCTGAAGCTCCGTCCCCAAACGCTCGGCAACCTCGCGCGGCGGAGCGCCCACGACCGGTGCCAGTAGCAATGCGGCATTTGTCGAGTAGTCGCCGAAGTCCGCGCGGGGTGGGCGCTCGAGCGTGATCGCCTCTCGTCTGTCGGCAAGTCCGTCCACAAGCTCTTCCGCGACCGACAGCACGGCTTCGCGCAGACCATCAAGCGGCCTGGAGACAGCTTTCGTATCGATCTTGCTCACCGGTTGCGATACTAGCTGCGTGAACGATCAAGACTCAGGCGCCGAGCGCCACATAAACATTCATCTCTCCCCCGAGATCATGGGGGGCGTATACGCGAACTTCGCCAACGTCAGCCACTCCGACTACGAGTTCACCGTCACCTTTGCTCGCGTCGACCACGAGGTCGAGTCCGACGAGGTTCCGGGCGTCGTTGTCTCCCGCGTCAACCTCTCCCCGCGCTTCATGCGCGAGCTGATCGACGCGATGGAGGACAACTACTCCAAGTGGCGCACCCGCGAGGGCATCAAGAACCTGCCCGAGTACGGTGGAACGGAGGCCGGAGAAGTCGAGGAGTAGTGAAACCGTCTTGGAGGACCTTCGTGCCATGAAGGTCGCGGTCATCTCCGATATCCATGGCAACCGGCAGGCCTTCGAGGCGGTACTCGAGGCGGTCGCCGCCAGCGATGCGTCCGAGCTGTGGTGCCTTGGTGACCTCGTCGGCTACGGGGCCGACCCCGACGTCTGCGTGGAGCTCGCCCGCGAGCACGCTGCGGTGTGCCTGGCCGGCAACCACGACCTCGCTGTCACCGGCGAGATACCGCTCGATGAGTTCTCCCGCGGGGCAAGCCTCGCGGCGCAGTGGACCCAAGAGGTGATCGCACCCGAGAACCTCGCCTTCCTCACCGATCTACGCCCGCAGGGAAAGGAGGGTCCGATCGGCCTCTACCACGCCAGCCCCCGCGATCCCGTGTGGGAGTACGTGCTCTCGGCATTGCTCGCCGAGCTGTGCCTGGACCGCCAGGGCGAGCGCATCTGCCTGATCGGTCATTCACACGTGGCGCTCTCGTTCGTGCGCCAGGAGGGCGAGCTCGCCACCGGCGAACCCCGACGCGAGGGCGCCGAGCTCGATCTCCGCACCGGTGAATGGCTGCTGAATCCAGGCAGCGTCGGGCAGCCACGCGATGGAGACCCGCGCGCCTCCTGGCTGCTGCTCGACCTCGATGACCTCACGGCCTCCTTCCGGCGTACCGGCTACGACGTCGCCGGGGCCGCCGGGGCGATCCGCGCGGCGCGCTTGCCAGACTCGCTCGCCGAGCGCCTGGAGTACGGTCAATGAACGTGAATCGTCTGATCCGCCTCCTTTGCGCCGGGCTGCTCGGCGCCGCCGCCGCCCTGCTCGTCGCCTGCGGGAGCTCCGGCAAGGGCCTGATCCCGACCGCCAACGCCGGCCCGCTGCAGAGCGACTTCGAAGCCGTCGCCCAGGCGGCACAGAACGGCGACGGGAGCTGCACCGCCACCGAAGCCGCGCTCGCCAAAACTGAGCAGGACTTTGCGGCGCTGCCCACGACAATCAACCGGGGGTTGAGCAAAACGCTCAGCGAAGGCATCGCGAATCTCCGCCGTCGCGCGCTCACGTTGTGCGCGCAGCCACATCCCCAAGCGACCTCCTCGACGAGCGCACCCACGACGACGACCAGCACCCAGACCACCCCCACGACGACGACCACCACCACCCCCACGACCCCCACGCAGACCGTCCCCACAACGACGACTCCCACCTCAACCACTCCGGGAGGCGGCACACCCGCTCCCGGGAGCGAAAGCCCCCCCAGGACGGAAAACGGGCAGGGTGGCGGCACGGGTATCGGCGGCGAAAGCGGCTCAGGTGCCGGAGGCGCCGACGGATCTCCTGCGGGCGGAGCGGGCACCCCAGGAGCAGGCGGCGGCGCCCAGGAAGGCGGCAAATGAGCGAGGTGAAGATCGCCGGGCGCTACCGCCTGGAGGGCCGGCTCGGCTTCGGGGGGATGTCCACCGTACACCTCGCCCTAGACTTGCGCCTAGAGCGCCAGGTGGCGGTCAAGCTGCTCGCCGAGCACCTCGCGGACGACCCCACATTCGTGTCTCGCTTCCAGCGCGAGGCGCAGGCCGCAGCGCGCCTGGTCCACCCCAACATCGTGCAGATCTTCGACTCCGGCTTGGACGGGCCCACCGGCCGGCACTTCATCGTGATGGAGTACATCGAGGGATCCTCCTGTGCGGAGATCCTCCGCGACGACGGCTGGGTCGAGGTGGAGGAGGCTGTCTCGATCATCGAGCAGGCCTGCGAGGGCTTGGACTATGCCCATCGCCACGGTGTGGTCCATCGTGATGTCAAGCCCGGCAACCTGCTGCGCGCACGCGAGGGGGAGGTAAAGCTGGCCGACTTCGGCATCGCCAAGGCGACCGAGCAGTCGAGCATCACCCAGGTCGGCTCCGTGCTCGGCACCGCCGCCTATCTGGCTCCCGAGCAGGCACGCGGTGAGGAGGCCGGTCCACGCGCTGACCTGTACGCACTCGGGGTGGTCACCTACCAGCTGATCTCTGGACGGCTGCCGTATGAGGCCACCTCGCTGACCGAGCTGGCGCTCAAGCAACAGCGGGAGGAGCCACCCACGCTCGACACGCTCGTCGCCGCCGTCGGTCCAGAGCTGGCCGATGCGGTCGCGATCGCGCTCGCGCTCGATCCGCGCGACCGCTACCAGACGGCCCGCGAGATGGGACGCGCGATCGACGACGGCGCGCGCGGCATCCCGCCCGGCGAGCCCCCCACCGCGCGCGGGGGCGGGGAGGAGACTCATACCGCGGCGACGAGCCTGCTGGCAATCGAGCCACGCAGCTCCGAGCGGAGGGCGGGGGCCTCTTCCGTGGATGCCGTCACTCCCCGGCGGCCTCGCCCCGGACCTCCGCGACACCAAGCCCCGATCGTGGCGGCGGCCGCCCCATCGAGCCGACGCGGCCGCCGACGCGGCCGCCTGCTGCCTGCGATCCTCGTGCTGCTGAGCATCGCTGTCGTGAGCGTCGCCGTCATCATCGCCACCGCCCCGGCACCGACCAAGGTGATGATTCGCAAGGTCGTATCCTCCAACGTTCAGCAGATGGCCGTCGAACTCAAGCAGCTCGTCTCAGAAAACACGAAATAGACTCCAACGATCAGCGCTTGGGTGCAAACTCCCCGGCGCGCCATGCGCCTGCCACGCTTTTCAGCTCCCCGTCGAGGATGCCCTGGCGCAGATCGGCCATCAGGCGTGCGAGAAAAGCGAGGTTGTGTGTGCTCAGCAGCCGCGCTCCCGTCAGCTCGCCGGCGCGCGCCAGATAGCTAAGGTAGGCGCGCGAGAAGCCTCCCGCGCAGGTTGGACACTCACAGCCCTCCAGCAGCGGCTCGTCAGACTCGCGCCAGCGGCCCTTCGTCAAATCGACGCGCCAGCGGTTCTCCGGGTCGGGGATCAGCGCTGTGCCATGCCTTCCCAATCGAGTGGGCATCGCGCAGTCGAAGGTGTCGATCCCCAGCTCCACGCCCTTGATCAGGTCGTCCACCTCCCCGATCCCCAGCAGGTGCCTGGGCTTCCCCTCATGGTCGCCCATCAGCTCCTCAGTGGCGTAGCCCACAACCTCGTACATCTGCGCCTTCTCCGCGCCAAGAGACCCTCCGATTGCAACGCCCTCGCAGCCACTCTCGGCAATCGTCTGTGCGGATTCGCGCCGCAAATCCTCCCACACGCCGCCCTGCACTATCCCGTACACGAGCTGCTCCCGCGGCCCATGCTGTGCGTGCCAGCGCAAGCAGCGCTCCAGCCAACGGTGCGTGCGCTCGGTGGAGCGCGCCGTGTACTCGCGGTCGACGTGGAACGGCGTGCACTCGTCGAACACGAGCGCCAGATCGGAGCCCAGCGCTGCCTGCATCCCCATCGAGCCCTCGGGGGAGAGGAAACGCTCGCGCCCGTCCACGTAGGAGCGAAAGCGCACCCCCTCCTCCTCGATCGCCAAGATCGCCCCCTCTCTATCGGATCCCGCCCGCCCCGCCCATCCCACGGCACTCGATCGAGTGCCGCGGGACGGGCGGGACTTGATCTCCTCCGCCACCGTCCCATGCCCCATCGAGAACACCTGAAACCCCCCGGAGTCCGTCACGATCGGCCCCTCCCAACCCATGAAGCGACCCATACCGCCGAAACGCTCGATCAGCTCGGGGCCGGGATTCAGCAGCAGGTGGAAGGTGTTGCCGAGTACCATCTCGTATCCCAGCGCCGCCACCTCCACCGGCAGCAAGCCCTTCACCGTGGCCTTTGTGGCGAGCGGCACGAAGGCGGGGGTACGAACATCGCCGTGGGCAGTATGCAGCGCTCCGGCGCGAGCACGGGAGGCGTGGTCGCGGGCTTCTATCGTCAGGCTCATCATCGCCGCGGCATCCTAGAGACCGTCACCGCAAACGATCGATCCAAGTGATCACGTCCACCCACAGCGCACCTCCTCCAATCCTGGGACCGACGTGACCACGCTCGCCGCGCTCGTCGACGTCAACCACCTCGTCGAAGTCTCCGGCTA
>PLBZ01000014.1 GCA_003134675.1 Solirubrobacterales bacterium
ATCGACTGGGTGATGTCGACCATCGACTCTTTCGGGACGAGGTACTCGCGCTCGGGCACCGGCTGCTTGGCGATCAGCCACGGCGTGACGCGCTGGATCTTCTTCCAGTGCACCGCGTCCATGTCGACGATCAGATCCTTCAGCACCGGCATGTTGCCCATCGGCTCGACCTCGATCACGCCGTCCTTGGCGGAAGCCTTGGCGGCGTCGAGGTGGGTGTGGCAGGCCAGCGCCGGTTCGCCATTGACGCGGACCCCGCACGAGCCGCAGATCGCCTGGCGGCACGAGCAACGCACGCCGATCGACCCGTCGAAGCGGTCTTTGGCCTGCAGGATCGCCTCGAGCACCGAGCGGTGTGGCTCGAGCTCGATCGTGTGCTCGTCCCAGTAGGGCGCATCGCCCGACTCCGGGTCATAGCGCCGCAGCCTGATGTTGAACTGCTCTGCAGGCCTGTCGTGCGCTTCGGCGGGCATCAGTACTTCCTCTCCTCGGGCTGCCACTGGGTGATGGTCACTGGCGAGTAGCTGATCTCCGGGCCGTCCTTGCCGCGCGAGATGTCGATGTGCTTGAGCCACTCCTCGTCGTTGCGCTCGGGGAAGTCGGTGCGGTACTGGGCGCCGCGGGACTCCTTGCGCTCGATCGCCGCCAGCACCGTCGCCTCGGCGCAGTCGACCATGTAGCCGAGCTCGAGCGCTCCGAGCACGTCCTGGTTGAAGACCGTGCCGCGATCGTCGATCCAGGCCTTGGCGGTCTCCTCTTTCAAGCGCCCGATCGTCTCCAGGGCGCCCTGCAGCCCGGCCTCGTCGCGGAACACCGCGGCATGCTTGTTCATCGTCTCGCCGAGCTCGTTCTTGATCTCAGAGACCCGGCGGCCGTCGCGCGAGCGCGCGATGATCGCCTCCAGCTCACTCTCGTCACGGCGCAGCTGGGTGCCCGCGTCGAAGGACGGCGAGGACATGTGGGCGGCGCGGGCGGCGGCGTGTTCGCCCGCCCGGCGGCCGAAGATCAGCGTGTCCAGCAGCGAGTTGGCGCCGAGGCGGTTGCCACCGTGCACCGACACGCAGGCCACCTCCCCGGCGGCGTACAGCCCCTCGACGGATGTCGCGCCGTCGACGTCGGTCTTGACGCCGCCCATGATGTAGTGCTGGCCGGGGCGGATCATGATCTTCTCGCGCGTGATGTCCACGCCGGCGAAGTCTTTGCCGATGTTGACGATCTCTCGCAGCGCCTCGAGCGTGCGCTTGCGCGGCACGACGGTCACATCGAGGAAGATGCCCGAGCCGCCCGGCCCGACGCCGCGGCCCTCGTTGATCTCGATCTGCTCGGCGCGCGAGACGACGTCGCGCGATGCGAGCTCCATCTTGTTGGGAGCGGATTTCTCCATGAAGCGCTCCCCCTCCGAGTTCAGCAGGTGCGCGCCCTCGCCGCGCGCACCCTCGGTGATCAGGATGCCCGTATCGACGAGGCACGTGGGGTGATACTGGACCATCTCCATGTCCATCAGCGGCGCGCCCGCACGGTAGGCCATCGCGATCCCGTCGCCCGTCACGATCAGCCCGTTCGTCGTGGGCTTGTACGCTTGGCCCGCGCCGCCGCACGCGAGGATCACGTTCTTGGCTTGCAAGACCTCCATGCGGCCGGTGCGCACGTCGCGTGCCACGACGCCGCAACAGCGACCGTCCTCGTCCTGGAGCAGCGACGTCGTAAACCACTCCTCGTAGCGCTCCACCGTCTCGTGGTGCTTCATCAGCTGCTCGTAGAGCACGTGCAGCAGAGCCTGACCGGTGATGTCGGCGACGTACGCGGTGCGCTTCATCGACGCGCCGCCGAAGGCGCGCAGGTCCATCTCGCCCTTATCGTTGCGGTGGAACGTCACGCCCATGTGCTCGAGGTCCATGACCTCTTTGGGCGCCTGTGAGCACATGATCTCGATCGCGTCCTGATCGCCGAGGAAGTCCGAGCCCTTGACNNCCCTTGACCGTGTCGTAGGCGTGCGAGCGCCAGTCGTCGTCGAGGCTGATCGCCGCGTTGATCCCGCCGGCGGCGGCCACCGAGTGCGAGCGCACCGGGTGAACCTTGCTCATGATCGCCACGCTTGCGCCGGTTTGTGCGGCGGCGAGGGCGGCGCGCTGGCCCGCGAGGCCCGCGCCGATGATGAGGACGTCGTGTGCTGGCATCGGCCGGGACTCTATATACCGCTGGCTATGTACCGCTGGCCGGGCGCAGCGCCTGGCGGACCTGTGCCAGCGTGACCACGCCCTGGAGCACGCCGTCCTTGTCGACCGCGACCATCGCCCCCAGCCGGCCGAGGCCCTCGGAGCCGAGCAACGATTCCAGCGGCGCCTGCACGCCGATCCTCACCGGCAGATCCTGCTCGAGCACCTCGACCACGGACAGGGCGGGCCGTCCCGCGGCGATCTCCTCGTCGATGCGCTGCTCGCGCACGACCCCGAGGAAGTGCTGCGCCGGATCGACCACCGCGAACCAGGGCCAGCGGTAGCGCAGGAAGAACTGCTCCTGGGCGTCGAGCAGCGTCAGCCCGGCGGGGACGGTGACGGGCTCGCGATCCATGATGTCGGCCACGGTGATGCCCTGGATGCGCTGACCGAGCGAGCCCTGCACCACCGCCTGGCCGGCGGCCTGGTAGAGGAAGAAGGCCAGCACCATCGTGAGCAGCCCGAACGAGGAGTCGCTCGCCAGCCGCACCAGCCCGAGCGCGCCCAGCGCCAGCGCGAAGCCCTGGCCGGCGCGCCCGGTGTAGCGCGTGGCGCGGTTGCGATCGCCGGTGCGCCACCAGATCGCGGCATGGGCGAGCTGTCCACCGTCGAGGGGGAAGGCCGGGATCAGGTTGAAGATCAGCACGAGCGCGTTGATCGTCCCCACCCAGCTCAGCCACACGAGCGCGGGCGTGGCGTGCACGCCGGTGCGGGCGACCGCCACTTCGAAGAAGTGCCCGCTGTCGGTCAAAAGCGCACCGGCGGCGATGCACGCGAGGATCACCGCCAGCGTCGCCAGCGGACCCGCGGCCGCGACGCGAAACTCCGTGCCGGGCCCCTCGATCAGCCCACTGATACGCGTGATTCCGCCAAACGCCCACAGATCGATCCCCACGACGCCCAGCCCGTTGCGGCGGGCGACGAGCGCATGGCCCAGCTCGTGCACGATCAGCGAGGCGAAGAACGACAGCACGGAGGCGACGGCGACCAGGTAGGCGGTCGTGCTCGAGCCCCCGAGCACTTCGTGGAAGTAGGGCGTCGTCACGAAGATGAAGAAGAACAGCACGACGAACCAGCTGATGCCGACGCCGACCCGGATCCCGAAGATGCGGGCGATCTGGAAATTGGTGCGCTGAGCCATACCTGAATGGTAGGCGGCGGTTCGGTAGGCGCGGTCGCTTGGTCGCTTACAGCTCAGGGCGGCTGCGGGCGATGATGCTCTGAAAGGCGCTGACTGCCGGCAGCGTGCCGTACTCCAGACCCCCGTCGCCGCTCAGGCGCGAGACGCAGAAGGCGTCGGCGACGGCCGGGGGGGCGCCGCGCACGAGCAGCGAGCCCTCCAGCGCAAGCGCCATGCCTTCGACCACGCGCCGGGCGCGGGACTCGATCGTCGCGGGGTCTGTGAACTGCGCCTTCAGTCGCTCCACGTGGGCATCCAGGTGGGCGTTGGCGCCCTGGGCCTGCTCGACCTCTGCGAGGAACACCTCGAGCGACCGGGGGGAGCGGGAGAGCGCGCGCAGCACGTCGAGGCTGATCACGTTGCCCGAGCCCTCCCAGATCGAGGCCAGCGGCGCCTCGCGGTAGAGCCGCGGCATCCCCGACTCCTCGACATACCCATTTCCGCCGAGGCACTCCATCGCCTCGAACGCGTGGTTCGGCGCGCGCTTGCAGGCCCAGTACTTGCCGACCGCCGTCGCCACGCGCTTGAACAGCTGGGCGTCGCTGTCGTCGATGCCTTCGCGGGCGTCGCTCGAGGCTTCGTCGTAGGCGCGCGCCAAGCGCATCGCGAGCGCCGTCGAGGCCTCGGACTCCAGGCACAGGTCGGCGAGCACATTTCTCATCAAGGGCTGGTCGATCAGGTGCTTGCCGAAGGCGCTGCGGTGGCTCGTGTGGTGGATCGCGTTGACGACCCCGGCGCGCATCCCGGCGGCGGCGCCGATCACGCAATCCAGGCGCGTGTGGCCGACCATCTCGATGATCGTCCGCACGCCGCGGCCGGGCTCGCCCACCATCTGCGCCCAGGCGCCGTGCAGCTCGATCTCCGAGGAGGCGTTCGAGTGATTGCCGAGCTTGTCCTTCAGTCGCTGGATGTGAAAGGCGTTGCGAGAGCCGTCCGGGAGGATTCGGGGCAGCAGGAAGCACGACAGGCCGTCGTCGGTCTGGGCGAGCACGAGGAAGATGTCGGACATCGGCGCTGAGCAGAACCACTTGTGGCCGGTGATCTCATACTCGGCCCCGGCGCCGCCGCCGTTCAGGGGGAGGGCTTTGGTGGTGTTGGCGCGCACGTCTGAGCCGCCCTGCTTCTCGGTCATCCACATGCCCGCGATCGCCGAGCCCTTCTCGGCGGCCGGGATCTGCCGGGGGTCATACGTGGTGGCGGTCACGAGCGGCTCCCACTCGGCCGCCAGCTCGGGCTGGGCGCGCAGGGCGGGTACGACCGCGAAGGTCATCGTGATCGGGCAGCAGAAGCCCGCCTCGGCCTGCATCGCGGTCATGTACATCGCCGCGCGTGCGGTGTGCGCGGCAGGGTCATCGCTGCACCACGGCAACGAGTGGAGCTCGTGCTCGACGCCCATTCGCATCAGCTGGTGCCAGGCCGGGTGGAACTCGACCTCGTCGATGCGGTTGCCGTAGCGGTCGTGGGTGTGTAGTACGGGCTTGTTCTCGTTCGCCAGGCGCCCCCAGATGATTGGAGACCCGCCCACCCCATCCGCCTCTCCGACCAGGCGCCCCAGCGCGGAGGCACGCTCGCTGATCCAGCCGGCCCCCTCGCGCTCGGTCGCCTCGAGGAGCGGGAGGTTGCTGGAGAACACGTCCAGTCCTTCCAGCGGCGGGGGCTGGTTTGCGACCTCGTGGGTCTGCCACGGTGCGCCGCTGATTTGCTCAGATACGCTCGCCATCACCGGAAAGCTTACTCGCCCGCGATAGCATCGCCGGCCCGGCGAGCACTCACAACCCCAAGGATCGAGACATGGCCAAGATCAAGGTGAAGAACCCCGTAGTGGAGCTCGACGGCGACGAGATGACGCGGATCATCTGGTCGTTCATCAAGGAGCAGCTGATCCTGCCGTATCTGGACGTGGAGCTGAAGTACTACGACCTGAGCATCGAAAGGCGCGACGGGACGAACGATCGGATCACCGTCGAAGCCGCCGAAGCGATCAAGCGCTACGGGGTGGGGGTGAAGTGCGCGACGATCACCCCGGACGAGGCGCGCGTGGAGGAGTTTCACTTGAAGGAGATGTATCGCTCGCCGAACGGGACGATCCGCAACATCCTCGGCGGCGTCATCTTTCGCGAGCCGATCGTGATCTCAAACATTCCCCGCCTTGTTCCCGGCTGGACTAAGCCGATCGTGATCGGCCGTCACGCGTTCGGCGATCAGTACCGCGCGACCGATCTCGTGGTCCCTGGGGAGGGCAAGCTGACACTCACCTACACCCCAGCCGACGGCTCACAGCCGATCGAGCTCGACGTCTATGACTTCCCGGGTGGCGGGATTGCGATGGCGATGTACAACCTCGACGACTCGATCCGCGACTTCGCCCGCGCGTCGCTGCGCTACGGGTTGGAGCGCGGCTACCCCGTGTACCTGTCGACGAAGAACACGATCCTCAAGCGCTACGACGGGCGCTTCAAGGATCTGTTCGCGGAGATCTACGACGCCGAGTTCAAGGCTGAGTTCGAGCAGGCGGGCATAACCTATGAACACCGGTTGATCGACGACATGGTCGCCGCCTGCCTGAAGTGGGAGGGTGGCTATGTGTGGGCCTGCAAGAACTACGACGGCGACGTGCAGTCCGACACGGTCGCGCAGGGTTTCGGCTCGCTCGGGCTGATGACGAGCGTGCTGATGAGCGCCGACGGCAAGACGGTCGAGGCCGAGGCCGCCCACGGCACCGTCACCCGCCACTATCGCCAGCATCAGCAGGGCAAGCCCACCTCGACCAACCCGATCGCCTCGATCTTCGCGTGGACGCGGGCGCTGGAGGCGCGCGGGCGGATGGACGGCACGCCAGACCTCATCGCCTTTGCCGAGACCCTCGAGCGAGTCTGCGTGCAAACCGTCGAAAGCGGGAAGATGACCAAGGACCTCGCGCTGCTCGTCGGTCCCGACCAGCCTTGGCAGAGCACGCAGGAGTTCCTCGCGTCAATCGACGACAACCTCACCCAGGAGATGAATCAGTGACCAATCCCGTAAGAGTGACCGTCACCGGCGCGGCCGGTCAGATCGGCTACAGCCTCGTGTTTCGCATCGCCTCCGGGCAGCTGCTCGGTCCCGAGCGGCCCGTCGATCTGCGCCTGCTCGAGATCCCGCAGGCGATGGGAGCGCTGGAGGGCGTCGCGATGGAGCTGGTCGACTGCGCCTTTCCGCTGCTGGCGGGGCTCGATCTGCACGACGACCCGAACGACGCCTTCGACGGTGTGAACATCGCGCTGCTGGTCGGCTCGCGTCCGCGCACGAAGGGTATGGAGCGCGCGGAGCTGCTCTCGGAGAACGGCAAGATCTTCACCGTCCAGGGCAAGGCGCTGAACGATCGCGCGGCGGCGGACCTGAGGGTGCTCGTCGTGGGCAACCCGGCGAACACGAACTGCTTGATCGCGATGAACAACGCGCCGGACATCCCGCGTGAGCGGTTCACGTCGATGATGCGCCTCGATCACAACCGCGCGGTGGGTCAGCTCGCCAACAGGGTGGCTGTTCCGGTGAGCGAGATCACCCAGATGGGGGTCTGGGGAAACCACTCTCCGACCATGTACCCCGACCTGTTCCATGCGCAGGTGCGCGGTGAGCAGGCGGCGAAGGTCCTCGACGATCAGGCGTGGATCGAAAACGATTTCCTGCCGAACGTCGGTAAACGCGGAGCGGCGATCATCGAGGCGCGTGGCTCCTCGAGCGCCGCATCGGCGGCGAGCGCGGCGATCGATCACGTCAACGACTGGGTTGACGGCAACCTCGACTGGGTCTCGATGGGCGTCTCCTCGGATGGCTCCTACGGCATACCCGAGGGGCTGATCTGCGGCTTCCCCTGCATCTGCACAGACGGTGAGTGGGAGATCGTGCAGGGGCTGGACCTTGACGAGTTCTCTCACGGGAAGATCGACGCCTCGGTGGCCGAGCTGACCGGCGAGCGCGACACGGTCAAAGACCTCGGCCTGATCTAGATAAGAGAAAGGGCGCGGCATCCCTGCCGCGCCCTCATTACTGCCGGTGGCTGGAAGCCGTTACCCCTTCGGGTGCCAGCCTCTGCCTTTCTTCTCCAATTTGCCGTCCTGCTCCAAACCGGGGAGCACGCGGTAGAGGTAGTTCTGCTTGATGTTCATCTTGGCGGCCAGCTCGGGGATCGTGATGCCGGGCTGTCCCTGCACGAACGACAGCGCCTGGGCGGCGCGTGTGCCGCTGCCTTTGCG
>PLBZ01000016.1:0-33476 GCA_003134675.1 Solirubrobacterales bacterium
AGCTGGTTGGGTCCCGGGTGGGGCTCCGCACGCTCCACCAGGCGCAGAACACCGGGGCGCTCTATCTGCATCGCCCACACTTCAGATCATGCCACCCAGTCGTGTCCGCCTCCCAGACACCTGGTGGTGGCCGCCTCCCAGGGCGCGCAGCGCGTTGAGAATTACCGCGACGTCGATCGCCTCCTGGAAGATTGCGCCTGCCACCGGCACCAGCCATCCGGCCGCGGCGAGGGCCATCCCGCACATGCTCAGGCCGATCCCGCTCACCACGCTCTGGCGGGCGATGCGCACGGTACGCCGGCCGATCTCGATCGCGTCGGCGACACGGTCGATGCGATCGACAGTGATTACTACGTCGGCCGTCTCGGAGGACACGGTCGCTCCGGCGTTGCTCATCGCGATGCCGACATCGGCCGTGGCGAGCGCGGGAGCATCGTTGATGCCATCGCCGACCATCACCACCGGCGAGCACCGCGGGTTGCCCTGCATACGCCGGACGATGTCCAGCTTGCCCTCCGGGCTCTGCTCGGCGTAGATACGGTCCAGGCCGAGCTGCCGACCAACCGCCTGGCCGACCTCCTCACGATCTCCGCTGAGCATCGCCACGTGGCGCACGCCGGCGGTACGCAGCCGTCGGATCAGCTCGAAGGCGTCGGGCCGGACGTGGTCGCCCATCACCAGGACCCCAGCGAGGCGCTCGTCCACCCCCACCAGCACCATTGCGTTGCCGTCGGCTGACGCCGGCAACGCTTGGCGATCACCAACGTCGATCCCGTGCTCGGCCAGCCAGGCGGCGCTTCCCACCACCACCCTCCGGCCATCCACGACGCCCTCGACTCCCTGACCCGGGGCCTCGCGCGCCCGCTCGGGCCGCGCGAGAGCGATCGCCTCCTGGCCTGCCTTGCGCACGATCGCGGCGGCGAGCACGTGGCTCGAGAGCTGGTCCAGCGAGGCAGCGAGGCGCAGCAGCTCCTCTCTGTCAATGGCGTCGAGCACGATCACCCGCTCGATCCCTGGGATCCCCAGCGTCAGCGTTCCGGTCTTGTCGAGTAGCACGGTGCGCGCGTCGCCCAGACGCTCGATCGCCACGCCGCCCTTGACGATCACCCCGACGTGAGCGGCACGTGACAGCCCCGCGACGAAGGCGATCGGGGCGGCCAAGATCAGCGGGCAGGGCGTAGCCACGACGAGCACGGCCAGCGCCCGGACGGCGTCCCCGCTGATCGCCCAAGCGCCCCCAGCGATCACGAGCGTCAGCGGCAGGAAGAACACGGCGTAGCGATCGGCCATGCGTGCGAAGGGAGCCCGCCGCCCCTCGGCCTCTCTCACCAGCCGCACGAGGGCCGCGTAGGCGCTGTCGCCCACGCGCCGCGCGGCCCGCAGCTCAAACGGGTCGCCGGCGTTGGCCGTCCCGCTGCGAACCGTGTGCCCGTGGGCGTATGTCGCCGGCAGCGGCTCGCCGGTCAGGCTGGACTCATCGATCACCGCGCGCTCGCCGACGATCACACCGTCGGTCGGCACCACCTCGCCGGCTCTGATGAGCAGTATGTCGCCCACCTCCACGGCCTCGACAGGGACCTCCTCCCAGCCGTCCTGCGTCCGTCGGTGTGCCGTGCGCGGCGCGCGCTCAACCAGGGCGGTCAGCTCACGGCGGGCCCGGCCGGACGCGAACGCCTCCAGCGCGTTGCCGCCCGCCAGCATCAGCGCGATCACGGCGCCGGCGAGATACTCGCCCAGGGCGAGCGCCCCCGCCATTGCCAGCAGGGCGATGACGTCCACGCCGATGTCTCCTCGCCGCAATGAGCGCGCCACCGACCACGTCAGCGGCGCGAGCATGAAGGCGACGGTCGCCGCCCACACGGCATCAGCCGGAGCGGCCCCCACGAACAGCGCGAGCAGCCCGCCGAGGGCAATGCCGCTCAGTGCGACGCCCGGTGCTCCCAGGACGCGAAGTTGCTCCAGCCGGCGAGTCTTCATGTCTGCTCCTCTGAAGCTGCGGCGGCCTCACCGGCTAGGGGTGTGTAACCGGCGAGTGCGAGCGCTCCGATCGCCAGCAGGCTGGCCAGCACAGCTGTGGCGATCATGCCCAGGGTCGGCACGCTGAGCGCGAAGAAGCGCCGCACGGTGGGGAGCAGGAACGCCGCGATGAACAAACCGCCCAGAGACAGGCACATGCCGCTCACGAGCGTCGAGCGTCTGCGCGAGCCGGCGGCCTCGAGCGCTAGCACCAGGTACAGCCCGACGGTGACGAGCACCGCGGTGGCGACGGTGCGGGCCTGCATCACGGTGCAGTCGAGATCGTGCAGGGCGAAGAGGTATCCGGTGACCGTTCCCGTTCCGACGATGACTCCGGCTGGAACGGCGAACCGCGCGACGCCCCGAACGAAGCGCTCAGGCTGCCACAAACCACTGCTGGGGGCGAGCGCCAGAAAGAAGGTGGGGATACCGATCGTCAGCGTGGCCGCCAGGCTGAGATGACGGGGCAGCAGTGGATAGGCCTCCGAGCTGGTGCCTATCGTGAGGATCAGGAAGGCCGCGAACGCGGACTTGGTCACATAGAGCTTGGCCACCCGCGAGAGGTTGCGCAGCGCCCGGCGTCCCTCTCCCATCAACGCGGGGATCGCGTCGAAGTCACCAGAGATCAGCACGAGGTCGGCGACGCTGCGCGCCATCTGCGCACCGCTGCCCTGCGCGATCGCCAGCCGTGCGGCCTTCAGCGCCGGCACGTCGTTGACGCCGTCGCCCAGCATCGCGACGTAGCGTCCCGCATCGTGCAGCGCGCCGACGATCGCGCGCTTTCCCTCCGGGGATATCCGTCCGACGACGCTCGCGTCCAGGGCGAACGCGCGCAGCTCTGCTGGGTCTTCTGGGATCGCGCTGCCCTCGCTGAGCGTCCGCACGGGGATACCGACGTCGCGGGCGATCGCCGCCACCGTCTGCGGGGAGTCTCCCGAGAGCACCTTGACCTCCACGCCCTGCTCGTGCAGGAACGCGATCGTCTGTGACACATTCGGGCGCAGACGCTCGGCGATCACGACCAAGCCGAGGAGTCTGCAGTCCGGCGGCGGGCCATCGCCGGGATCGGCCGGCAGCGGCGTCTGCGTGGCGGCGAGCGCCAACACGCGCCGACCGGCGAGCTGGAGCTCGCGAGCCCTGCTCGCAAGCGGCCCAAGCGCGAAGCGTTCGGGCGCACCCAGGACGTAGGTGGCCTCGCGCAGTCGCACAGCGCTCCAGCGCCGCCGGGAACTGAAAGCCACCTCCCCCAGCGGCTGCTCGGGCTCGCCCTGGAAGGCCTCGGCGATCGCGAGCAAGGTCGCGTTGGGAGAGGCAGCACTGGCGGCGAGGCGCCCGAGGATCTCTGCCATCCCGGCCTCGTCGTTTTCAGACGCGGGCACCAGCTCGGTGACGCGCAGCGCCGCGTCGGTCAGGGTGCCTGTCTTATCAACGCAGATCACCTGCACCGAGGCGAGCGACTCGATCGCGTTGAGCTGCTGCGCGAGCACGCCGCGGCGCGCCATGCGTGCCGCGGCGACGGCGTAGGTCAAGCTGACCAGCACCATCAGGCCCTCCGGGATGAGGCTAACCACACCGGCGACGGATGTCGCGACGGCCGTGCGTGTCCCCACGTGGCGGTGGTAGAGCGAATAGCCGAGCACCGCTCCGAGCAGGACCACCAGGCTCACCAGCGCGTAGAGCAGACGGTTGACCGCCCGTTCCAGCGGGGACCGCGGGTGCCTGAAGGAGCGTGCCTCACCGACGATCCTGGCGGCGAAGCTCTGCGCACCCACAGCGCTCACCAAATATGACCCCGCGCCCTCCACGGCGAACACACCGGAGTGGATGCTCTCACCGAGGACACGGGGAACAGAATCGGACTCTCCCGTCAGCATCGACTCGTCCAGCCGCAGGTCGTGGGCCTCCAGGACCCGGCCGTCGGCAACCACCTGATCGCCCGCTCCCACACGCACGAGATCGCCAGGTACGACTTCCCCGACTGCGACCTCGCGGGCGCTGCCGTCGCGCACCACCGTTGCGCGTGGCGCGACCAGCAGGGCCAGACGGTCCAAGGCTCGCTTGGCGCGAACCTCCTGCGCGACGCCGATCGTGGTGTTGGCCACGATCACGCCCAGGAACAAGGCATCGCGCCAGTCGCCGAACACCAGCGTGATCGCCCCGAAGGCTGCCAGGATCGCGTTGAACACCGTCAGGACATTCGCCCGCACGATGCTCCCGTAGGAGCGACTACTCGCCTGCTTGGCGACGGGCCCCAAGGCCGCGAGACGGGCGGCCGCGTCAGCCTCGCTGAGCCCGCCCTCCAATGCCTCAGCCGTGTTGAGGAGTGCCGCGAGGAACGACCAGCACCGGGCAGTGCGCCTCGCGCATCACGCGGGCCGAGACACTTCCAAGCAGCACATGACGCAGCGGCCCGTAAGCTCGCGAGCCAAGCATCAGGATGTCCAGGTTGCTGGAGCGCTCGATCAGCACACCGGAGGGATCTCCCCTGATCGTCTCGAGGTGAACCGGGGCACCACCGCCCAGCTCGCCCGCTACACGCTCCAGGTTAGCCTTGGTCTCGGCGTACATCTCGTCCTCGACGGCCGGCAGTGAGGGTGAGGAGAACGCGTAGCTTGCAAGCGCTGGGCTCAAGCCTGAACCGGCAATTACCTCCAGTTCGCCAGCGACGATCTCGGCAAGCTCTCCGGCCAGGTGAATAGCTGTCCTACCCTCTTCGGAATCGGAGAAGCCCACCCCGATACGACGAGCCTCGCCGGAATCGCCGTCGGCGTAACCGGCGGGAGCCACTCCAACAGCGCACGGCGCGCCATGCACCATGCGCTCCATGAGGCTGACGTGCAGATGATCGGCGAGTCCCTCGCGGGCCGCGCCGAACACGATCAGGTCCGCCTTTTCGTAGCTTGCGAGCTCGTGCAACGCATGGATGGGCCAGGGCGACGGACTCCAATGGTATGTCGGCGCCGCCAGGCCCTCGATGCCGGCCACGAGCGCCTGCACCTCTCCACGGACGTACTCCTCGGCCTCCTCGCCCGGCACCGAGGCGAGTAGCGGATGGTATGGGTACACGACTGTCACTTGGCTGCTCAGTGCGGCCGCGAGCCTCGCGGCCAGTGTGACCGCGTCACGCCCTGCCTGGTCGCTCGCATAACCCACCACGATCTTCTCGAACATGAAAACGAAGATTAACCACCCGCCCGTGAGTCCGCATCGGGGTTCGCCCGCCCGAGGGGTGCGGAGGAATACGGATGCTCGCACGGGCTCCTTGTTGCTGCGGTTTTTCCCTGAGTCCTGGTGCGGCTGAGAGCTGATGCCCGCTACATCAAATCGCAATAGCCTGCCCAACTGATGGCCTGCTTTGGCAAGGAGACTTCGTGAAACCCGCGATTCGCACGGAGGGGCTCTGCAAGCACTATGGGGACACCGTGGCACTCGATCGGCTGGACCTCACGGTCAACGAGGGCGAGGTCTATGGGTATCTCGGGCCCAACGGGTCCGGCAAGACCACGACCATCCGGCTGCTGCTGGGGCTGCACCGTCCGAGCGGTGGGCGGGCGGAGCTGTTCGGGGTCGATGCATGGAGCGAGCCTGTGGCTGCGCATCGGCGCGTCGCGTACGTTGCGGGGGAGCCGTTCCTGTGGCCGGCGTTGACGAGTGCCGAGACGTTTGAGTTCCTCGCGCGCCTGCACGGCGGCACCGATGTCTCCTATCGCGACGGGCTCGTGGAGCGTTTTCAGCTGGACACTTCCAGGAAGATCCGGGCGCTGTCGAAGGGCAACCGCCAGAAGGTGCAGCTGATCGCGGCGCTCGCCACGCGCGCCGAGCTGCTGTTGCTCGACGAGCCGACCAGCGGCCTGGACCCGCTGATGGAGATGGCCTTCCGAGACTGTGTCAAGGAGGCCAAGGAGCGCGGCCAAACTGTCTTTCTCTCCTCGCACATCCTCAGCGAGGTGGAGGCGCTTTGCGACCGCGTCGGGATACTCAGAGAGGGGAAGCTCGTCGACGAGGGGACGCTGCAGGAGCTGCGCCACCTAAGCGTGCAGACGGTCGAGGTGACGTTTATGGGCAGGGCACCTAACCTCTCCCCGCTTGAGGGGGTACAGGTGCAGAGCGCGGGGCCGAACGCGCTGCGGTTCGAGGTCTCGGGAAGTGTCGGCCCGCTGATCGCCGCGCTCGCCGGGGTGGGTGGGAATTCCATTAAGACGCTGAGCAGCCGCGAGCCATCGCTCGAGGAGATCTTCCTTCACCACTACGACGGCTCCGAGGACCGTGTCCGCGCCTAGCGCCTTGGCGCGACGGGCATTCCGGGACGCCCGGACCCGCACGATCGCGTTCGGATACCTGTTCGCTGCGTACGCCTACATCCAGCCGGTCGGCTACCGCCACGCTTATCCAACGCTCTCTGACCGGCTCGCGTTCGCTCACAGCTTCGCCAGCAACGACGCGCTGCGCCTGTTCTACGGCTACCCATACAGCCCGCTGACGGTCAGTGGCTACAGCGCGTGGCGAGTCGGCGGGACGCTCGCGATCCTAGCCGCTGTCTTCGGACTGCTGGCCGCGGTGCGCGCACTGCGCAGCGAGGAGGACACGGGCCGGATGGAGCTCATTCTCGCTGGGGCCGTCGGGCGGCGGACGATGTATCTCTCGGCGATGAGTGCGATCACGGCGGGCACGCTGATCTTGTGGCTCGCGGAGTCCGTCGGCTTTATCGCGGGCGGCCTGTCTGCGGGCGGGTCGGCGTACCTTGCCCTGGCGAGCGTGTCGGTCGTGCCGGTGTACGTGGGCGTGGGGGCCCTCGCGAGCCAGCTCGCGCCCACGCGCCGGATTGCGCTCGAGCTGGGGAGCGCGGTCGTGGGGCTGTCCTTGTTGTTGCGGGTGATCGCCGATACCTCCAGCGGCGCCGGCTGGCTGCGCTGGGCGACGCCGCTCGGCTGGACGGAGGAGCTGCGTCCGTTCACCGGCGCCCACCCGGTGGTCCTGCTGCTCCCGGCCGTTGCGAGCGTGCTGCTGCTCGTGCTCGCCGCGCGGATCGCCGCCGGCCGCGACATCGGCACGGGCGTGCTTCCCGCGCGTGACAGCGCCCCCCCGCGCCTGCGCCTGCTCTCCTCGCCGACCGCGCAGGCGCTGCGCACAGAGCGCGGCAGCCTGATCGCGTGGACGAGCAGCGTCGCCGCGTTTGCGTTCATCCTCGGCATGGTCTCGACGAGCGTCTCATCCGCCGGGATCTCCAAGAGCGTGCAGCGAGAGATTGCGAAGCTCGGCTCCGTCTCGATCGAGACGCCCGCCGGGTACCTCGCTTTCGTGTTCATCTTCTTCATCCTGGCCGTGAGCCTGTTCGCATGCGCGCAGATCGCCGCCGCCAGGCATGAGGAAGCCGACGAGCAACTCGAGACGCTGCTCTCCCAGCCGGTCAGTCGCCACGGCTGGCTCGGCGGGCGCCTCCTACTGGCAACGTTCGCCACCGGCGCGCTCTCCTTGACCGCCGGCCTACTGACCTGGGCGGGCGCCGCCTCTCAGGGCGTGAGCATCTCGCTGCCGCGGATGCTCGAGGCCGGCGCGAACTGCCTGCCCGTCTCGCTCCTGTTCGGAGGGGTCGCGGCGCTCGCCTACGCGATCGTGCCCCGAGCGAGCGCCGGGATCGCATACGGGCTCGTCACCGTCACGTTCCTGTGGCAACTGACCGGCTCTGTGCTCGGCGCGCCGAAGTGGCTCGTCAATCTGACACCGTTCGCGCACGTTGGGCTCGTGCCCGCGCAACACTTTCGCGCCGAGGCTGCCGTCATCATGCTTGGAATCGCGGTGAGTAGCGCGCTCGCGGCGACGTGGATCTTCCAGCGGCGCGACCTAACAGGACCTTGAGAAAGAGGGACTCATGTTGCAGAAGGTGACAGTGGGGCGCTGGTCGCTCGATGCCTACGATGTGCTCGCTCCGGAGGAGATCATGCAGGAGCTGCGCGAGCATGCACATGCGCTGAAAGGCGCGCGCATCCTGCATGTCAACGCGACCTCTTATGGCGGCGGGGTATCTGAGCTGCTGCGCTCGAGCGTCCCGCTGCTGCGCGACCTCGGCCTGACGGTGGACTGGAAGGTGATCGGCGGCGACGAGGACTTCTTCCATGCCACCAAGGCGCTGCACAACGCGTTGCAGGGCGCGCCACGCGGGTTGAGCGACGCCGAGCAGGCCGCCTACATGCGGTGCGTCCAGGAGAACGCGGCAACCCTGGACGGCGGCTATGACTTCATCATCATCCACGACCCCCAGCCTGCCGGGCTATTGGAGGCGCACGGCAAGGGCAGCGCGCACTGGGTGTGGCGCTGTCACATCGACACCAGCGAGCCGAACCCCGACGCCTGGCGCTTCCTGGAGCCGCTGCTCGGCGGGTTCGATGCGGCGGTGTTCACGATGCCCGAATTCGTGCCGCCCGACTTTCCAGTGCAGCGGGTGGAGGCGATCGCGCCGGCGATCGATCCGCTCAGTCCCAAGAACATCGACCTCGATCCGGCTATGGCCAGCCAGATCCTCGACTGGATCGGCGTCGAGGTTCCAGGACGGCTCGTGACGCAGGTATCGCGCTTTGACCAGTGGAAGGACCCGCTCGGGGTGATCGCCGCCTACCGGCTCGTGCGCGAGGAGATCGGAGATCTGCAGCTCGCGCTCGTCGGCTCGATGGCGCTCGATGACCCCGAGGGCTGGGATGTGTACCGCCAGGTCTCAGAGGCCGCCGAGCGTGAGGAGCTGATCCACGTCTACACCAACCTCACCGGGGTGGGCAACGTCGAGGTCAACGCGTTCCAGCGACTCTCTGAGGTGGTCGTGCAGAAGTCGATCCGCGAGGGCTTCGGGCTGGTCGTCTCGGAGTCGCTGTGGAAGGGCACACCGGTCGTCGCCGGGCGAGCCGGGGGCATCCCGCTGCAGATGCCCGACGGGACCGGCGGGATGCTTGTGCAGAGCGTCGAGGAGTGTGCCACGGCGATGTTAGAGCTGCTGAACGACCGCGAGCTCGCGGAGCAGCTCGGCCAGAGCGGTCGCGAGCACGTGCGCGAGCACTTCCTGCTGCCCCGTCTGCTGATGGAGGAGCTGCGCCTGCTGGCCACGCTTGACTCCGGCGCGTAGTACCCCGGTCTGACCTACCGGGTTTTCACGGATGCCCGGCCGGCGACTGGCATGCGATCCTTCCGAGCATGGCGAGCGCCACCTCACCATCGGGTCCCGCGCAGGTGCTGATAGCGGGCGGCGGGTTCGGCGCGGTGGAGGCAATGCTCGCCCTGCGCGCGCTCGCGCCCGAGCGTGTGCGTGTGACCCTCATCTCGGCCTCCCCGGTGCTTGCGTACAAGCCGGCCGCGACCACTGAGTCCTTCGACGAGACCCCACCCCGCATGTATGACCTGCAGGCAATCGCCGACGATGCCGGCGCATCCTTCCGGGTGGATCGCTTGGAGGCGGTCGCTCCCCACGATCACAGCGTACGGCTCGAGTCCTTTGCTTTCCTTGACTATGACGCCCTCGTACTTGCGGTGGGCGCCCGCCCCGCCAGGGCGATACCGGGCGCGCTGACGTTCCGCGACCAGCGAGAGGTGAACCACATCCGCCACCTTACGAGCGAGCTGCGCGCCGGGAAGCTCCACCGCGTCGTCTTTGCCGTGCCACACGGCTGTTCTTGGCCGCTGCCGCTGTACGAGCTGGCGTTGCTCACAGCCACTCACCTCCAGGAGTGGGGAGCCGCGGGCGAGGTTGTGCTGGTGAGCCCCGAGAGCACACCCCTGGAGGTGTTCGGCGCGCAAGCATCGCGGCTGGTCGCGGATCTCCTGGCTGAGCGGGGAGTGCGCTTTATCGGCGAGTCAGACCCCCAGAGCGTCGAGCACAACGGGGCGCTCTCTCTGGCCTCCGGGGAGACCCTGGAGGCCGACTGTGTTGTCGCCGTACCCGAGCTCCGGGGGCCCAGGATCACCGGTGTGCCAACCGACCGCTGGGGCTTCGTCACAACCGACGCACTCGGTAGCGTCACGGGCCTACCCGACGTGTACGCCGCCGGCGACATGACGAGCTTCCCGATCAAGCAGGGCGGGCTGGCCGCCCAGCAGGCCGACCTGATCGCGCAGCGCATCGCCTCTGAGAACGGGGCCGCCGTCAAGGAGCCCCGGGTCCAGCACGTGCTGCGCGCCCGGCTCATCGGCGGCCCACATCCCATCTTCCTGCGAACAGAGCTCGACGAGCTCGGCCAGGCCACCACCGCCAACCTCCAACATCAGTCCTTCGACGACGGTGGGTCCTTCACATCGCTGGAAAAGGTCTTCGGGCGCTATCTCACCCCATACCTGCATACCCGCGAGCCCGCGCTCTCGCAGAGCTTGACGGACGGTTGAGCCGCCAAGGGCGCGCCCGGGTGCATCTTCTCCCCGACAGCGCTGATGGTGCGCCTGCGCAGCGGTCGGTCGATGTCGACGCGACTGAGAGCGTCGAGTTGCTGATGCGGGATCTGCGTGCTTCGCCGGTGGGCCTGTCGGCGGCCGAGGCGCGGCGACGGCTGATCCAGTACGGACCCAACGAGCTGCGCCGACGCGGCGGTCGTAAGTGGCCGGGTGAGCTGGCACGCCAGCTGACCCACCCACTCGCGTTGCTGCTGTGGCTCGCGGCGGCGCTGTCGTTCGCGGTCGGCAGCCAAACCATCGCCATCGCGGTCCTACTGGTGATCGCACTCAACGCCCTCTTCGCGTTCGTGCAGGAGATGCAGGCAGAGCGGGCCGTGGAGGCCCTGGCGCAGTTCCTGCCCCAGCGGGTCACGGTGTTGCGCGGCGGCAAGCCGTTGCGGATCATGGCCGCCGATCTGGTCCCCGGCGATGTTGTGGTCGTGGAGGAGGGCGATCGCATCGCGGCCGACATGCGCCTGATCTCCGGCGCTGTCGAGGTGGACCTCTCGACCCTCACGGGCGAGTCGACTCCGGCGCTGCGCTCGGCGGAGCTGGTGGATGTGGGCGTCCCGCGGATCACCGCGCGGGATCTTCTCTTCAGCGGCAGCAGCGCCACCGGTGGAGAGGCTCGAGGTGTCGTCTTCGCGACCGGGATGCACACCGAGCTGGGCCGCATCGCCGCGCTGTCNNGGGATCGCGGTCACGATGGCCGTCGCTTTTGTTCCGGTGGCGATCTTCGGCGCCGGCCTGTCCTTCAAGAACAGCGTCGTGTTCTCGGTCGGTCTGCTGGCCGGAAACGTGCCGGAGGGGCTGCTGCCCGTCATCACGCTGGCGCTGGCTGTTGCGGTGCGCGCACTGGCGCGCCGGGGAGCCCTGGTGAAGCGCCTGAGCGCCGTGGAGACCCTGGGCTCCACCGACGTCATCTGCACCGACAAGACCGGAACCCTGACCGAGAACCGCATGCGTCCCCTCGCGGCCTGGACGGTGGCGAGCGAGCTCGAGCTCGAGCTCGACCCCGAGCGCGCCATGCGGCCCCCCGGGGGCTCCTCTGACCCCGCGCTCGCAGCGCTCGCCGAAGCCGCCGCTGCTTGCAACAACGCTCGTCTACAGCCCGATGGGCAGAGCACCGGAGACCCGACTGAGGTAGCCCTGCTCATGGCTGCCCAGACACTTGGCGTTCAGATCGACGCTTCCAGCCGCGAGCGCTGGCGCTCTCACCAGTACAACTTCGACGCGCAGCGCAAGCTGATGTCGACCCTGGACGCCGGCGAGGGCCACGATTGGCTGCACACCAAGGGGGCGCCCGAGTCGGTCCTGCCGCGGTGCATCAGCGTCCTGGCAAACGGTGAGCAGCGCCCACTCGATCAGGCCGAGCGGGAGCGCGTAACCCGCCAGGTGGAGAGCTTCGCCAGTCAGGGCCTGCGTGTGCTGGCGCTCGCACGCCGATCGCTGCCCTCCGGCGCCAAACCGCCGGATCGCGACGAAGCCGAGCGTGACCTGTGCTTTCTCGGCCTGATCACCATGCTCGACCCGCCCCGTGCCGAGGTGATCGAGGCGGTCGCCCGCTGCCACCGCGCTGGCATACGGATTGTGCTCATCACCGGCGACCATCCCCTGACCGCCGCCGCGATCGCGCATCAGGTCGGCATCGGCGGTGAGGGCCCGGTCCTCGTCAACGCCCAGGCATTTGATCATCTGCACGAGCAGGAGGTGAAGGACATCCTGGCCGGCGGGCGCGAGGTGATCTTCGCCCGAGCTTCACCCGAGACCAAGCTGCAGATCGCCGAGGCCCTGCGCAGCCAGGGCCACGTGGTGGCGATGACCGGGGATGGCGTCAACGACGCGCCGGCGCTGCGCACCGCGGACATCGGCGTGGCGATGGGACGCTCGGGAACCGACGTCGCCAGGGAGGCATCGACGATGGTGCTCACCGACGACAACTTCGCGACGATCGTGGTGGCGATCGAGGCGGGTCGCCAGGTCTATGACAACGTCCGCAAGTTCATCCAGTACATCTTTGCGCACGCCACCCCAGAGGTCGTGCCGTTCCTCGTGTTCGCGCTCGCCGGCGGAGCAATCCCCCTGCCTCTCACCGTGTTGCAGCTCCTGGCTTTCGACGTGGGCTCAGAGACGCTGCCATCGCTCGCGCTGGGCCGCGACCCGATCGAGCCCGGCAGCATGGACCATCCGCCGCGCCCACATTCAGAGGGCATTATCCAGCGGCCGATGCTCGTCCGCGCGTGGCTGTTCCTGGGCGTCATGGTCGCCGGCCTGTCGCTGGCGGGGTACTTCTACGTGATGACACAGGCGGGATGGCACCCCGGCGACCCGGTCGGCGTGGGGCACCCACTCCATCACGCCTACCTGCAGGCCACCACCATGACCTTCCTGGGGATGATCGCCGGGCAGATCGGCACCGCGTTCGCTGTACGAACGAGGCGGGCGTCGCTGCGATCCATCGGCGTCTTCAGTAACCGCTACCTGCTCGGGGCGATCGTGGCGGAGCTGCTGCTCGCCGCGGTCTTCGTCTACGCGCCACCGCTGCAGTCGCTGCTGGGAACCGCCGGGCTACCTCTGCATGACCTGGCCTTCCTGCTTCCCTACCCCGTCATCGTCTGGGGAGCCGACGAGCTGCGCCGCTGGTTTCTACGTCACCACGCGCCGTCAGGGGCGGCGGTCACGGTTGCTGCCAGTTAGTACGGATCGCCATTCAGTGGTAATGCCCGTTGTCGGGGAGCCGCCCCCAGAGTTGACTGCGACAGGAGCTGTTGATCCGAGCGATGAGGAGCGCAACATGACTGACACGATGAAGGCAGCGGTCTTCGAGGGACACGAGCGGATCGTGCTCGAGGAGCGCCCCGTTCCCCAGTGTGGGCCGAATGACGCGATCGTCAAGGTGACGCTCACGACGATCTGCGGCACCGACGTTCACATCTGGCGTGAGGAGTACCCGGTCGAGCAGGGCCGGATCGTCGGCCATGAGCCCGTTGGGGTGATCCACGAGCTCGGCGTGGCTGTGAGCGGCTATGAGGTCGGCGACCGTGTGCTGGTGGGCGCGATCACCCCTTGTGGCTCGTGCTTCTATTGCCAGAACCACAGCGAGGCGCAGTGCTCCGGTCACGAGGACGAGTGGAAGATGATCGGCGCGTGGCGGCTTGGCAACGCGATCGACGGGGTGCAGGCCGAGTACTTCCGCGTCCCCTATGCGCAGGCGAACCTCGCCAAGATCCCCGACGACCTCTCAGACGAGCAGTGCGTGCTGCTCGCGGACATCGCCTCGACCGGTATCTCCGCGACGGAGACCGCGAACGTCGGGCTTGGCCAGAGCGTCGCGGTGTTCGCGCAGGGGCCGATTGGCCTGTGCGCGACGGCCGGCGCGCGGTTGAAGGGTGCCTCGTTGATCATCGGCGTGGACTCGATCGGTAAGCGCCTGAGCATCGCACGCGAGATGGGCGCGGATGAGGTGATCGACTTCACCCAGGAAGACCCCGTCGCCGCGATCAAGCGGCTGACCGAAGGACGCGGCGTGGATGTCGCGATCGAGGCGCTCGGCAAGCAGCAGACCTTCGAGTGGTGCCTGGACGCGACTCGCCCCGGCGGTACCGTCTCCAGCCTCGGGGTGTACGGAGGCAAGCTCGAGGTGCCCCTGGAGTCCTTCGTGTACGGGATCGGCGACAAGAAGATCCTCACGACGCTGTGCCCCGGTGGCAAGGAGCGGATGCGCAAGCTGATGGAGCTCGTGCGCCACGGCCGCCTGAACCTCGGACCGCTGATCACGCACCGCTTCAGCCTCGATCAGATCGAGGACGCCTACGAGCTGTTCGGTAATCAGCGCGACGGAGTGGTCAAGGTCGCCCTGACGCCATGACGCCTTGACCAGTGCCTAGCGCCCCAGCACAGCTCTGACTTGCCGCGCGATCTCGAGGTCCTCGCGCGCGGTGAGCACCAGCGTGCTGACCGGCGCCTCTTCCGCTCCGATCTCTGCGTCTGTCGTGGCGTGTCGATTGCGGGCTTCGTCAAGGGACACCCCCAGGAACGCGAGCCCCGCGGCGGTGTGTGAGCGCACCTCGGGCGAGCGCTCGCCGACACCGCCGGTGAACACGAGCGCGTCGATGCCGCCGAGCGCCGCGGTCATAGCGGCGATCCCGGCGCGCAGCCTGTGGAGGTAGACCTCGAGCGCGAGCTGGGCGTGCCGATCGTCGGCGGCCGCACGAGTGAGCAGCTCGCGCATGTCGGCCGTGCCACACAGCCCGAGCAGCCCGGAGCGGTGCTCCAGCGCGTCGGCGAGCTCTTGCGCTGACAGCTGCTCTCGCTCCAGCAGCCACAGCAGCATCCCGGGATCTACGCTGCCCGAGCGGGTGGCCATCACAAGACCCTCGAGCGGCGTGAATCCCATCGTCGTGTCAAGCGATGTGCCGTCCCTGATCGCGCACAGCGAGGCACCGGCGCCCAGGTGGCAGCTCACGATCCGCAGGTCCCGTCCAGTTCCACCGAGCAGCTCGGGCGCGCGTCGCGCGACCCAGGCGTGCGAGAGACCGTGAAAGCCATAGCGGCGCAGATCCCAACGCTCTCGCCACTCTGCGGGCAGTGCGTAGGTCGCAGCGACTTGAGGCAGGGTGGCGTGAAAGGCGGTGTCGAAGCAGGCGACCGCGGGCAGCTCTGGAAGCAGAGCCGTGACCGCGTCCAGTGCGGCCAGGGACTTGGGTTGATGAAGGGGCGCCAGGTCGGTCAGCTCGCGAAGGGCCGTCTCGACCTTTGCGTCGATCCTCACGGCCGATATGAAGCGCTCACCGCCATGCACGATGCGATAACCGATCGCCTGTGCGTCACCAAGCGGGGAGTCAAGCGCCTGCTTCAGCGTTGCGTCGTCGATCTGAGCTCGAGGGGCTTGCAGCTCGTCCTCGGCGAGGATGGCATCCTCGCCGTCCAGCAGCCGCAGCTTGAGGCTGCTGGAGCCCGCATTGACCACGAGAACGCGCATACGGGCTAAACGCCGGTACCAGGCCCGGGCGACTCGGCCTGCGCAGGCGGCGCGCCGTGGTCGGCCGGCCAGGTCCAGTCGCGTAGCTCCGGCGAGTCGTCTCCGTGCTCGCGTGTGTAGGCGCGGTGGCGCAGTCGCTCATCGATCATGTGCTGGCGCAGATGCGAAGCCCGCTCGACCAGACCCGGGACACGGTCGATGACGTCCATCACGAGGTGAAAACGGTCGAGGTCGTTGAGCATCACCATGTCGAACGGTGTGGTGGTGGTGCCCTCCTCCTTGTAGCCACGCACGTGAATGTTTGGATGGTTGGTGCGACGGTAGGTGAGGCGGTGGATCAGCCACGGGTAGCCGTGGTAGGCGAAGATCACCGGCCGCTCGGTGGTGAACAGCGCATCGAACTCCTCCTCGGACAGGCCATGGGGGTGCTCGCTGTCGGGCTCCAGGCGCATCAGGTCCACGACGTTCACCACCCTGACCTTCAGGTCTGGAAGCTCGCGCTTGAGGATCGCGGTGGCGGCAACGGTCTCGAGCGTCGGCACGTCGCCGGCGCACGCGAGCACCACGTCGGGCTCTGAGCCTTCGTCGCTGCTCGCCCAGTCCCACACCCCGATCCCGCGGGTGCAGTGCGCGACCGCCCCCTCCATGTCCAGATAGTCGAGCGCGGGCTGCTTGCCGGCGACGATCGCGTTGACGTAGTCGCGGCTGCGCAGGCAGTGGTCGGCCACCGACAGCAGGCAGTTGGTGTCCGGGGGCAGGTAGACGCGGACGATCTCTGCCTTCTTGTTGATGACGTGGTCGATGAACCCGGGGTCCTGGTGGGAGAACCCGTTGTTGTCCTGGCGCCAAACGTGCGAGGAGAGCAGGTAGTTCAGCGAAGCGATCGGCCTGCGCCAGGGGATGCCGCGGGTGACCTTCAGCCACTTGGCGTNNATGTGGATGAACGCCTCGTAGCTGTTGAACAGCCCATGGCGACCCGTCAGCAGGTAGCCCTCCAGCCACCCCTGGCAGAGGTGCTCTGAGAGGACCTCCATGACCCGCCCGTCGGCGGCGAGGTGCTCATCGGTCGGCAGCGTCTGGGCGTCCCAGGCGCGATCGGTGACCTCGAACACCGCACTCAGGCGGTTGGACGCCGTCTCGTCGGGACCCATGATGCGGAAGTTCTCGCGGTTGCGCTGAACCACATCGCGCAGGAAGCCCCCGAGCACGCGCGTGGCCTCGCTCGTGCTCACACCCGGCCGGGGGACCTCGACGGCGTGGTCGCGAAAGTCGGGCATCTCCAGCTCGCGCAGCAACAGCCCGCCGTTGGCGTGCGGGTTGGCCCCCATGCGCCGCTCGCCCTCTGGTGCCAGCGCTGCCAGCTCGGGGCGCAGGGCTCCGTGCTCATCAAAGAGCTCCTCGGGCTCATAGGAGCGCATCCACGCCTCCAGCTGAGCCAGGTGCTCGGGCTTGGAGGCCAGGTCGGCAAGTGGAACCTGATGGGAGCGGAACGAGCCCTCCGCCGGCAGCCCGTCGACCTCCTTGGGGCCGGTCCAGCCCTTCGGGGTGCGCAACACGATCATCGGCCAGCGCGGCCGCTCCTGCGGGTGGGTGGGGTTTCCATCTTTACGGGCGCGACGCTGGATCTCCGCGATCTCCGCGGTCACGTCATCCAGGGTCGCCGCCATCAGCTGGTGCATCGTCTCCGGGTCATCCCCCTCGACGAATCGGGGGGCGTACCCGTAGCCCTCCAGCAGTGCGCGCAGCTCCGTCTGCGGAATCCGTGCCAGCACGGTCGGGTTTGCAATCTTGTAGCCGTTGAGGTGCAGCACCGGGAGCACAGCACCATCGTGGACCGGGTTCAGGAACTTGTTCGAGTGCCAGCTGGCCGCCAGCGGACCGGTCTCCGCCTCCCCATCCCCGACGACGCAGCAGACCAGCAGGTCCGGGTTGTCAAACGCGGCGCCGTAGGCGTGCACGAGCGCATATCCCAGCTCGCCGCCCTCGTGAATCGAGCCCGGCGTCTCGGGAGCGACGTGGCTGGGGATGCCGCCCGGGAANNTCGCTGTAGGTGCCCTCCAGATAAGTGTTGGCCACAAGCCCAGGCCCACCATGACCAGGACCCGTGACGTACAGGACGCTCAGCTCGCGCGCCTTGATCACCCGATTCAGGTGCGCGTAGACGAAGTTCAAGCCNNACCAGCGGCTTCACGTGCGACAGTTTCAGCGGCTCCTTCAGCAGCGGGTTGTCGCGCAGGTAGATCTGGCCCACCGACAGGTAGTTCGCCGCCCGCCAATAGGCGTCCAGCTCATACAGGGCCGCGGGGGACAGAGGACCAGGCGAATCGATCATCGTGGCATCGTCGAGCAGGGGAGAGTCTCCAACGAAAGGGACGACCGACTTTCAAGACAATCCTGGCGTGGATAGATGCTCCTGCCCTCCGGTGTAGGTCGAAGCCCGGCTAAGTAGAAGCCCGCAGCAGCTCGGGTGGACAGCCCGGACAACTCGGTGGCGCTCCATGGCTAGCATCGCAGGTAGGCGATCAAAGGAGATGACGATGTTCAAGAACGTGCTCGTGGGAGTAGACGGCAGGGCCAACGGCCGTGACGCGATTGCGCTTGCCTCCCGACTCACAGACCCCGATGGAAAGCTGACGCTCGCCCATGTGCACAGCGGCAACCTGCGCCCGTCCCACGCCATCAGTCCCGGCCTAGTGAGAGAGGAGCGTGAGGCCTCACACAAGCTTCTCGAAGAGGAGCGCACCGCGGCTAATATCAAGGCGGAGCTCGTCAGCATCGTGTCGATGAGTCCCGGTCGCGGCTTGCACGAGCAGGCCGAGGAGCAGAACGCTGACTTGATAGTGGTCGGCTCTTGCAGCCGCGGCGCCTTCGGGCGTGCAATGCTTGGCGACGACGCACGTGCCGCCCTGAACGGCGCTCCGTGCGCGGTCGCGATTGCCGCCCGTGGGTATGCCGAGCACCCCACCCGGATCGCCAAGGTGGGCGTCGGATATAACAGCTCCCAGGAGAGCAAGGCAGCACTTGCGATGGCGCAGTACCTGGCGGCGCCCACACGGGGGGCGGTTCAGGCACTGGAAGTCGTCTCGATACCGACCTACGCCTACACGGGGATCATGCCCCCCGCAATCGGGGAGAGCATCGACGTGATGCTGCAGGAGGCCACCAGCCGCATGAAGGAGCTGCCCGACGTCGAGGGTCACGCGGTCTACGGGCTCCCGGGTGAAGAGCTGGCAGCGTTTGGCGATCAGGTCGACGTTTTGATGGTCGGCTCACGCAGCTACGGTCCAGTTAAGCGCCTGGTGCTCGGCAGCACCTCCGATTATCTGCAGCGCCACGCACGCGGCTCACTGCTCGTGCTACCCCGCGGTCGGTAGCTTGATGGGGATGACCCACCAGGACACCCCGACGCCCGAGGGCGCGAGCGGCAAGGCAAGAACCTCCACGAACCCCATCGGGTTGATCCTCGCCGACGATCGCGCGGTCGTGCGCAGCGGACTGCGGATGCTGCTCGACAGCGAGAGTGACTTCGAGGTCGTCGCCGAGGCCAGCAACATCGAGGACGCTCGCCGGTACGTGCGCGGCCACCGCCCCAGGGTGCTCGTGCTCGATCTCAACATGCCGGGTGGTTCGAGCCTGGAGGCGATCCCCATCATCCGCGAGGAGTCGCCCGATACACAGATAGTCGTGCTCACGATGCAGCAGGAGCCAGCGTTCGCCCGCCAGGCCCTCGGCACGGGCGCGCTTGGGTACGTGCTCAAGGAGGCCGCCGACGATGAGCTCGTCGAGGCGGTGCGCCGCGCCGCGGCGGGGGAGAGCTATCTGAACCCGAGGCTCGGTGCGCGCATGGCCTCCGAGCCGCCTCCCGGCCCGCCGGACGATCTCTCAGAGCGAGAGGTCGACGTGTTGCGGCTGATCGCGCTGGGGCACACCAACACCGAGATCGCCGAGCAGCTGTACCTGTCGGTGCGGACCGTGGAGACCCACCGTTCGCACATCCAGCAGAAGCTCAGGCTCTCCACCCGCGCCGAGCTCGTGGGCTACGCGCTCGAGCGCGGGCTGATCAGCACCAGCGGCGAGCACGGTAGCTGACCCGCGACTGTAGCTGACCCGCGGCTGCTACGCGTTTTGCTGCGCGCGGTAGTGCTCTTTCCAGATCAGCCGGTAGATCGGGATCTTGCGGGGGAGCATGTTGATGCCGGGGATGAACGGTATGCAGATGAACGCCAGGCTCAGCACCCCCATCACAAGCATCACGAGGATGTCCGCATTTTCAGATGACTTGAACGGTTCTACCTGGTACCAGAGGGCATACAGCCACAGCCAGGGCTGGCCGGGGTAGCTGCCGGTCTCGTTCATCATGCCCCACTGCTCGCCGAGCAGGTGCTGGCCTTCGGCGCGTTCGGCCAGCAGCCCGCCGTCGGCCATGAACAGCAGCGGCTTGGTGTAGTCGGTCTGGAAGAACTGGCTGCTGGTCACCAGGCCCCCTTCGAGGCCCCCGCTCTTGGCGAGGCTCAGCAGGCTGGTCATCATCAGCGGAACGGGGCCGGCGCCACTGGCCTGCACCGTCACGGTGCCCGTGCTCAAATCGACCGACACCGTGCTGGGCGCCGTCTTCTTTTCTTCTTCCGCCGTCGCATATTCTTCAAGCGGCTTGGCGTAGGCGTCGGCCCATTCCTGTTTCTGCTTTTCGGGCGCGGCCTTGTACTCGGCGACCCCGCGCTGCAGCGCGGGGTCGCTGGAGACCGTTTCCAGCGGTTTGATCACAAAGTCGTCGGCCGTGTTGATCGGGTGGCTTACGCCGAGCCATTTCTGCGGGCGCAGGATCCAGGCCTGGGTGCCTTGACTGTTGTGATTGTAGGGGGGGCCGTATCCGGCGGTTCCGCTGGTGCCGTTTAGCTCCGTCGCGGCCGCGGTCGCGAAGTTGACCGGCAGTTCGTGTGACCACTGGCTGATGGTGCTGGACTTGTCATCAGGCGAGGAGAACAGGACGGTTAGCAGCACCGCGAGCAGCGTGATGACGCCGACAGCGATGCTCGCCTCCTTGATCAGGTCGTAGGGCTGGTAGCGGCCTTTCCAGGGCTGGGTGTCGTCCTTGGGGCGCAGGAAGCTCATGACTGAGCCCCCGTCGATGTCAAGGACGGCGGTGGAGGCGAGCCACCCCCATCGGGACTCGCTGCGGCAATCGCCGCTTTCTTCGTGTCGATCTCGAACGGCGGCACGACGCCGTTGCGGCGCACGAGCAGGACGTGCGCGCTCACGAGCGCCACGACCGCGATGGGCAGCAAAAGGATGTGCCAGCTGTACATCTGGCCGAAGTTGGTCACGTTGAAGAAGGCGCCGACGCCGACCGAGTTGAGCCCGTCCTTGGCCTGCGTGGAGATCCACTGCGCATCGAAGTTCTGCTGCGAGACGTAGCCGGTGAGCGCCGCGGGCACCGCGATCAGGAAGGTGATCGCGCCGGTGACCCATACGCGGCCGCGGCCTCCGCGCCAGGCCGCCATCCAGTACTTGCCCCACAGGTGCACGACCATCGCGAAGAAGAACAGCTCGACGCTCCACATGTGGATGCTGTTGAAGAAGTGCCCGACGCCGGTGTAGTGCCACCAAGCGGGCCCCTTCAGGGCGAGGATGCAGCCGGAGCCGATGATCACGATCAGGGACGCGATGCTGGCCACCCCGAACACGTAGATCCAGGAGGCCACGTAGGTCGGCTGGCCGTCGGGCAGGAGTCGCTCGGGCGGCAGCGCCTCGACGCCTTTTTCGCGGACTTTGACGGTCCAGGACTTCGACGGGGTCCTCGGGGCGGCGCTCATGATGCGCCTCCGCTGCGACGAGCGGCGTCTCGCTCCGCGGCGCCGGGGAACGGCAGCAGGATCGCGAGGAAGAAGACGATGAGCATCATGACGATCACCACGACGTTGGCCACCGACAGGTGGATGAAGTTCCAGTCCACTGTATGGGCGGGGTGGTTCAGGTTGAACACCGCGCCCATCACGCCTATGCCCACAAGACTCAAGACCAGCCCCCTCTGTTCGGCTTGCACACCATCCGCCGGGCAGCTTACAGGCACACCGGGCTCGTTTACATCCGTACTTTTCGGCAATCGATCTGCGGGAAACCCACGGGCATCCTGCGGGTTCTCACTCCTGTAGCGCTTGCACGCCCGGAAGCGGCCGGCCCTGTAGCAGCTCGAGTGTGGCGCCGCCGCCTGTGGAGAGGTGGCTGATGCGAGGGTGGCTTGAGCGTGGAAGCCCACGTCGAGGAGCCCCCCGACATGGCGGCGGGCTGGCGCTACGTCGATCCCGATGGTGGTGAGCACGACGTTGTCAACTGCTCGATCGCCTCGCTCACGCTCAGCGCACGCCGGCGCGGCGAGGCGACGCGCATGCTGCACACGAGCCACGGTGGGGCGTATGAGCTGGGGATGCGCGAGCGTGACCACGGCGTGCCGCTCGCTCCGTTCGCCGACGGCTGAACATCACCGATCCTGGCCATACAGCCAGCCGCCAGCTTCGCGCTGATACGGTGACACGGAGATGTCCAGCGCCAAACCAGAAGCCAACTCGCTCGACGCGTTTATCGCCGCCGCCCCGTGGCCACAGCGCACGGGACTGCGCGCGCTGTTGGCCATCGCGCGTCGTCCGCGCGGAGTGGCGCTGCTCGCTCGCGTGGCCCCCTGGGACCAGCTCGCACGCGGGCTGCTCACGGTAGAGCACTACGACGACCCTCTCCTCAGCCGCTCGCTGGGTTGGGATGTGGGCGCGGTGATCGCCCGCGGGCGGGAGCTGCGGCGCGCGGAGGGACGGCCGTGAAGGGGCGCGAAGCGGGCCGGCTCGACGCGGATGTGTGTGTGATCGGTGCGGGCGCGGGCGGCGCGGTCGTCGCGGCCGAGCTGGCCGAGGGTGGTATGAGCGTGGTGGTGCTCGAGGAGGGGCACTGGCATGACCCGGACGGCTTCACGGCGAGGACTCCGGAGATGCTGGCGCGCCTGTACCGCGACGGCAGTCAGATCGTGACGCTCGGCAAGCCGCCGATCCTGCTGCCACTCGGACGTGGCGTGGGGGGCACGACGCTGATCAACTCGGGGACGTGCTTTCGCACTCCCGCGCATGTGCTNNCAACGCGGAGGTCGCCCGCCGCGGCGCCGAGCGCCTGGGCTGGTCGCATGGCTACCTGCGGCGCAACGCACGCGGTTGCGTGGGCTCGGGCGTGTGTACGCTCGGCTGCCCGACCTCGGCCAAGCAGCACACGGGCATCACGTATGTCCCGCGCGCGCAACAGGCCGGCGCACGCATCGTCACGGGCGCGCACGTGCAGCGGGTGATCGTCGAGCGCGGTCGCGCGCGCGGCGCGCAGGCACGGATGGCAAGCGGAGCGCCGATCGAGGTGCGTTCGCCGATCGTCGTGGTGGCGGCGGGCACGATCCACACGCCACTACTGCTGGGGCGCAGCGGCATCGGCTCTCAGTCGGGGCAGCTCGGACGCAACCTCTCGTTGCATCCGGCCACGGCGATCTTCGCGCGCATGGACGAGATCGTCGATATGAGCCGTGGCGTGCCACAGAGCTTCTATGTCGACGAGTTCGCACAGGAGGGAATCATGTTCGAGGGGACCGCGGGTCCGCCCGCGTACGCGGCGATGGCGCTGCCATTGACAGGTCGGCCGCACGCTGAGGCGATGGCCGACTACCGCAGGCTGGCTCTGTTTGGGCTGATGGTCTCAGACAGCTCGCGCGGCAGCGTGAGGGCAGTGGCGGGACGCCCGCTGATCCGCTACGACCTCGTGCAGGACGACTTGATGCGCTTCCGCAAGGGCCTTGCACGGATGCGCGAGCTGTTCGATGCGGCCGGCGCGCGCGAGGTCCATCTGCCGCTGCCCGAAGGAGTGAGTCCCGAGCACGCGCGTCTGCGCGACCTGAAGCTGATGGCATTCCATCCGCTGGGGACCGCACGCGCCGACGCGCGGCCCACGCACGGGGTGATCGACGGCGACCTGGCAGTGCACGGCGTGGACGGCGTCTACGTCGCGGACGGCTCGGCGGCACCGAGCTCGCTTGGCGTGAACCCCCAGCTCACGATCATGGCGCTTGCCACCAGACTGGCCTTCGGGCTGCTCGATGTGCAAGGCGCGCAAACCGAACAAGATCCCGAGGAGGCCACATGTCGTTCCTGATCGATCCACCGCTCCTCTACACCGGAGGACGCGCCTACGCGCGTGCCACACGCGAATCGGACCCGAGCGCCGCGCGCGACGCGGCCGTGGGCGCGGCGTTCATGGCGGTCTTCTGGGGCATCAGCGTCGGCCTGTACCTCGACCAGGGATGGACGCGGCCGGTGTGGAAGGTGTGTCGCGCCGCGTCCGGACGCGACTGGATGCTCAACTCGGGCGTGCTCAGATTCGACTGGCGCAAAGCCGGCCCCCGCACGCACAGGATCTCCGCGGCGATCTTCGCGACATATCCCCTATGGCTGTGGCTGGGGATGCGCCGCCAACGCTCCTGAGGGGAAAATAACGTTCAGGTGGCCAGCTTCAGTTGCTTGGCCCGTTCATCAAGCGCCGAAGGACGCTCACCGCCTTCCGCCGCTGGCCGTGGCGAGTGCGTTGGACGTGCGCTCGATGTTCGGCAGTCTGCGGTCCAGCCAGGCGGGTAGCCACCACACGCGTGGGCCGAGGGCCCGCATGATCGACGGTAGTAGGACGAGTCTGACGATCGTCGCGTCGAGCGCCACTGCGATTGTCAGCCCGACGCCGAACTGGCGCAGTGGGATGACGTCCGCTCCGCCGAAAGCGAGGAACACGGCCGTCATGATCGCCGCGGAGCCCGTGATCACGCCCGCTGTGTGCCGCAGGCCGTAGGAGATCGCGCCCTTGGAGTCGCCGGTGGCGACCCACTGCTCGCGCATGCGCGTCAGCAGGAAGACCTCGTAGTCGATCGACAGGACGAACATGATCGAGAGGATGCCGGCGCCCGAGGCCGCGTCTATATAGCCGGGGCCGCCGAGCACGTGCTCCTCGGTGAGCAGCTCCAGCGTTCCAAGCGCCACGGCGATCGTCGCCAGGTTCAGCGCGACCGCGATCAGCGGCAGCAGTAGCGCCCTCAGGACCACGATCAGCGTGAGCATCGCGACGATCGCCAGCGCGAGCACCAGCCACGGGACGCGGGCCGTGTTGGCGTTCTTGTAGTCGAGCAGGTACTGGGCTCCCTGGCCGATCTCGACGTTGGCGCCGGTCGCCGCGGCGAGCGCGGGCAGGCTGCGTTGCAGCCGGCCGCTGAGAGCCGCGGTCGCCTGGGAGCTGGGCGGGCTGGAGGCAACCACCATGATGCGCGCGGCCTGGCCGCCCCCGTCGACGTTGACGAGCTGGGCGACCTGTTCGCGCATCGGCGAGACCGTCCCGTCGAGCGCGGTTAGCACGAGGTAGCCCGAGTCGACTGCGTTCGGGGCCTGCGCGTGCAGCAGCCGGTAGTCCTGCTGGTAGCCATTCAGCATCGTCGTGTAGCTATGTAGCGGCCCTTGCGCCTGGCCGAGGCCGGCGGCAAGCGCCCCGGCGCGGCTGTCACCGGCGGAGAGCCCGCTTGCCAGCTGCGCATCGCCGGCCGCCAGTTTGCCGAGCCCGCCGGCCAGCTGTGTGTTGCCGTTCGTGAGCTTGCCCAAGCCGTTGGCGAGCTGTGTGTTGCCGTTCGTGAGCTTGCCCAAGCCGTTGGCGAGCCGCGCATTGCCGTTCGTCAGCTTGCCGAGTCCGCCAGCGAGCTGTGTGTTGCCGTTCGTGAGCTTGCCGAGTCCGCTGGCGAGCCGGCCCGCTCCGCCGCTCAGTCCGGTGAGCCCGCTGTTGAGGCTGTGTCCGCCCGCGGCCAGGCGCTGCAGCGCGGAGTGGAGCGCGATCGCGCCTTCTTCGGATTCCCTCGTGCCTGTGGCGAGCCGGTCGCTGCCCGAGCGCAGCTGGTCCAGGCCGGCGGTCAGCTGTGAGAGCTCCGCTGGCAGACCCGCGAGTGCTTCCAGACCCTGGTACAGCTGCTTCTGGATGCGGGCGAGCTGTGACAAGTCACCCTGTTCGGTCAGCTGCGTGATCGTGGCGAGGTCTTGCGCGAGCGCCTGATAGTGGGGGTCTTCGCGTCCGACGGTCATCGCCGCGAGCTCGTGCGTCGCTTCGCTCAGCCGGCTGCGCAACTGTTCGTCGGAGGCTCGCAGCGAGGCGATCCAGCCGGCCCAGCCGTGGAGCTGTTCGGCGAGCAGGTCGATCGGCGCGAGGACCGTGTGGACTGTGTTGTCGAGCGTGTCCATGCCTTCCGCTAGCTGCCCCGCGCCGGTCGTGAGCTGACGGTCGGAGGTGGCCAGGCGTTCGGCACCCGAGGAGGCTTCGTCGATCCCGTCCGCGAGCTGGGCCGATCCGGTCGCCGCCTGGGCGAGGCCCGTCTGCAGCTGCTTTGCGCCATTGCCGGCATTGCCCGTTTCGCTCGCGAGTCGCCTTGCGCCCGCGTGGGCGCGGGCTGTTTCGCCTGCCAGTTGCTTGGCGCCTGTGTGAGCACGGCCCGTTTCGATCGCCAGTTGCTTGGCGCCTGTGTGAGCACGGCCCGTTTCGCTTGCCAGTCGCTGCACCCCGCTCTCGGCGCTCCCGGTGCCGCCGCCGAGCGACTTCGCGCCGCTTGCGGCCGAGGCGAGGCCGCTGCGCAGTTCCGTGACGCCGTTGCTTGCGTGGCTCAGTCCCGAGCGCAGGCCCGTGATCCCGCGCTGGGCGCCTTCCAGGCGCTTGGGCGCGGAGACGAGCGCGGCGTGGGCTTGCGCGAGTTTGACTTGCGCTCCGGTTACTGACGCTGGGCCGAGCACCGCCGCGACGTCGGGTGCGCGAGCGATCCCTTCCTGCCATTTCATCAGCGCCTGCAGGCGCTGCGGGGTGGTGATTGCGCCGTCGCGGGCGCTCGCAACGATCACGAAGGGCGCCGACCATCCGGGGCCGATAGTGCGTTCAACCATCTCCACCGCCTGACGCGCGGGGCTCGAGGAGGGAAGCTCCGCGGCGTCCGGGGGGCCCATTCGCAGCGCGCCGGCGGGGGCTGCCAGCGCGAGCATCCCGACGAGGATCAGCGGGACCGTGATCGCGGGGTGGGAGATCAGCCGTTCGGCCAGCACGCCCAGGCCGCCGCGGGGCTCCTCGCCGCGGGAGCGGGGGAGCCGGATCTCCCAGCGGTTGAGCGAGGGGCCAAGCAGGCGCAGCAATGCCGGCATCGCGCTCAGCGCCAGGGCGACGCTCAGAAGGCCCGAGATGACCACGCCGATCGCCACCGGACCGAGCAGGCCCGGCGTGGCCACCGCGCTCGCCGCGAGCATCGTCAGCGCGAGCGTGCCCCCGGCCGCGGCGATCGTGCGCCCGGCGGCCTTAGACGCGATCGCCACCGCCGCCTCGTAATCCCATCCCTCAGCGAGCTCTTGGCGCACGCGCGAGACCATCAGCAGCGCGTAGTCGACGCCGAGCGCGAGGCTCATCATCGCGGCGATCGCGACTCCCAGCGAGTTGATCGGCGTCAGGTAGCTGGCGAGCCACAGCAGCCCGTGCCCGGCCATCACGGTCGCCGCGCCCATCGCCAGCGGCACCGCGGCGGCCACCGGCGAGCGGAAGACGAGCAGCAGCACGAGGATCAGCACCGGCAGCGCGATCATCTCGGCCCGCACGGTGTCCGCCATCGTGGCTTCTTGGAGCGCGCGTCCGATCACCGCCACGCCGGTCAGGTAGCTGTGCACCGGCGGATGAATGGTGCGAGTCAGGATGGCTTCGGTGTCCGGGACCACCGCCATCGCGTCGCTCGTGGGCCGGATGTAGTTCACGAGCACGAAGGCGGCGCCCGGCTCGGGGCGCAGCGAGCGCATCGTGCTCGATGGGTCCCAGGGCGAGAGCACCTGGACCTGCGGGATGCCTCGCAGCGCGGCCACCAGCCGCTGCCCCTGGCTGTCGAGTTGCGCGGGCGAGCCCTTGAGCAGGATCGCGATCGGGATCGTGTTGCCGAACTTGGCGCGCAGCATCGCTTCGGCACGCGAGGAGGGCGCGCCCGGCACCTCCAGCGACATCGGCGCCAACCGTTCGGTGATGCCCGCGCCGAGCAACGTGAGCACGGCGATCGCCACTCCCCAAGCGATCAGGGTCGACCACGACCCCCGCTTCGAGACCGCGCCGCCCGGCTCACGCCGTTCGCTCATCACTACCTCCTTGATGCTGACCGTGGAAGCATGCCACTAAATAATGTAGCATAGATTTAGGTTACATTGATCTGTGCGCCATTGAAACCAGATAGGCTTGTGAGATGGTGACGGCGCAGGACAAGCAGCGCGGGAGAGCAAGGGCCGATCGGCGCGCGAGTGCCCCGCCCGAGCAGCGGCTGACGGTTGACCAGCTCGCCCAGACGACCGGGCTCACCGTGCGCAACGTGCGCAACTATCAGTCGCGCGGACTGATCCCCCCACCGGAGGTACAAGGGAGGATCGGCTACTACGGCGCCGAGCACCTGGCGCGGCTGCAGCTGATCCGCGAGATGCAGGCCCAAGGGTTCAACCTCACCGCGATCGCCCACATGCTCGAGGAAGCTCGCGGATCGGGGGAGGAGGTTCTCGGCTTCACCCGCTCGCTGATGGCTCCCTTCGAGACCGAGGCGCCGGAGATCGTCGAGCCCGCCGACCTAGTCAAGCGCCTGGGCGGCGACATCGATCCGAAGCTCCTGGCCAAGGTCGAGAAGCTCGGCCTCGTGATCCCGATCGCTGAGAACTGCTACGAAGTCCCCAGCCCAACCCTGCTGGCCGCCGGCGAGCGACTGGTCGCCCTGGGCGTGCCACTGGAGGCCGCGATCGACATGACCGATCAGCTCAAACGCAACACCCACCGCATCGCACAGATCTTCGTGCAGATGTTCCTGGAGTTCATCTGGAAGCCATTCGACGACGCCGGCCGGCCCGAGTCCGACTGGCCGGCCGTGCGAGCGGCGCTCGACCAGCTGCGCCCGCTCGCCTCCGAGGCGCTCCTCGCCGGCTTTGCGCCCACAATGACCAAGGCGGTCGAGGTGGCCTTCGGCAAGGAGCTAGGCCGCGGACGCGGACGCAAGTCATGATCCTCGTCGGCCAGTCCGCTCTTTGTCGGGCAAGCTCTAGCTGGCGGTGATGTAGCCGCTCATGTAGCCCGGGTGCTGCATCGCCCATTCGTCGCATACGAAGGTGCAAAACCAAAGAAATGTTCCCGGCTGCTTCACGAGCAACGTGTAGGTGTGAGTGCCGGGCATCACGACGATGTTGACCCCCGCCGCTGGCGCCGTGATGCTGTGAGGCACGCTATCCGTGTTGTCGATCCTCAGCTGCTGGGGCTGGCCCGCCCGGACGGCGAATTCGGTCGTGGTGAAGGCATCGTGCTTTTCGCCTTCCGGACCGCGCTCGTATGCCGCGATGACCTTCAGAACGACCAGCTTTGCCACCGGCGGCAGCGCGGCGGCCTGCTCAGCCGCCTGGGATGCCGCGCGTGCTTCGTCTCTTTCGCTGCTCTGGACCAGCGCGACCATCGACATCAGTACCGCGGCCAGGATCCCCGCACCGGCGAGCGCCTTCAGCCCGAACTTCCTGGCGGCCACCTCACCGAACTCGTGCCGATATCTCGCCTCGGTGTCCTCATCTGGCTCCTGCGCGGCGGAGCCCAGCTCGAGGACAAGATGACGAACAGGCACGGCGAACCGCTCACGCACGAGACCAGCGAGCCGCGGCTCGAGCCCGCTCGCGGCGCGCTCGGAGCGAGTGGAGACGATGACTTCATCCGGCGCGAAGGTGGCGAAGGTGTCCTCGATCGCCTCGAGGGGGTCTGCCTCTGAGATCTCGCCCGCGACGACGAGGCCATGGGCGGCGCGGTCGAGGGCCGTCTTCAGGCGGGCGCGCGCCTGGTCCAAGAGACCGTCGATCGCGCCGGTCAAGCGGGCTCCGGGGGAGATCAGCGCGGGCACGAGCAGGAGCAGATGTGTATCCGGCACACAGGCCAGCCTCTCGACTTCGCTGAGGAGCGCCTCCTCGCCGAGCGTGTCGTTGGCGACGATGAGGACGCGGCGCTCCGCCGCTGAGCCCATGTGCGGGGGGGCCATCTTCACGGGCAGCTGCAGGCCGCGGACCTTGCGCATGCGCAGATGCGCCACGCGCAGAGCGAGAACGCCGAGTATGACCGCAAGCACAACGAGAGCGAGCCATGTCGGGCCGAGGGCGGCGGCGAGCACGATTGGGAGGAGGCCGAGTATCAGTAGCAGGAGAAAGCGGAAGGCCTCCTGCTCGCTGTGAAATGGGCTACGCACCGGCGTGGTCCTCTTCGGCGGCATGCCCGGACAGGCTCTGGACGGCGGCCACGATCTGCTCCGGGGTCGCCGAAGCTGGCAACTGGTGGCAGCCGTCCAGGAGCTCGCGCACCTCCGCGTCTATGTCTGACGGCACCTCGACCATTAGAGGCGTGTCGGGATAACGCGTGCGCAGTTCGCGCAAGACCTCTCGGGCCGCCTCGCGCTCGTAGCCCAGGGAGCAGACGACGAGGTCGGCGTCGTGAGCGGGGGCGCACCCCGCCGGCCCCGTCAGCGGACACTGCCCGTGTCCCTGTGGGCCGGGACAGACGGCGACCGCATAGCCGGCGAAGCGCAAGCCGGAGGCGATCGCAAGGCCGGCCGCCTCGTCCGGGTGCTCGATGAGCACGCGCGGATGGCTCCAGCGCCAAGGCTGCGGGTCGATGTCCACGGCCCGCGCGCGGGCCGTGGAAGGTCGTGTGGGCGTCTCTTGGCGCCCCTTCGTTGCCATTGTCGGTGAGCGATGCATGGGAGCCCTGACCATAGACTCGAGAGGAGGGTCGCACGTCGTGACGAACCCGCAATCTGAGGAGGGCAAACTACGGACGCGCGTCGGCCGTGCGGAGAATCACTGAGCGACGACGGGGGTCTTCTACTGATGCGCCGGCGCGGCGCAGGGGCGAACCTGCCTGTCGAGCATCGTCACCCGATCAGGGAGTCTCTGGATGTCCGTGGTGGATGGGGCTAGCGGCGCGAGCGTCGTCCCCGCAGGCAAATGGTCAGTCGACGCCCCGCGCTCGAGCGTCGCGTTCGCCGTGAAGCACATGATGGTCGCGACAGTGAATGGTCGTTTCCGCGAGTTCGCTGGGATGCTGGAGGTGGGGTCAGGCGCCCCGCGGGCGACGGGAGTGGTCAAGGCCGCCTCGATCGACACGAACGAGCCCGTGCGCGACGAGCACCTGCGGGACTCGTCCGACTTCTTCGACGTCGAGCGCTATCCGGAGATCAGTTTCAACTCGACGCGGATCGACTACCTCGACGGCGGGCGGTTCCGTATCGTGGGCGCCCTGACGATGCGCGGCGTCACCCGCGAGATCAAGCTCGACGCGCAGCTGGGCGTCGCGAGACGCGAGGCAGGCGGCGATGAGCGGATCGAGCTCGAGCTGCGCGGGGAGCTGAACCGCAGAGATTTTGGTCTCACCTGGAATCAGGTGCTCGAGACAGGCGGAGCGCTGCTCGGCAATAAGGTGAAGATTGCGCTCGATATCTCGGCGATGAAGAGCGAAGTGGCGTGATCTATGACCTAGCCACGTTCAGGCGGCCCAGGTAGTGAGCGTGCGCACTTGCACTGGGGGGCTCTTACGGATGCCTTCTCCGTAGTAGATACGGAAGAAGTCCGTATCTACTTTGCCTACCTTGCGACGGTAAGGCACCCTAACTACATCCGCTGATCCACTCGAAAGAGGTCGCGATGAGAGGCTCCCCCTTCTTTGACGGCGTCGCCCAGTCCGAGGTGACGATTGCAGGTCAGCCAGCGAAGGTGCCGATCTTCTATTACGACGGCACCGCCACGCAAGCCGTGTTTGCGGCTCGCCTGGGAGCGCTGCGCGGACTGATGCCCGACCCGCGCTTCTGTCCCGCCCGGCTGGCGCCGGGCCTGGGCGCGATCGCGGTCACCTGCTTTGAGTACCGTGACACCGACCTCGGCCCGTACAACGAGCTGGCGATCTCGGTCGTCCTGAACGAGCCGTGGTTCTTGCCCAACCTCCCGGGCAGAGCTCTGATCTCGAGTCTGCGCAGACGTCAGCTGCACGCCTGGGTGCATCACCTGCCGGTCACGACCGAGATCGCGCGGGCGGGCGGCGTGGACTTCTACAACTACCCGAAGTTCATAGCCGGAATCGACTTCCAGGAGAGCGAGGAGCGCCGCGTCTGCCGCCTGAGCGAGGGCGCCGAGCACATCCTCACGCTCTCCGGCGNNGAGTTCAAGATCAACGCGATCGAGATGGGCGTCAGCCTGCGGCCCGGAGTCGCCTCGCTTACGCTGGGCGATCGTCACCCGATCGCGCGGGAGTTGGCAGAGGTGATCGCCTGGAGCCGTCCGCTGCAGTACCAGTACATGGCTCGCTTCGAGGGGATTCTCTACGGGCCCGAGCACCTCTCGCTGGCTCTGCTCGCCCAGACCGCCGACGCGACCGGCCAGGTCACCGCCGAGGCTGTGGCGCAGCCGGCGTAGGCGGGCCGGACGATGACTTCGATCACAGCGGAGCGTTCCCTGCGGGAGCAGTTCCCCCGCCTCCTCCCGCACGGCGACCGCCTGGATGTACGCGAACTCGAGCGACTTCGCACACGCGCCCGCCGCTTCGCCGACGAGCACGTGCGCCCGCGGGCGCTGGAGATCGACCGGCGCACCGGCGAGGATCCGAGCTGGTTCGACTGGGATCTGGTGCGCGCAGGCAGCGAGGCCGGGATGCTGAGCTTCCTGATCCCCAAGCCGGCTGGCGGCACGGGCGGTCTGTCAACGCAGGCCGCGGTCGTGATGGAGGAGCTGTGCGCCGCCTGNNGGCGTGCTGGCGGAGCTCATCGGATCCGAACGCACCGGCGAGCCGCTGCTGATGGCGTGCGCGATCACCGAGCCCGAAGCCGGCACGGACGTGGAGGACCCCGACCTGCTGGCGCGCGCGCGAATCACAAGCCATGCTCGCCGTGTGCCTGGCGGCTTTCGCCTGAGCGCCACCAAGCGGTTCATCTCCAATGGCAGCGTCGCCCGCTGGATCACGATCCTGATGCCCACCGATCCGCGACGCCCGGCGGAGACCTGGACCTGCTTCCTGCTCGACACCCGCAGCGAGGGGTTCGCGGTCGCGCGCGTCGAGCACAAGATGGGCCAGCGCGCTTGTCCCGCCGCCGAACTGACGCTCGATGAGGTGTTCGTCCCCGACGAGCGGATCATCGGCAGGGAGGGCGACGGAGCCGCCGCCACGATGATCGTGCTCGCGTGCTCGCGTCCGCCGGTCGCAGCGATCGCGACCGGCATCGCGCGCGGCGCCTACGAGCGCGTGCTGGGCTGGCTGGAGGAGGACCACGCCGCCAGGGGCCTGCTCGAGCGCCAGCATGTCCAGCTCGCGCTGGCGGGCATGGAGGAGGAGATCCACCTCGCGCGCCAGCTCTACATGGACGCCGCCACCGAGCTCGACCACAGGGCGCTCGGGGGTGTCATGTCCCATCCTTCAGTTCGCGCTCTTGGACATGTGCCGGGCAGCATCCGGCGCCGGGCGCCCGTCCGCGGTTGGCTTCACTCAGACCGCGCTCGCGACGCGACCGTCGCACTCCTTCACCGCACCACGAGTGAGCGTGCCGTGACACGCTCACTCGCTCTTTCCTCGATGGCGAAGGCCCACGGCGGCGACGTGGCGATGCGGGTCACCGGCGCGGCGCTCGAGCTCGTCGGCCTGCGCGCCGGTCCGGTGAGGGCGGAGCTCGAGAAGCTGTGGCGCGACGCCAAGCTGACCCAGATCTACGAGGGCACCAACCAGCTCAACCGCAGCGAGGTCTATCGCGGGCTGTGCCGGGGAGAGGCGATCGGCTGCCTGCCGCCGCTGCGCAGAGTCCAGCTCGACTGCGAGGGAGGTCGACCATGAGCACCGTCACGACCGAGGAGCGCGCGGAGCTGCGCTCGATGGCGCGCGAGCTGGCGCGGCGCGAGCTGGCGCCGCGGGCCGCGTCGCTCGACGCCGGCGGACAGGACGTCCTCGCCGAGTGCTGGCGCCTGCTGGTCGAGCTCGGACTCGA
>PLBZ01000016.1:33481-34131 GCA_003134675.1 Solirubrobacterales bacterium
GAGCAGCTCGCGGAAGTCCCCTGGGGCGCGCGCTGGGCGCTCGTGCCGGCCGCGCCCGAGGTGGAGGTGACCGTGTTGGGCGGAGCGCTCGACGGTCGTCTCGCGTGCGCTCTCGGTGCTCACGGCGCCTACGGACTTGTCGTTCTCCTCGACGGACCTGCGCCCACGACCTGGGCGGTCGACACCGGCGCGGCCGACTCGAGGCTCGACCGCGATCTCGCGCAGATGGGTTTGCGCGCAGCGCCCGCCGCGTCGGTCGAGCTGACAGGCGTCGCCTGCGCGCCCACCGCCGATGAGTCAGACGGCTCCAGCACGGCAATGAGCGCCGCGAGCGCGCTGGCGCTGCTACGAGCCGGCACTGCGGCGATCGCACATGGGATCGCCCGGCGCGCTTATGAGATGGCGCTCGAGTACGCCCACGCCCGCCGGCAGGGAGGGGTGGCGATCATCGAGCACGACGCCGTCAGCGACATGCTCTCCGCGATGGCGGTGAGACTGGCGTGCTGGCCTGGAATCGCCGCCGACCACGGCTCGGAGATCGACCAGGCGCAGGCGCTCGCCGCCAAGATAGCCGCGACCGACGCCGCCGTGGCGAGCACCACCGACGCCGTGCAGGTGTTCGGCGGCACCGGCTACATGGTCGAGACGGG
>PLBZ01000071.1 GCA_003134675.1 Solirubrobacterales bacterium
TCGAGCTTGTCCTCGACCTGCGTGGCGGCGTCGAGCGTCGAGCCGTGCGAGGCGCGGATCGCGTCGAGCAGTGCCTCGTCGACGGCAATCGTCTCGAAGACTTTCTTCTCCTTGCCGACCTTCTCGGCGAGCTCGCGCTGCAGCGCGCACAGCTTCTTGATCTCGGCGTGGGCGATGTCCAGCGCGTCGAGGATCTCGGCCTCGGGGATCTCGTTGGCGCCGGCCTCGACCATCAGGATGGCCTCCTCGGTGCCGGCGACGATCAGGTCGAGGTCAGAGGCGCTCTGATTATCGGTGCCCGCCCCCCCCAGCAGGTCGGCCTCGTTCGGGTTGACGACGAAGTTGCCGTCGATCTTGCCGATCCGCACTGCGCCGACGGGTGTCGGCAGTGGGATGTCGGAGATCATCAGCGCAGTTGACGCGCCGTTCATTGCGAGGATGTCGTACGGGTGCACGTGGTCGATCGACAGCGGGATCGCCACGAGCTGCGTGTCATAGCGCCATTCCTTCGGGAACAGCGGGCGAATCGGCCGGTCGATCATGCGCGCGGTGAGCGTGCCCTTCTCGCCGGGACGACCCTCGCGCTTGAAGAACGATCCGGGGATTTTCCCAGAGGCGTACATGCGCTCCTCGACGTCCACCGTCAAGGGAAGAAAATCTACGTCGCGCAGGCTGCCCGCGACCGCCGTGCAAAGGACCATCGTGTCGCCCTGTCTGACGAGCACTGCGCCGGAGGCCTGCTTGGCCATCCTGCCGGTCTCGAACGAAATCTCGCTGCCGGAAATCTCCACGGAGACCCGTGTAACCCCATCACTACTCATATTCACTGCCTTCCTGTTCCGCCCGTCGGTCGGCGGTCCGTTTTCTTTTCTCTCGTATCCGAACGGACGGAGCTTAGCGGACAGCCGCCATTGCTTCAGGGCAGGCACACCGGCTATCTCTCAGCCCGCCGCGGCGGGCGCCCAGCCTTACTTGCGGAGGCCGAGCTCTTTGATCAGCGCGCGATACCCCTCGAGGTCGCGCCGGCGCAGGTAGTCCAGGAAGCGACGACGACGCCCGACCAGCATCAGCAGCCCCCGACGCGAGTGATGATCTTTTGACTGCTCGCGCAGGTGCTCGGTCAGATGATTGATGCGCTCGGTCAGCAGCGCGACCTGGACCTTGGTGGAGCCCATGTCGTTCTCATCAGCGCCGAACTTCCCGGCGATCTCACGCTTGCGCTCAGTTGTTATCGCGGCCATAGGCGGGCACGGTAGCAGACGGCTGCAGGCCTCAATTGCCCTGAGCGATCTCCCGAGTGCGCTCTACGTCACTGTGCATCTGCTCGATCAGGGCCTCGTGGGTATCGAAGCGACGCTCGCCGCGCAGGCGCTGCAAAAAGTCCAGGCGCAGCTCCTGACCGTACAAATCGCCGTTGAAATCGAGAATGTACGCCTCGATCAGCTCGCCCCTGCCGGTCTGAAATGTTGGGCGCACACCGATGCTCACCGCCGCCGGACGTGGGTGGGCGGGGTCCTCATACGAAAGACACGCGTAGACGCCATGGCCAGGGCACGCGAGCGTCTCATCGGGGACGAGGTTGGCGGTCGGAAAGCCGAGCTCGCGGCCACGCTCATCTCCGTGCACCACCTCGCCACGCAGCTGAAAAGGCGCACCCAGGAGGTTCCTTGCCCGAGCCACCTCACCGGCGAGCACGAGGCCCCGAATGTGGCTTGAGGAGACGATCTCTCCGTCGACCTCCAAGAGCGGGTGCACTACGGTGGCAAAGCGCCCGTCCGCCGCGAGCAGCCGCGGGTCGCCCTGCGCCTTGTGGCCGAAACGGAAGTTCTCGCCGATCGCCACCTGTGTGGCTCCGAGCGCGCCGTCGAGCACGTGCTCGACGAACTCATCGGCCGAGCGCATCGCAAAGTCCGCGTCGAACGGGATCACGATCAGCTCCTCCACGCCCAGCGACGCGATCAGCTCGGCCTTGCGCGAGAGCGACGTCAGCAGCTTGGGAGTGTGCTGGGGGGCGACCACCGACACCGGGTGAGGATCGAACGTGAGCACGCTGTTGGAGCCCGCGATCACCTCACGATGGCCGAGGTGCACGCCGTCGAAAGTGCCGACCGCCACGCTACGCCCCTCATTTTGCTCGACATCTCCCAGACGCGTGATCTTCACGGTCGCAAGCCTATTTGGGTAACGTCTGAAGCGCTTGGTCAAGCGGGATCAGCGGCGGCGCCAGCCATGGTTCTCCCCGTCGCGGTGGAGCAACCGCGTTGCTCACATCAAACGGACCGATTGCGGTGCGTCTGAGCTCTACGCAGTAGGCATCATCCAGGTCTGCGATCAGCGAGCGTACGTACGTGCCCGCGGAGCATTCGATCGCGAAGCCCGCGCGCGTGTCTTCTTCGCGCCAGCACTGCTCGAAGCGGTACACGCTCACAACTCGCTCGGGCATCTCGAACTGCTCACCGCGCCGCGCACGCTTGTACGCGCGTTCCCCGCCAATCTTCACGGCCGAATGTCGCGGCGGGCGTTGTCGGATCTCGCCGGTCGGCAGCGATGGTGGATCTCCGGGCAGCCTGCCGGTCAGGACGATCTCGCCCTCGGTGTCTCCGGTGCTAGATGTCGCTCCGAGCCGGGCGATCGTCTCATAGCGCTTGCGCAACTCCATCATTTGGCGCTGCGCCTTCGTCGCCTTACCCACCAGCACGATCAGCAAGCCTGTCGCAAACGGATCGAGCGTCCCGGCATGCCCGACCTTTACTGCACCAAGAGCGTGCCTGACGCGAGCGACCACGTCGTGCGAGGTCATTCCCGCGGGCTTATCGATCAGCAGAATCCCATCCACGCCAGTGAAATGCCATTCACGCCGGCGCTGGCACGGAGTGCAGCTGCGCGGCGAGCGCCTGCCGCAGGAACGAGATCAGCTCGTCCAGCTCGAGCGTCGTGGAGAAGCCCGCAGCGCGCCGGTGCCCGCCGCCGCCCTGGCCCCTGGCGATCATCGACACGTCCACATCGTCGTCGGTGGCGCGCAGTGAGACTTTATACTGGCCCTTGCGCTCTCCGCTTGAGAGTTCGCGTACCAGTGCAGCGACCTTGGTTCCCTGCACTGCCCGCAGATGATCAATGATGCCCTCTGAGTAGCTCTCGTCGGCGGCGGCTTTGCGGAAGTCCTCGGCACTCAGGGCGGCGAGTGTCAGCTCGCCCGAGTCGAACCGGCGTATCTGGCTGAGCGCCAGTGCGAGCAGGGCTAGCTTGCCCTCCGGCATCTCCTCATACAGCCTTCTATACACGGCCTGCACATCGACGCCTGCTCCGATCAGATCGGCGGCCATCTCGTGCGCACGCGGCCCGGTGTTCTCGTACATGAAGCGCCCGGTATCGGTGATCAGCCCGACGTACAGCGCCTCCGCCACCACCGGTGTCGGTCCTATCTCCAGGCTGCGCATCAAATCCCAGACGATCTCCGCCGTGCACGAAGCGTCGGGCACGACGTGGTCGAGCGTGCCAAAGCGGGTGTTGTCATGGTGATGGTCGATGTTCAGCAGATGCTTGCCGTCGTGCAGAACGCTTGCCGAGTTGCGATCGATGTTGCCGCAGTCCAGGAACACCACAGTGCGCTCGGAAACATCCGCCGGAGGGGCTTGAATCAAACCGTCCAGCGCGAAGAAGCGATACTCCAAGGGCAGTGGTAGATCGTCCGCTGCGATGAACATCACCGAGTCCTTACCCAGCGCGCTCAGCAGTCCCTGCATCCCCACCAGCGACCCCAGCGCGTCGCCGTCAGGACGCTCGTGCGCCGCGAGCACGAAGCGAGAATCCTCGCGAATCCGCTCGAGCACCCGCTCGCGTGTCACCTCTGTGCTCTCGCCGTCGCTCACGGTTGGCCGATCTCGTCGATCAACGCATCTACGCGCAGCGCGCGATCGGTCGTGTCGTCGTAGTACAGCTCCAGCGTAGGCGTGCGCTTCAGGTGCAGTTCCGCCGCGACCTTCCCTTGCAGGAAGCCGTGGGCGCTACGCAACCCGGCCATCGTGGCGTCACGCTGCTCGCGGTCGCCGAGCACGCTCACGTACACGCGAGCATGGCGCAGATCGGCGCTGGTTCTGACATCTGTCACGGTCACAAATCCCACTCTAGGGTCCTTCAGCTCTCCTGCCACTGCGTCGCCAAGCACCTGGCGAATCGCCTCGTCGACACGGCGCATACGTCCCGAGCTCATCCTACCGGGACCCGTTCAGCTGAGCTCGCGCTCCACCTTGCGCGTCTCATATGTCTCGAGCACATCGCCCTCACGCAGATCCTGGAAGTTTGTCAGCAGGATGCCGCACTCAAAGCCAGCGGATACCTCTTTCACATCCTCGTTGAAGCGACGCAGGCTTGCGATCGTAGTGTCGTAGATCACCGTGCCGTCGCGCACCACACGCGCCTTCGCTCCGCGGGTGACCTTGCCCTCGCTCACGTGTGATCCCGCGATCGTCCCAATCTTCGAGGCGCGGAATAGCTGGCGCACCTCGGCCTGGCCCAGTGGGGTCTCCACCTCGGCCGGCTCGAGCATCCCCTGCATCGCGGCGCGCAGCTCCTCGATTGCCTTGTAGATCACCGAGTAGGAGCGGATCTCGACCCCCTCGCGCTCGGCCACCTGGCGAGCGTCGCCGACCGGACGCACGTTGAACGCGAGGATCACCCCGTTGGAGGCAGCGGCGAGCATCGCGTCGGACTCGTTGATCCCGCCGACGCCGCGGTGGATGATGTTGACCTTGACCTCGCCCTGCGGAAGCTTTGCGATCTCGTCCTCGATCGCCTCCAGCGAGCCGGCGACGTCCGCCTTGACGACCAGGCTGAGCTCCTTGACCCGGCCCTCCTGGGCGAGCTTGAAGACGTCCTCCAGCGACATCTTTCGACCCGAGCGCCGCGCCAGCGCCTCGGTCTTCAGACGGTTCGCGCGCTCGCCCGCGAGCTGACGCGCGCGACGCTCGTTCTCGACCACGCGCACGAGTTCACCGGCCTCCGGCACGCCATCGAAGCCGAGCACCTCCACCGGTTGGCCCGGCGAGGCTCCCTTTACACGCGCACCGGTGAAGTCGTGCATCGCGCGAACCCGTCCGAAGTGCGCTCCGGCGACGAGCGCGTCGCCCACGCGCAATGTTCCGCGCTGGATCAGGACGCTCACCACAGGTCCCCGCCCGGGGTCGAGCTTGGACTCGATCACCGTGCCCGAGGCCTCCGCGTCGCTGTTGGCCTTCAGCTCCTCCAGGTCGGTCACGACCTGGATCGTGTCGAGCAGCGAGTCCAGGCCCTCGCGCGTCTTCGCGCTGACGTCGACGAACTCGATCTCGCCCCCCCACTCCGCCGGCTGCAGCCCGTGCTGGGTCATCTCCGTGCGCACGCGCTCGGGCTGGGCGCCCTCCTTGTCGATCTTGTTCACGGCCACGACGATCGGCACATCCGCCGCGCGGGCGTGGTCGATCGCCTCCTCGGTCTGGGGCTTGACGCCGTCGTCGGCCGCGACCACGATCACCACCACATCGGTCACGCGCGCTCCCCGGGCGCGCATCGCGGTGAACGCCTCGTGGCCGGGCGTGTCCAGGAAGGTCACGACCTTGCCGTCGTGGTGTACCTGATAGGCGCCGATGTGCTGGGTGATGCCGCCGGCCTCGCCGGCGGCCACCTCGGTCTCGCGGATCGCGTCCAGCAGCGAGGTCTTCCCGTGGTCGACGTGACCCATGATCGTGACCACGGGAGGACGCTCGACCATGTCCTCCTCGACGTCCTCGAACTCCGGCTCGACCTCCACGTCGTCGGCGGCGTGGACGATCTCGATCTGCTTGTCGAACTCGTCGGCCAGCACCTGGATCGCGTCGTCGGACAGCGTCTGCGTGAGCGTCGCCATCTCGCCGAGCGTCATCAGCTTCTTGATCACCTCCGGCACCGGCACTCCGAGGTACTCGGCGACGTCCTTCACCGTGGAGCCCGAGTTGACGCGAATCTCGTCGGTCGCCTCCATCGCGGCCGCGTCGATCGGGGCAATCGTGTCGTCATAGGTGCCGCGCCGCCGCCGCCCGCGGCGCGGACGGCGCTGGGGCTGGTTGGCCGGCCCTCCCTGCTGACGGCGGGATGCTTGGGAGTCAATCACCACGCGTCTACGCCCACCCGGCCCCACACCGCCGGGCGTCCGCTCGCCTGTACGCGAGTCGCGCGTGGGACGCACACGCTCGCCCGCAGCCGCCTGGGAAGAGGCATCGGCGGTGCCGCTCGCCGGGGCGCTCTCGGGGGCTTGACTGACGGGCTCCGCAACGGTCGCAGTCGAACCCTGACCATTTGCTTGCACCGCTGCGGGCGCTCCGTTGCTGGCAGCAGGGGCGGGCGGGCTCCTATTCTCCAGCGCCTTCAGCGCGACCGCTTCCTCAACGGAGGACGCTGCCGCCTTGGCTTCTACGCCGGCAGCTTTCAGCTTCTCCAACAGTTCCTTGCTGGAAAGACCCTGCTCCTTTGCGATCTCATGTACGCGCTTCTTCGTCATTGGCTCATCGATTCTACGAGCTTGGGATCGAGCGCCACAGTGCAGCGAAGCGCACGCGCGATCCCGCCGCGCCTGAGCGCGCGCGCCAGACACTCCGCGGCGGGCAGCTCGGCTCCCTTCTCACGGCACAGGTAGGCACCGCGACCGGGCATCGTGCCGTCGAGATCGCACACGGCCCGTCTGCTGGGAGCATCGCCAGCGAGGGCGATGCGCACAAGCTCAAATTTCGGGGCGAGGAGCCCGCAGCCGACGCAGCGGCGTTGGGGCACGTGCGCCCCTATGGCGTCTGCTCCTCGGCGGTCGCTTGAACTGCTGGTGCCTCGGGCGCCATGGAGCCTGCATCGGCGGGGCTCAGATCGGCAACCTGGTCGCTGTCGATCCCCGCCAGCGCCTGGTGGCTCTCCAACCCGCAGTAACGCGAGCTGGGCAGCGAGGCGTTTGGGCAGCGCCGTCCATTGGAGAGGATGGCGGCACAGCGGCCCTGGACCTCCTCCTCCTCGTAGCCATGCTCGGCCTCCTCCGCGGCAAACTCGCTCTCTGAGCGGATATCCACACGCCAGCCGGTCAACCGAGCCGCCAGCCGCGCGTTCTGGCCCTCGCGGCCGATCGCCAGCGAGAGCTGATCGTCGGGCACGATCACGGTCGCCTGCTTGGCCTCGTCATCTACGAGCACCTCGCGCACTCGCGCGGGAGAGAGGGCCTTAGCGACGAACCGCGCCGGCTCGTCGTTGAACGGGATGATATCGATCTTCTCGCCCCGCAGCTCGGACACAACCATGCGCACACGTGAGCCGCGCGGACCAACGCAAGCCCCGACCGGATCGACGCCGTCGGTGTGGGAGACGACGGCGATCTTCGAGCGGTAACCCGGCTCGCGGGCTACGTTGGCGATCTCCACTAGACCATCGGCGATCTCCGGAACCTCCAGCTCGAAGAGCTTCTTGATCAGCTCGGGGTCGCGTCGAGAGACAATGATCGAGGGCCCCTTGGTCGAAGGTGAGACCTCCTTGATCACTGCCTTGATTCGCTGGGAGTGGTCGTAGCGCTCACCCTCGACCTGCTCGGACTTGGGAAGCAGCGCCTCCACACGTTCACGCAATTGCACGAGCGTGTAGCGCGAGTCTGACTGCTGGACGATGCCCGTGATCAGCTCGCCCACGCGGTCGCGGTACTCCTCGAACATCATGTCCCGCTCGGCCTCGCGGATGCGCTGCAGTATCACCTGCTTGGCGGTCTGCGCGGCGATCCGGCCGAAGTCGTCAGGAGTGACGTCGCGTTCGTCGATCTGGTCCCGATATTCCTCGAACTTCTTTGGGTCGATTTCCGGTTCCTCGGGCTCGCGCATCTCGCCCGTCTCAGGATCGACCGTAGTTTCCTCGTCGATTGTCTCGACGATCAGGTGCGCCTCCAGGCGCTCGGGAATAATCAATTCGATCACCCGGAAGTCGGCCGTCTCGCGGTCCATCTCCACGCGTGCGTACTTGGCCGAGCCAGGCTGCTTCTTGTATGCCGACAGCAGGGCGTCCTCGAGTGCGATCATCAGCTTCTCAGGCTCGATCCCCTTCTCGCGTGCCAGCGCGTGCATGGCTTCCAGGATTTCGCGTGACATGACTACTCCTCGACCAGGTTCGAACGACGGATCTCCGAGTAGGGGATCGCGATGACGCCCCCATCGGCGGCCAGTGTGATCTCATCATCAGAGGCTCCCACCAGCTCCCCCGTAAAGCTGCTGGCTGATCTCCGATCGGTCGGCCTTGCGACGGCCGTCCTCTGATCGCTTGCGTGACCGACCGGGCGTGGATGGCGGGTTCGTACCCGCGCGCGACGGCCGACGAAGCGACGGAAGTGGGCGGGCTTGGTCAACGGACGCTCGCTGCCCGGCGAGGAGACCTCGAGCGAATAGCGCTCCCGCTCCTCGCTAAGCAGCGCTGTGACCCGCTCGCACAGCGCAAGCGTCACACCATCGGGATGGTCGATGAACACGCGCAGCACCGGGTGGGTGGGGGCCGATACGACCTCGGCGAGCAGCACCTCGACTTCGGGCTCGCTCTGGGCGAGACGCCTCTCGATATCTGTCTGTAGCGCGGTCATCAACTCACTCCTTACGCAAAAAAAGCGGGCGGGCGCCCACTCTCGGTACGACTGCCGACGTCTGCACGCCAGCACGAAAGCTCTCGATCGAGCATAGCATCGGCGTGGCGGCGCATAACGCCCGTGGGCCTCCTCACGCTCTGGCGCGTAGCCGCTCGACGGCGTCGAGGATCGCCTCGGCGACCTCCCTCTTGGAGGCGCGCGGCACGTGCTGTTGACCGATCTCCGGGTCCTCGCCGGCGGCCGTCACGATCGTCACCTCGTTGGAGTCCACGTCGAAGCCGATGTCCTCCCGCGAGATGTCGTTGACGATGAGGGCGTCCAGTCGCTTGGCGAGGAGCTTGCCCTGCGCCTGCGCGACGGCGTCGGCGCCGTGCTCTGCAGCAAAGCCGATGAGCGTCTGGCCATTGCGCCGATGAGACGCAAGACCGGCGAGAACGTCTGCCGTCGGCTCGAGCACGAGCTCCAGGCGAGCGCGGTCGGACTTCTTGATCTTTCCATTCGTCGGCGACGCGGGAGTGAAGTCGGCGACGGCGGCGCTCATAAGCAGCACGTCACAGCTGGCGAACTCCTCCTGACAGGCCTGCTCCAACTCGGCGGCGGTGACGACCTCGCGCAGGCTCACTCCGGCGGGGGCCGACAGCGCCACATTCGCTGCCACCAGCGTGACCTCGGCTCCACGGTCGGACGCAGCCTGAGCGAGAGCGAAGCCCATGCGCCCGGAGGAGCTGTTGCCGATGAACCTGACGCTGTCGATCGGCTCGCGCGTGCCCCCCGCGGTAACAAGCACCTTCAACCCCTCCATGCTCTGAGGCGCGGCGGCCCGGAACGAGTCTCCTCTACCAAGCGCAGCCTCGCAGGCGGCCAGGAGGCGCTCGGGCTCGGCCAAGCGCCCAACGCCCTCCTCGCCCTTGGAGGCCAGGCGTCCGATGCCCGGCTCGACGATCTCCACGCCATGCTCGCGCAGGATCCGTAGGTTGGCCTGGGTGGCCTCGTTCTCATACATGTGGTTGTTCATCGCCGGGGCGAGGAGGACCGGGCAGGTGGCAGCCAGCGCGCAGCTGCTCAGCAGGTTGTCGGCCAGCCCGTGGGCGAGCTTCGCGAGCGTGTTCGCCGAGGCGGGAGCGATCAGGAAGAGATCGGCGTTGCTCACCAGCTCCAGGTGACTCAGCGGCTCGTGCGCCGGGGGTCGCTGACCGGGGAAGGCCCCGCGCGAGGGATCGCGCTCGAACTCACTGCTCAGCACCGGCGCGCCGGTGAGCGCCTCGAATGAGGCGGCGCCCACGAACCGCAGGCTCGTAGGCGTCTGCACGACGCGAACCGAGTGCCCGGCCACTGTCGCCAGACGCACCAGCTCCAGCGCCTTGTACGCGGCGATGCCGCCACTCACGCCGAGCAGGATGCGGGACATGACTTAGGTTCTAGACGGCATGTCGCCTGTGGGCAAGCGCTGATTCAGTGCTTGCGCGCCTGCCCTAGCGGTATTCGTACTTGATCTTCCCCGCTGCTACCTCCTCGAGGGCGATCGTGAGGTAGTTCTTCGAGGCCGTGTCCACCATCGGGGGCGGGAACTCATCGAAGGTTCCCTCGCCGAGGTTGTGGTAATAGCTGTTGATCTGGCGCGCGCGCTTGGCGGCCACGAGCACGCTTGCGTAGTTGGAGTCCACGTTCTCCAGCAGGCGGTCTATTCGGGGGGAGATCACTTGGTCGTTGCCTTTCCTGGTTGAGCCTCCAGTGTAGTGCCTCGCCCCTCCAACTCATCGGCGACGACCGCCGTCAGCTGCTCCAGCGCGTCCTGGAGCCTGTCGTTGACCACTACATGCGCGAACTCAGGCTGTGCCTCCAGCTCCTCCGCGGCGACGCGCAGCCGGCGCTCTACCTCCTCGGGATCGTCGGTTCCCCTTCCTATGAGCCGTGTACGCAGCGCTTGGAGCGAGGGGGGAGCGATGAACACCTGGACCGCATCGGGCACCGAGGAGCGCACTTGGCGAGCGCCCTGGACCTCGATCTCCAGGACCACCGGCGCCCCGGCCCGCACCCGCCCCTCGAGCTCAGAGCGCAGCGTCCCGTAGCTACGACCGGCGTAGTCGGCGTGCTCCACAAACTCCCCGGCGTCCACCCTTCGCTCGAACTCCTCGCGGTCGAGGAAGTGATAGTCGACGCCGTCCCGCTCACCCGGACGAGGTGCGCGGGTGGTGGCGGAAACCGATAGCTGCAGCTCTCGGTGCCGCTCCATCAGTCCTCTGATCAGAGTCCCCTTGCCCACGCCCGAAGGCCCCGTGATAACGAATACGCGCGCCACAGCTAGGACCCTAGAGCCGTGAGCGGGGGAACCGGATCTTCAGCGGCGTAGAAGCGAAACCAGCTCGCTTCGCTGGCGCTCTGAGAGACCGCCGATCGTCTTGCTCGGGGAGATCCGACAGTGGGCGAGGATCTTGTTGACCTTGACTCGGCCGTACTTGGGAACCGCCAGCAACATGTCAAAAACCTTGGCCGTCTCGACATACTCCGGCGGTTTGAGCAGGAGCGAGTGGATCGACAGGCGCCCCGACTTTAGGTCGCGCTTGAGCTGTGCCCGCTGGGTGCGGATCTGATTGGCGCGAGCGAGCGCATCCATCCGCTGGTTCAAGGATCGCTCCGGCGCCATCGCGTGTGTCAAAGGCATCGTCTCGCCCGCCGTCTCGGTCGCCGTCACCATGGGCGGCGAGTCTACACACCGGCGACGGACGATCAAGGAAAACCAGCTAATTCAGCTATAGCTCAACTTGAGCTATAGGCGTGTCGAGGCTTGTGGATGGTCGCGCGGCGTCTTTGCAGGGGTTTTAGCCAGCCAACTCGCGCGCTATCTTCGCCCCGGCGACGGGGTCGCGAAAGCTCTCCGTGCCGACAGCAACGAGTCTCGCCCCCACGTCAAGTAGATCGCGCGCGTGCGCCGCTGTGCTCACGCCCCCCATACCGATAACGGGAATCTGGGCGCGCTCGGCGACGGCCGCGACCTGGGCGAGCGCGACCGCCCGGATCGCCGGACCCGACAGACCGCCGGTGCCTGCACCCAGCCACGGCCTTCGTTCGGGGACCGCGGACGGACCCTTCCGGGATACCGGCCTAAGGACCAGCGCCCGCAGCGTGTTGATCAGCGACACCGCATTCGCGCCGCCCGCTTCTGCCGCTAGCGCACAGGCGGATACATCCGCTGCGTTCGGCGTCAGCTTGACGATCAGCGGCTTCCCCGTCCGCGGGCGTACCGTCCGCAGCACTTCCTCCAGCTGACGGGGATCGGCTCCGATATCTAGTCCTGTCTTCACGTTCGGACAGGACACGTTCAGCTCGACTGCTGCGATCTCCGCCCGCGCGTCGCACGCCTCCAGGAGCTCGGAGATCTCCGCCGCCGTTGAGCCCATCACGTTCGTGATCAACGGCACCGGCAGGCTCGCCAGCGCGGGCAGATCCTCCGCCAGATAGCCCTCAAGGCCCTTATTTGGCAGCCCGATCGAATTGACCAACCCACCTGAGGCCTCCCACAGCCGAGGTGGCGGATTGCCCCGGCGAGGCTCCAGCGTGATGGTCTTCGACACATACGCCGCGAACGGGAACTCGACATTCAGCGCTGTCCCGAACGCCTCGCGCGCGGCGAGCGCATCGAACGTCCCCGAGCCGTTGATCACAGGGTGCACCAGTCGCAGCCCGCAGAACTCCACGCTCATGCCGGCGCTCCATTGTGTTCCTCTACCACGTCGAGCTCGGCCGCATCGATTACCGGGCCATCGACACACACACGCAGATAGCCGCCGCCATGCCGGGGCACGACGCACCCGAAGCACGCGCCAAACCCGCAGGCCATCCCGGCCTCGAGCGCGAGCTGGGCCGGCGTGCCGCTCTGCGCGCACATCGCCCGGACGCCCTCGAGCATGCCAGCTGGGCCACACGAGTAGACGACGGCCGCCGGATCGCGTTGCAGCTCGGCGGCGAGCAGATCTGTGACCAGCCCGTGATACCCCGCGGACCCATCGTCGGTGGCCACTTGGGCGCCATCGAGCAGCGCTGCGCCCACGGCCCGGGCGCCATCGCGAAAGCCGAGCAGCACGGTCACCTCGCACTCCAGTGCATCCTGGAGGATCGCCAGGGGGGCGATACCTACGCCGCCGCCAACAAGGATCGCCCGTCGAGGATGAGGTCCCACCCGACCCGGCGCGGTGAAGCCCTGCCCAAGTGGACCCAGCGTCCACACCTCCTCCCCCGCACTCAGCTCGCACAACCGCTTCGTACCAGGACCCACATCCTCGAGCAGATAATGGGCCTGGCCGTCTCGCCAGCGGGCGAATGAGAACGCGCGCGCCAAGTACGGTCGCTCGTTCTCTCCCGCGCCCCAGCGCTCCGCTGTTGTGAGCATCGCGAACTGCCCAGGCTCCGGCTCGGGCCCATCCGGATCGGCGACGCGCAGCACGCGGTAGGCCCCCAGCTCATCCATGCCGGTGACCCTCAGCAGCCGGCGGCCGAAGGGGGCCTTGCTCACGCCGTCCCCGCTCCGTGCAGCTCCTGCAGGCACAGCACCTCCGGCGGCCCATCCTGGCGGGCGCGCGCGATCGCGCGCGCAGCGCTCACCCCGGCGGACAGCGTCGTCAAACAAGGGATCCCATGCATCACCGCGGCACGTCTGATCTCCCAGCCGTCGGCCCTCGCGCCGACACCCGTCGGCGTATTCACCACGAGATCCACGTCCCCCCGTTCGATCCAGTCCAGCACGTGCGGCGAACCCTCGCCGAGCTTGTTCAGTCGCTCCACCGGCACCCCCATACGTGCGATCGCCTCCGCCGTCCCGCGCGTTGCAACGATCCGAAAACCGTTGTCGTGCAGGATCTGCGCGACCGCGAACGCGCCTGCCTTATCGGAGTCGGTCACCGTGATGAAAGCCGTACCCTCGCGTGGCAGCGGCACGCCCGCGGCGGCCTGCGCCTTGGCGAACGCGGTCGGGAAGTCGCGCGCGATGCCCATCACCTCCCCGGTCGAGCGCATCTCCGGGCCGAGCACCGCGTCGGCGCCCTCAAACCGATCGAACGGCAGCACCGCCTCCTTCACAGACACGTGCTCGCCATATCCCAGTCCCTCCCTGCCGGACGGCAGGCCCAAGTCCGCGATCCGCTCGCCCAGCATGATCCGGCAGGCAAACTTCGCCAGCGGCACGCCGACCGCCTTTGATACGAACGGCACCGTGCGCGACGCCCGCGGGTTGGCCTCGATCACAAACAGTTGCCCCCCGTGGACGGCATACTGGACGTTCAGCAGTCCGACCACTCCGACCGCAAGCGCGATCTCGCGCGTGGCTGCACGGATCTGCTCGAGCATCTCTTCGCCGAGCGAGTGCGGAGGCAGCACGCACGCACTGTCGCCCGAATGCACGCCCGCCTCCTCGACGTGCTGCATGATCCCACCGATCCACACGGCCTCTCCGTCGCACAACGCGTCGACATCGACCTCGATCGCATCCTCCAGGAAGCGATCCAAGAAGATCTGGCCAACATCCTCTCCGACCTCGCGGCGCAGATAGTCGGCCAGGCCATCCTTGGAGTAGACGATCTCCATCGCCCGACCGCCGAGAACATAGGAGGGGCGCACCAGCAGGGGGAAACCAACCTCCTCGGTCTTTTCGAGGGCTTCTGGCACCGAACGTGCGGTTGCATAAGCGGGAGCCTGGTAGCCGAGGCGCTCCAGGAGCGCGCTGAAGCGACCGCGATCCTCGGCCAGGTCGATCGCCTCCACGCTCGTTCCCAGCAGCGGCACGCCCGCCTGCACCAATCCGGCGGCGAGCTTCAACGGGGTCTGTCCTCCGAACTGCACGATCACGCCCTTCGGCTTCTCGACCTCGACAACGGCGAGGACATCTTCCAGCGTCAGCGGCTCGAAATACAGACGGTCAGAAGTGTCGTAGTCGGTCGAGACCGT
>PLBZ01000044.1 GCA_003134675.1 Solirubrobacterales bacterium
GGCCTGCAGCCACGCGAGGACGCGCGCCTGATGGAGACCGACGCCGGCGACTGGACCGACCGAAGCTTTGCCGACGTGCAGGCGCAAGCGCCGGACGCCTTCGCAGCGTTCGTAAGTGGCGAGCCCGACTTTGCCTTCCCCGGCGGCGAGTCCTTCGCCCAGCAGGGTGTTCGCGTCGCAGCGGCGCTCACCGATGTCGAGCAGGGACCGCTGCCCGCGTTGGTCGTGTGCCACGGCGGGGTGATCCGGATCGCCCTCTTCCAGCGTGTCGGCCGGCGCGTTGCGATGGGCGAACGGGTGCCAAACGCCGCGCTGGTGGCGCTGCCTTAGCCATCGACCAGCAGGCGCGTGAGGAGCTCGGCGCCCTCGCGAGCCATGCGCGAGCGGGGGATCACCAGGTCGAAGCCCGCCCGCTCGGCACGCTCGCGCGCCTGAACGTCCACGTGCGAATAGAAGCCCAGCGTGCGCGTCCGCTCCAGCATCCCCTCAGCCGCAAGCGATTCCACGAGCGCAGCGCCGTGGAGATCCTCGTCCACGAGGTCCACCAGGAGCACCGCAGGCGCATCCGCCAGTCGCTCACGTGTCCGGTCGGCATTCCCCACCAGCTCGACCTCGTGACCAGCCGCCGCCAGCGCCCCCTTCACCTGGGAGCCGAACAGCAGATCTGCAATCAGCGCCACCACGCGTGCCACGAGCGAGGACCTACTGTGCGCGCAGGCGGCGGAAGTCCTCGCGCACGGACTGGGGACGGCCCCACATCTGCACGACCTCAGTGCGCCCGCTGCGCACCTCCCGCACTGCCAATTCGCCCTCGATGCCGGCGTCGTCGAGCAGGCCGAGCGTCCCGTGGACCGTCGGCGCCGAGGCAGCATGACCGAAGCGGTGCGCGACGAGCAGGCGCCAGTGCCATTCGTAGTGGGAGTAAGGCCGTGCGTTGCATGTCGTCAGGTACACAGCCGCGTCCACGTAGCGCGACTCGTCCGCGATCCTCAGGTCGAGCTCCAGATCCGTCCAGTCATCGGGCAGCGCGTCGACGATCGTCTGAAAGGAGTCAGCAAGGTCCATCTCGAGGAAGCCTAGCGTGGCTATCCTCGAATTCGTGGTGACTATCGATACAGCTCGCCTCGCCACCGAGTACCGGGCGCTCACCGAGGACTGTGGTCTGCTGGATCGCTCCGCACGGGGCAAGCTCGCCCTGACCGGCTCAGAGGCGAAGGGCTTTCTCGCCGGGCAGGTGACCAACGACATCGAGGCGCTCTGCACCGGAGACGGCTGCTACGCGGCGTTTCTCACTCCCAAGGGCAAGATGCTCGGTGATCTACGCATCCTCGACCTCGGCGACGAGCTGTTCCTCGACACCGAGCGAGTGGCGCTGCAGGCCCTGTTCGACATGATCCGCCGCTTCAAGATCGGCTATGACGTCGAGCTTCACAAGCGCACCGTCGAGCGAGGTCTGCTCTCGCTGATCGGCCCCAACTCCAAGCGCGTCGCCCACACCGAGGAGCTGGCGGACATCGAGCATGCAAACGCGCTGCAGGAGATCGATGGCATCGCGGCAATCGCCGCACGCACCGATACCGGCGTGGATCTCATCTGCGACGCTGCCGACATCGGCGAGCTGGCCGAGACGTTGCGCGAGCGCGGCGCCGTGCCTATCTCCGAGGAGGCGGCGGAGATCGTGCGCGTCGAGCATGGCCGTCCGCGCTACGGAGTGGATCTCGACGACACGGTCATCCCTCAGGAGGCGGGCCTCAACGAGCGCGCCGTCAGCTTCACCAAGGGCTGCTACGTCGGCCAGGAGACAGTCGCGCGCCTCCATTACAGGGGCAAGCCCAACCGTCACCTGCGCGGATTGCGCCTGTCCGAGCCGGCCGCCTCGGGAGATGAGCTCCATCTCGGCGAGCGGGTCGTGGGACGACTGGGCAGCATCGCTATCTCCCCGAGGCTCGGGCCGATCGCTCTGGCGCTCGTGCGCCGCGAGGCCGAGCTGGGCAGCGTCCTCAGCGTCGGTGAGCACGGAGTGACCGCAGAGGCGCTCGAGCTGCCGTTTCAACCCCAGCAGCCCTTCGAATCTGGCCCCGGATAGGATTGCACTCCCTTCCCTGATCCCGACAGATGAGGTCCAGAGCACGTGGCAATTGATCTCCAGCAAGTCTCATCCGTAGACGTCGAGCCGGGCGAGCTGCCCAAGACGATGGCCGCCTGGGTTATCCGCGAGGAGCGCTTCGGCGAACCCAAGGACGCCTTTCAGCTCGAGGAGATCGAGGTGCCCGAGCCAGGCGCGTTCGAGGTGATCGTGCGCGTGATGGCGGCCGGGGTCAATTACAACAACGTCTGGGCCGCCCTCGGCAAGCCCGTCTCGGTGATGCGCTACGGCGACCACCCGGAGTTCGGCCACCACATCGGCGGCTCTGACGCCTCGGGGATCGTCTGGAAGGTGGGTGCCGGAGTGACGCGCTGGAAGCCCGGCGACGAGGTCGTCGTGCACTGTAACCAGGCTTCCTACGAGGACCCCGAGGTCCACGGTTTGGACCCGATGGCAGCCCCTTCGCAGAAGATCTGGGGCTACGAGACGACCTGGGGCTCCTTCGCGCAGTTCACCAAGGTCCAGGCCCAGCAGCTGCTGCACAAGCCGGCCGCGCTCACCTGGGAGGAGTCGGCCTCCTACGGTCTCGTGTACTTCACCGCGTATCGCATGCTGATCACACGCTGCAAACTTCAGGCCGGCAAGAAGGTCCTGATCTGGGGCGCCGCCGGCGGCCTCGGCGTGTTCGCCACCCAGATCTGCGCCGCCGCCGGCGCCCAGTGCGTCGGGGTCGTCTCCTCAGCCGAGAAGGGCGAGCTGGTCAAGCGCCTGGGAGCGGTGGACTACATCGACCGCAACGAGTTCGCGGGGATGATGCGCAAGGGCGGCGAGAGCGAGGAGGAGGAGGCAGCGCGCTTCAAGGTGTCCCGTGCGTTCGCCAAGCGCGTCAAAGAGATCCTCGGCGACGCGCCCGATATCGTCTTCGAGCATGTCGGCAAAGCGACCTTTCCGACGTCGGTGTTCACGGTCAAGGCATTCGGCAAAGTCGTGATCTGCGCCGGTACCACCGGCCTGGACCTCGACTTCAACGTCGCCTACCTGTGGATGCGCCAGAAGGAGATTCTCGGCTCGCACTTCGCCAACGCGTATGAGTGCACGAAGGCCAACGAGCTGATCGAGTCAGGGCAGATCCGCCCGGTGCTGTGGCGTACGCTCGGCTTCGAGGGCGTCGCCGAAGCACACCAGCTGATGCTCGAAAACAANNCTCGGCAAGATCTCGATCCTCGTGGGAGCAGACTCCGAGGGCCAGGGCAAGAGTGATTCGGCCCCCGCCCACCCCGGAGCGATCCACGCGGAGGTTGGCGCCTGATGGCCGGCACGGTAATCATCCCTTGGTATGCCACAGGATTTCGCGCCGATGACTTTGAGGCAGACCTAAACAAGGTCGCTGCCACCGCCCTGCGTTATAACGCGAGCTCCTACGCGGTCTACCGGGCACGCGATGACCGCTACAAGTTCCAGCAGCTCGCGAGCTTCGAGGAGAAACTCGACTGGGAACGCTACTGGGAAGGTCCTGAGATGACCGACTTCCGCGTGATCCACTCCAGCTGGTACCAGATCCCAGTGCTCTACGGATGGTGGGACCTCACCGCCGGCGGCGCACTCGTCACCCCTGCCAACGGGCACGCCAACGGCGCCGGCAACGGCGCGCCCCGCATCGTCGAAGGCGAGAGCGCTTAGCCCTGCTCGAGGGGCGCCATCGTCAGCCCGGCGCCCTTCAACTGTTCCCAGTAGTGCTCGGCTGTCTCCTGATGGCCGCTGTACACGATCGCCTGGCCGGAGCTGTGGATCACGTGGGCGAGCTGGTGCCCGCGCTCCAGGGTCGTCGCAGGGATATACCGCGCGAGCGTGCGTGCGACGTGGTCGAAGGTGTTGTGGTCGTCGTTGCGCACGATCACCCTCCACGAGTCGCCCAAGCCGCTGCCCGGCGATCCGATCCGTGGCAGCTCGCTCGTTTGACCCGTCATCCTGCGCCAGGATAATGCCCAGCCGTACAATTGTCAGTATGAGCGGCGATCAAGCCCCACGGCTGGAAAAGCCTGACCAGCCCTGGATGATGCGCACCTACGCCGGGCACTCCACGGCCAAGGCATCCAATGAGCTCTATCGGGGCAACTTGGCCAAGGGACAGACTGGGCTCTCGGTGGCTTTTGACCTGCCCACCCAGACCGGATATGACCCCGACGACGAGCTCTCGCGCGGAGAGGTGGGCAAGGTCGGCGTTCCCGTGGTCCACCGCGGCGACATGGCCACCCTGATGGACGGTATTCCGCTCGGGGAGATGAACACCTCGATGACGATCAACGCCACCGCCGCTTGGTTGCTGGCGCTGTACATAGTGGCCGCCGAGGAGCAGGACGTAGCCCAGGAGCAGCTGCAGGGGACCACCCAGAACGACATCATCAAGGAGTTCTTGGCGCGGGGCACCTACGCCTTTCCCCCCGCTCCCTCGATGCGACTGATCGCCGACATGATCGCCTACACGGTCGAGCATGTCCCCAAGTGGAACCCGATCAACATCTGCTCCTATCACCTGCAGGAGGCGGGAGCGACCCCGGTACAGGAGATCGCCTATGCGATGAGCAACGCGATCGCCGTACTCGATGCGGTGCGCGAGCGCGTCGCCGAGGAGCGCATGAGCGATGTGTTCGGGCGCATCTCGTTCTTTGTCAACGCCGGGGTGCGGTTTATTGAGGAGCACGCCAAGCTGCGTGCGATGTCGATCCTGTGGGAGCAGCTCGGTCGCGAGCGCTACGGGGTCAGCGACCCTCGCCATCTGCGCTTTCGCTACGGCGTGCAGGTCAACTCGCTCGGGCTAACGGAGGCCCAGCCCGAGAACAACGTGCAGCGCATCGTCCTCGAGGCGCTGGCAGTCACACTCGGACGAGACGCGCGTGCTCGAGCCATCCAGCTGCCGGCCTGGAACGAGGCGCTCGGCCTGCCCCGTCCCTGGGACCAGCAGTGGTCGCTGCGCATCCAGCAGGTCCTCGCGTATGAGACTGACATCCTCGAGTACCCCGACATCTTCGAGGGCTCGAAGGTCATGGAGAGCCTGGTGGCCGAGCTGCTGGAGGGCGCTCGCGCAGAGATGGCGGTGGTCGCCGAGCATGGCGGCGCGGTCGAGGCCGTCCCCTACATGAAGGGCGCACTGGTGGACTCCCATCGCCAGCGTATCGAGCGCATCGAGTCCGGTGATCTGACCGTGGTCGGCCAAAACCGCTTCGTCGAGACGGCTGTCTCGCCGCTGACAGCCGACGCCGAGGGCGGCATCCTCGTCGTCGATCCCGCTGTGGAGGCGCAGCAGATCGAGGCCGTACGCCGGTGGCGCTCCGAGCGCGACCAAACGGCGGTGGACGCGGCCCTGTCCGACCTGGCCCGGGTCACGGGCGAGGAGAGCTCTCAGGAGAACCTGATGATCCCGACGATCGCCGCCGCACGCGCCGGCGCCACCACGGGCGAGTGGTCCCGCACACTGCGCGAGGTGTTCGGCAGCTACCGCGCCCCCACGGGCGTCGGCGAGGCCAGCGGCGTGGCAGCTAGTGAGGATCTGCGCGAGTTGCGCGATCAGGTGGCAAAGCTAAAGGAGCACCTGGGACGCAGGCCAAAGATCCTGGTTGGTAAGCCTGGCCTTGATGGGCATTCAAACGGGGCTGAGCAGATAGCGGTGCGCGCCCGCGACTCGGGCATGGATGTGGTCTATGAAGGCATTCGTTTGACACCCGCACAGATCGCTGCCTCAGCGCTGCAGGAGGGTGTGCACGTGATCGGCTTGTCGATTCTCTCAGGCTCTCACCGCGAGCTGATTCCTGCGGTAATGAAGGCCCTGGGAGAGGCGGGGGTAAAGGCTCCGGTAGTGGTGGGCGGGATCATCCCTGACCAGGATGTCGCCGCTCTACAGCGGGCAGGCGTGGCCGCCGTCTACACGCCTAAGGACTTTGACATCAACCGCATCATGCATGACATCGTCAAGCTGGTGAGTAACGGAAACGGCCAGGTCTCCTCGCCCAACGGCGCGGCGTGAGCACAGAAGGAGCCGCGTTGGGCGTTCGTTTACGCGAACGCGACCTAACCGCGGCGCCCGCGACGCTAAACCTGTTGGAGAGCACCACCCCAGCTGATCGTGAGCAGTCCGCGGCACTCCTGCGCGAGGTCTCGCCCGGAGCGCTGGGAGGCGAGGCGCCGGGACACGTCATCGGGATCACCGGACCGCCGGGCGCCGGCAAGTCGACGCTGCTCTCGGCGCTGCTTCACGCTTGGCGCGAGCAGGGTCGCACTGTGGCGATGCTAGCCGTCGACCCGAGCTCGCGGCGCTCGGGCGGCGCGCTGCTGGGCGACCGCGCCAGGATCGACTTCGACGCCGCCGATCGAGGAGTCCTGATCCGCTCGACCGCCGCCGGGGAGCGCCTGGGGGGACTGGCGTGGCCGACCCGCGCCGCCGCCCACGCGCTGGCGGCGGCGTTCGACGTGGTGGTGATCGAGACGGTTGGAGTGGGCCAGGCCGAGACGGAGATCGTCGACGTGGCCGACACCGTCGTCGTGGTCGTTCAGCCCGGCGGCGGTGATGCCCTGCAGTTCCTGAAGTCCGGCATCATGGAGATCCCCGACGTGCTCGTCGTGACCAAGGCCGACCTCGGCCAGCTCGCGACACGTACCCGGCGCGATCTGAGCGCGGCCCTGCGCTCGCTCGGCTCACGCTCTACGCCCGTGCTAGCGGTTGCCTCACTCCCACCGCCACAGGGCGTCGAGGAGCTGATCGCGGCGCTCGAGGAGCACCGCACCGGTACGGACCTGGCGGGTCGACGACTACGCGCACGTCGCGCGAGCGCGTTGGCCGACTACACGCACGAGCACGGCGATCGCGGGCTGCGCGCGCTGGGTGGCCGCCACGCCGCGGGGGCCCTGCTGGCCGAGCAGGACCCTGGCCTGGACGTGCCCGCGCTCGTCGCCGCGCTGGAGCAAGGCGCGGACCGATCGTCATGAGGCGCGGTGTACTGATCGACTTGCTGATGATCGTCGGGGCGTTCGTGCTTGCGAGCGCGCTTGCCGGCGCGCTCGGCGCAGCCAACTTCGGCACCGCGCTCGCGTTCGGACAGATCGCGCTCGCCGCTACCACCGTCTACGTGCTCCTCAAGCGCTGACGCCACGTTGGTCCTGATCCTCTTTGCCATCCTCGCCGGCGCGGGCACCGCGCTGTCACCGTGCGTTCTGCCGGTGTTGCCCGCGCTGCTGTCAGCCGGTGGCGTGGGGGGACGGCGGCGCCCCCTGGGGGTGGTGCTCGGGCTGACTGTCACCTTCACCGTCACGATCGTTGGGATCGCCAAGGTCGTGGGCGGCGTCGGTCTCGGCTCGGATCCGCTGCGCGACGTCGCCGTGGTCGTGCTGCTCGTCTCCGGGGTGGCGCTGCTCGTACCGGGCGTCGGCGATCGCTTGGAGGCACGAATGTCGCGGCTGGCGCGGTTCGGGGTGGGCGGGATCCGAATCAGCGTCGGGGACGGCTTCGGATCGGGTCTACTCGTCGGCGCCGCGCTCGGGTTCGTCTACACCCCCTGCGCCGGCCCGATCCTCGCGGCCGTCATCTCGGTGAGCGCCGCCAGCGGGCGCACCGTGGCGGTGGCGATCGCCTACGCGCTCGGCTCCGCGGTCGTGCTGCTCGGGCTGACCCTCGGCGGCAGGGCGCTGTTCGACCGCGTGCGCCAGGCCGGCCGGGGCCCGCTCCTACAGCGGACGCTCGGCGCGATCATGCTGCTGACGGCGATCGCGATCATCGCAAACCTCGACGTCAAGTTCGATCAGCTGGTGGCCGAACGCATCCCCGACGTCAACCTCACCGCCAGCATCGAGAAATCCCATGCCGTGCAGAGCCGCCTGTCCGAGATCAGCGGACACAGCACCAAGTTCCAGCAGAGCGCCTCGACGCCCTCCGCACCGCGCAGCGCCAGCCAAGCCAGCCTGCTCGCGATCGCCCATGGACTGCCCAACGTCGGCACCGCGCCGGATTTCACCAACACCGAGGAGTGGTTCAACACGGGGGTGGGCGGGCACCAAAACAAGCCCCTTACACTCGCCTCCTTGCGGGGGCGTGTCGTGCTCGTCGACTTCTGGACATACACCTGCATCAATTGCATCCGCACGCTGCCCTACCTGAAGGCGTGGGACGCGACCTACCGCGGCCAGGGCCTCACGATCGTCGGCGTAGAGACACCGGAGTTCGCGTTCGAGCGCGACGCCTCCAACGTCGCCAACGCGATCGGGCAGTTCGGTATCCGCTACCCGGTCGCCCAGGACAATGAAATGGGCACATGGAACGCCTATGGCAACCAGTACTGGCCGGCGGACTACCTGATCGATGCCAAGGGGCAGGTGCGCTACGCGGCCTTTGGGGAGGGCGATTACTCAAAGACCGAAACCGCGATCCGCGCGCTGCTCGCCGAAGCCGGTCACAGCGTCGCCGGCCACAGCCACCCGACCAACGTGATCGTGCCCAGCCAAGAAGCTACTCCGGAGACCTATCTGGGAACGGCCCGCGCGCAGGGCTGGGTAAACGGGCCGATCGCAGGGCGGCACGACTACGGCGCAGGCCACCCCGCCCCCCTGGCCGTCAACGACTTCGCCTTCAGCGGCACCTGGAGCACCTCCGCCCAGCCCGTCACCGCAATATCGGATGCCCGCCCGTCCGCCCCCCACCCACCCGGGATCGACGTCGAGTTCCAGGCCAAGAACGTGTACCTCGTGCTGAGCTCGGCCGGGGGCGTCCCGCGACCGGTGCAGGTGCTGCTGGACGGCCGTCCAGTCTCCGCGGCGGACGCCGGGGCCGATGTGCGGGGCGCCACCGTCACAGTCAAGGGCCAGCGCCTCTACACGCTCGTCTCCCTCCCCCACGCCGAGCGCCATCGCCTTAGCCTGCGCTTCGCGCCCGGAGTGACGGGGTATGCCTTTACGTTTGGGTAGAAAGACACACACGGAATCGATGCTTTAGCATCCCGGCCGACTCAGTCAACGGCATCGGATCAGCTACCTCGGGGGGCTATCAATGAAGATTCAAGGGAGTGGGCTCGTCAGGAGCCCGTCACGATGTGTCTGTTCTCTGATCGGAGCCATGGCGATGCTCCTTGCGATCGGCTTTGGGCCCTCGGTCACCTCCGCCGGCGCGACCAACGTTCTGGAACAAGGCTGGGAGAACCCGACGAATGGCTTGACAGCCGATCTCGCGACGGGATGCACCAGCGCCTGCGTATGGACCAGAGAACCAGAAACGGGAACACCCGCGCCCACGGCAGATGCAGGGCCGCACAACTTCTGGCATGTCCAGGCCAACCCCCAGGAAAACCTGATCAAGGTCCCCGACATCAACCCCAACCTCGTCCAGCTGGCGCCCGGCGACAACGGGCATCTCCCCAGCGCCTTCGAAGGCACGCACGTGGCTTGGTTCGGCGAGCCGAGCACGGGAACTTTCTGTGGTGCGGACTTCAAGGAATTCGGCGAATCCGAAAATCTGATTGCCAGCCTCAACGGCTGCCAGTCGAGCGGGGTCGAGAGCGGCACATTGACATCGCCGCCATTCAGCCTCAAAGGCGCGTCCACGGCGATCCTGCACTTCTTCTCGTGGTGGGAGATCGAGTCGGTCAACGCCGATGTGTTCGACGTGATGATGGTCGAATACTCCACCGACGGCGGCACGACCTGGACCCACGCCGGGCTGCTCAACCCGGCCAACAATCCTGCCGGGGCCCATTACCAGCCGTACTCGAACACCGGCCTGCAGAGCTCGCCACAGTGGAAGGAGTATCTGGCCGATCTCACGCCGGCCATCGGCTCGGAAAAAGTGCAGGTCCGCTTCAACTTCAGCACGAACGACACGCTCTATAACGGCTTCCGTGGTTGGCTGATCGACGGCGTGCGCGTGGCAACACCGTTCGACGTGGCAAACCCGGCGATCACGAGCGTCGACACCTGCTCGGGTACGACGGTAGTACCGGTCTCGGTCATCCACGGGACCAACTTCCTGCTGGCATCCAAAGTGAGCGTCGATGGTGGCGAAGCTCAGACGGCGCAAACGCCGTCCTCTGACCGAATCGAGATTCCGGTGATCAGCACCGGACCGCACACGATCCAGGTGATCGACCCCAACGGCACGATCGCGAGCAACATATTCAGTGTTATCCAACCGGCGGACTGCTCGCCGGCGCTGCCGCCCCTCCCACCGGTGGTGAATAAACAGCCACCGCCACCGGATGACAACTTCACCGACGCGGGCAATCCGACGGTGGAACCCGACGGTTCGCTGGTCTTCGATGAGACATTCCCCGAAGCCGGCGACACCGTCGCCTCGGCGGACATCCCACAGGGCGCCGAGATCAGCCGCGTGCGGACCACGCTGGCCTTCGACTCGAAGAGGGGCAAGAAGAAGTCCAAGCGGTGCAAGCGCGAATTCGTGCGTAAAGGCAAGCGCTGCGTGAGCAACAGGCCGGTGATATATGGCACAAGCAGCCTTCACATCCCCGGTGTGGGCACCTACAAGATCACGGTCAAGCCTGGCGCAACGGCGCTCGCCGCTCTCAAGAAGGGCAAGACACTGCACGTGCAGGTGACGATCACCTTCCACTCCACCCGGGGCGGGACGCCCACGAGCAAGATCTACTCGCTCACAGTCAAAGGCAAGAAGCCGAAGCCGAAGAAGCACCGTCACAAGAAGCACTAGCCGGTAACACCCAGCAAGCATCTACGACGGGGCGCCTACAGGCGCCCCGTCCTCGTTCCATACAATGAACCCATGGAGGGTTCGATGGCAGAGACGAGCGCGCGTAGCTGGCTGCGCTGTTACCGCTGCTGGTCGCAAGATCTCGAGGTCCAGGTTCACTACGAGGGGATCCACAAAATCGATCCCGACACGGGCGAGCGCGCGGAAGTCGTCGACGAGCTCCAGGAGGCCGTCGTCCAGTGCCTGGACTGCATGCACGACCAGCCGCACCTCGGCTTCGCCAACGGCCGCGTCGAGCCGATCGAGGATCGCTGGGAACGGATGATCGCCGGGACCCCATGGGTCGCCTCCTGCACCGTGTCAGTCGACGCCGAAGACGTCGAGAGCTGCTCCGGGCCGGAGGCCGGCGACGCGCTCTCCTACGCCGCCTTCGGCGATCACGGCGTGCGCGAGTTCTTCACGCACGTCCGCTTCCACAAGCACGAAGACGACACCAGCATCATCGTCCACCTGCTCGTCGAGCTCTATGCGCGCTCGCTCGAGGAGGCCACTGAGGTGCTCGAGTCATCCGCCCGCGGCCTGCTCACGATCACCTCGCTCGCCGAGGAGTCGCGCCCGCCGGCGGCCGCCGGCGAGAGCCACGGTCAACACGACTAGCCCAGACGTTTTTCAAGTGCGTCGAGCTGCGCGTTCAGCTCAGGGGGCAGCCCGTCGAATTTCGCGAGGTGCGCTCGGAACTGCGGCAGTTGCGCCCTCCACTCCTCGATGTCGACTCTGAGCAGCTCGGCCATGTCCTCTGCTGAGACATTCAGCCCCGTGGTGTTGATGCCCTCCCCGTCGACCGGCGGTATCAGGCCAATCGGGGTCTCATTCGCCGCGCCGTGTCCAGCGCAGCGCGCGAACACCCATGAGAGCACCCGTGAGTTCTCGCCGTAGCCGGGCCAGAGAAAGTTGCCGTCGCTGTCCTTGCGAAACCAGTTGACGTAGAAGATCTTCGGCAGCTTCCCCGTCTCGCCCTGCCGCCCGATCTGGAGCCAGTGGGCGAAGTAGTCGGCCATGTCATAGCCGCAGAACGGCAGCATCGCGAACGGGTCGAAGCGCAGCTCGCCGACCGTACCGGCGGCGGCCGCGGTCTTCTCGGAGCTCATGATCGACCCAAGAAACACGCCGTGCTCCCAATCCAGCGCCTCGGTCACCAGTGGCACTACCGTCGAGCGCCGTCCGCCGAACAGCATCGCGTCGATCGGTACACCCACCGGGTCCTCCCACTCCGGCGCGATCGCCGGATCCTGGGCTGCCGGCGTGGTGAAGCGCGCGTTGGGATGCGCCGCCGGCGCCTCCGATAAGGGCGTCCAGTCATTGCCGTGCCAGTCGATCAGGTGCGAGGGCTTCTGCTTTGTCATCCCCTCCCACCACACGTCGCCGTCGTCGGTCTTGGCGCAGTTGGTGAAAATCGAGTTGCGCTCGATCGTGCGGATCGCGTTCGGGTTGGTCTCCTCGCCCGTTCCCGGCGCGACGCCGAAGAAGCCGGCCTCGGGGTTGATCGCGTACAGCCGTCCGTCCTCGCCGAACTTCATCCACGCGATGTCGTCCCCGATCGTCTCCACCGTCCAGCCCTCGAGCGTCGGGATCAGCATCGCCAGGTTCGTCTTCCCGCACGCGCTCGGGAAGGCGCCAGTGATGTACTTCACCTCACCCTCGGGCGAGGTCAGCTTGAGGATCAGCATGTGCTCGGCCATCCAGCCCTCGTC
>PLBZ01000022.1:0-8037 GCA_003134675.1 Solirubrobacterales bacterium
TCGTCGATCACGCACAGGATGTAAGGCAGTGGCGCTTCTCCTCGCCGTGCTCGTGCTTTGTTCAATTCGATCAGGCTTCTAGTGCGCGCCATCGACATGATCCCGTAGCGCTGCTCCATCTCCTTCACCAAGTTCTGCAGCGCGTTGGCCGCCATCCGTGGGCTCGTGATCACCGGCGTAAGCAGATGCGGGATCGACTCATAGTGGTTCAGCTCGACCTGCTTCGGGTCGACCAGTACCAGACGCACCTCGTGCGGCGTCGCGCGCAGCAGAACACTGGAAAGCATCGCGTTGATCGCGCCCGACTTGCCCGCGCCCGTCGTGCCTGCCACAAGCAGATGCGGCATCTTCGCCAGGTCCGCCCCGATCGCCTTACCCGCCACGTCCTTGCCCAGCCACACCGTCAGCGGCGACCAGTCCTTAGGTGGCTGCTGGAAGACATCCCCCAACTTCACTATCCGCCTGTGGGCGTTTGGCACCTCGACTCCCACAGCCTGCTTACCCGGAATGGGCGCGAGAATGCGAACGTCTGTTGCCGCCAGCGCATAGGCTAAGTCGTCCTTCAGCTGGGCCACCTTCGCGACCTTCGTTCCCGGTGCCAGCCTCAGCTCATAGCGAGTGATATGCGGCCCCGCGACCGTCCCAATGACCTTTGCCTGCACGCCGAAGTGCCCCAATGCCTCAACCAGGCTCGTCGCAGTGCGCTCTTGTCCGGCTGTGTCGGGCCGCGTCTGGTCGGTTCTCGAGCGCACCAGCAACCGCTCCGCCCTCGGCAGATCCCACACGAAGGTCGGATCATCGGTGATCGCCTCGCGCAGTCTGCCCTGCGGCGTGAGCTGCTCTGGATCAGCCACAGCCACTCCGGGGATTGGCTCCACCGTCTCTATGTCCTCAGGCTCATCGTCCACTGGGTCATCGACAGGCTCAGATTCCCACGACTCCGGCGCCTCCACATGGGTTGCCCGAACGATCAGCTCTTCAGGCTCCGGCTCAGGGGGATACAGCGGCTCGGGCGCCACGAGGACGGGACTTTGCGGGCGACGCGCGCGCAGCATCCGCGTCGTGTCTGCCACGCCACTGCCCGTCGCACGGATCGCGCTCGCCAGCGACGCCCCCGTCAGCAGCGTTATTCCGACCAAGAACAAGAAGACCACAAGAATGTCCACCCCTACGCTCTGCACCGACCGGTGCGCCGCTTGGTAAAGCGCCTCGCCCGCGACACCCCCGTGCGCTTGCAGAAAGGCCGAGGTCCACGACGTCCCCTTTGATGAAGCCCCGCCCACCCCCGAGCTCACGCCAAGCGTGCCTGCCGCCAGCGCCAGCGTGATCGAGGCAAACAAGCAGATCGCGCCCGCCCGCAGAGGACGCAGGGCCGGCCACACGGGGCGCAGCAGCAACGCCCCGCCACCGCCTACAAGTGCAATTGGTGCCAGACCTCGCGCTCTACCGACCGCCCAGCCAAAACCCACCGCCAGCCCGTGACCCGCGCGCCCGCCGTCCCAATGTCCCCACAGCACAAAGCCCATGAACACCCCGGCGGCCACCAACCCCAGGCCGATCACGTCGCGCTGGCGCTGATCGAGCTCCGGCAGGCGCGGCAGACCACGAGGCAGCGAAAAACCGAGGCCGGCGATCCCACGCCCCCTGCGGCGGCGGGTGCTCGCGCGCGTCCGCTTCGCAGTCGTCCTACGGCCAGTGGGTTTACGCGCGGGACTACGCTTGCGAGCATTCGCCATTCGCGCAACTTCGACATCGCGTGCCAAGACCCTCCCTTACCATTGCTTTACCGCACACCGGTACATAAAGACCCAGCTCATGAATGACTTCTCCCGCGCACCCCGCGTGCTCGTCGTCGAGGACGACGAAGACATCGCTCAGGCGCTCCAGCGCTCACTGCGCATGGAGGGCTACGAGGTGCGTGCCGCTGCCGACGGCTCCGCCGCGCTCGAGCACGGGCGCTCGTTCGCACCCGACCTGGTGATCCTCGACCTCGGCCTGCCGGGACTCGACGGCCTAGAGGTCGCGCGCGCGCTACGCGCCGAGGATGACGTGCCAATCCTGATCCTCACCGCACGCGATGCCCTCGAGTCTCGCGTCGAGGGTCTCGATGCCGGCGCTGATGACTACCTCGTCAAGCCATTCGAGCGCCAGGAGCTGCTCGCGCGGATGCGCGCCCTGCTACGACGACGTCCCCCGCGTGGCTCGGCGCCCCTACGCGTGGGAGACCTGCAGCTCAACGCCGACACCCACGAGGTTACGCGCAGCGAGCGCACCATCGAGCTCACCCAGCGCGAGTTCGAGTTACTCGAGTACCTGATGCGCAACGAGCGGATCGTGATCTCCCGCCAGCGCCTGCTCGACGAGGTGTGGGGCTATGACCCCTTCTCCACCACTAACACAATCGAGGTGTTCGTCTCCAACGTGCGGCGCAAGCTCGAGGCCGATGGCGAGCCACGCCTGCTTCACACCATCCGAGGAGCCGGTTACGTCCTTCGCGCGTAGGCTGACAGCAACGTTCGACCGGCTGCCGATCCGCGTGCGCCTGGCCGGCGTCTCGGCGCTGCTCACGTTCGTGATCCTCTGCGCCTTCGCGATCGCCGTCGGCTCGCTGACGGTGCGCCGCATCCGCTCGGATTTCAACCGCCAGGTGGCCGATACCGCCCAGCAGCTGCCCTCCCGTCTGAGTATAAAAGTGGACCCCAGGACCCAGCTCGTCAGCATCGAACCGCCGCTCGAGGATCTCGTCTCGCCCGAGCACACAGAAGTGATCAGGATCCTCACGCTCGGCGGCCACGTCGTCACGGCGACACCCAAAGCCCCAGAACTGGGCGCCGCCTCGGTCCAACCGAAGAACGTCGGCGGCTACCGCGTTCTCAGTCGCCCCGCCACGATCACCATCCAGGGCACGGGCGAACCGATCGGCCAGGTGTACGTCCAATACGGCCGCAGCGTCTCAGACACCGAGGCGACCGCCAAGCGGGTCGAGTTGTTCCTGCTGCTGGGGGTGCTGGCCGGAACCGTGTTCGCGCTGTTGGCGGGAATGGCGATCGCGCGCAGGGCCATGGCACCGATCGCCGAGCTCACCTCCACCGCTGAGGCGATCGCACGTACTCGTGACCCGTCCCTTCGCGTGCCCCAGTCAGAGGCCGACGACGAGGTCGCCGAACTGGCGCGCACGCTGGAGGGCATGCTGCGCGAGCTCGACGCTGCGCGTGGCGAAACCGAGGCGATGCTCGTCCGCCAGCGGCGGTTCGTCGCCGACGCCTCGCACGAGCTGCGCACCCCGCTCACGAGCGTGCTCGTCAACCTCGAGCTGCTCGCGGAATCCCTGCACGGCGATCAGGGCGAGGCGGCGCGTTCAGCTCTGCGCTCCTCGCAACGCATGCGCCGGCTGGTCGCCGACCTTTTGCTCTTGGCGCGCACCGATGTCGGCCGCGTGATACCCCACGAGCCCTGCGACCTGGATCAGATCGTCGTTGAGGCGGCATCCGAGCTGGGGCCGGTCAGCGCCGCGCATGAGATCTCACTCGACGTCGGGCGGGCGGGACAGGTTCTTGTCGAGGGCTCTCGTGACGAACTCCATCGCCTCACAATCAACCTGCTCGAGAACGCGCTCCGCCACACCCCCGCCGGTACCGAGATCCGCGTGTCCACCCGCCTCGTCGATGACGGTCAAGCCCTCCTGGTCGTCGAGGACGACGGCCCCGGCGTGCCCGAGCACCTACGCAAAACCCTGTTCGAGCGCTTCGTGCGCGGCGCGGGCGACCGCGGCGGCTCCTTCGGCCTGGGCCTGGCGATCGTCCGTGCCGTGGCCGAGTCCCACGGCGGCTCGGTCACGATCGAGTCGACCGGCGAACGTGATGGCGCTGCCTACGGCGCCCGTTTCGTCGTCTGCCTGCCCGTGTCCTCAGACCTCCACGACGACGGGAAGTACCATCGGCCGTCGCTTCAACCGATCGTAGACTAGCTTCGCCAGATCGTCGTGCAGCATCTGCTGGAGCAGGTCCACCTCGCGGAGCTCCTCCTTCGCCGCCCGCTGAAGCGACGCATCGACGGTCGCCCTGATCTCATCTGAGAGCTCGTCGGCCTGGTCGAGGAACGGCACCCCGCGGAAGATCACCTCCGGGTCGACGACTGAGCGGCCATCCTGCTCGGCGATCGTTACAACCACGATGAAGATCCCGTCGGCCGAAAGCATCCTGCGGTCGCGCAGCGCCACGTCGGCCATATCGCCGATCTCAACGCCGTCGACGAAGATCATCCCCGCCTGCTCAGGCTTACCGAAGCGCGCGCCCCGCTCATTGATCTCCAACGGCAGCCCGTTCTCTCCCTGGAAGATATCCTCGGGCGCCATTCCCACTGCTTCAGCGAGCTGGGCATGCAGCCGCAGACGCTTGAAGTCACCATGAAATGGCATCACATAACGCGGCTTCGTGAGGTTCAGCATCAGCTTGACCTCCTCGGCGTAACCGTGCCCGGAGGCATGCACCGGGGCGTCGCTGGTGGTGATCACGTCGCAGCCGATGTGGTAGAGCCGATCAATCGTCTCATTCACCGCACGCTCGTTCCCCGGGATCGGCGTGGCCGAGAACACGACCGTGTCGCCTTGGCGTAACTGCACCTGACGGTGGTCGCGGTAGGCCATCCGACGCAGCGCCGACAGCGGCTCCCCCTGAGAGCCGGTAGAGATGATTACCATGCGCTCGTCGGGGAAGTCTTCGATCTCGCGGGGCCCTACCAGCAAGCCGTCTGGAACCTCGATGTGCCCGAGGGTACGGCCGATGCCCACGTTCTTGCGCATCGAGCGGCCAACTAGCACGACCTTGCGGTCGAGCGCTGCGGCGGCGTCCACAACCTGTTGCACTCGGTGAATGTTCGACGCGAAGCTCGTCACGACGATGCGCCCCTCGCAGCGAGCGAACACCTCCTCCAGGTGCGGTCCCACGACCGACTCCGACGGCGAGAACCCGGGCCTGTCGACATTCGTTGAGTCACCGCACAGCAGCAGTACGCCCTCGCGTCCCAGCTCCGCCAGGCGCGAGACATCGGCTGGCGCGCCGTCGACCGGTGTCTGATCGAACTTGTAGTCACCCGTGATCAGCACCGTCCCGCGCTCGGTCCCCAACGCGACGGCACTCGAATCGGGGATCGAATGCGTCATGTGCACCAGCTCCAGAGAGAACGGTCCCAGCTCCAGCGTGTCGGTGATCGCAACCTCGTTTAGCGACACGTCGCGCAGCTTGTGCTCATCGAGCTTCGAGCGCGCCATCGCGATCGTCAGCGCGCCGCCGTACACCGGCGGGAGGTGCCCCTCCGCGCCGAGCTCGCGCAGGACCCACGGCAACGCGCCGAGATGGTCCTCGTGGCCGTGGGTCACGACGATCGCCTCGATATCCTTCGCGCGCTCGCGCAGGTAGGAGAAGTCGGGCAGCACCAAGTCAATGCCCACCATCTCTGGGGTGGGAAAGCGCAGTCCGACATCCACCACGACGATCCGGCCATCCTGCTCGACGACCGTCATGTTCTTGCCTATCTCCCCCAGTCCCCCAAGGGGCAGGATGCGCAGGGTCGAACTCACGCGTGAACGCCCGTGAGTAGATCGTGGCGTTCGAGCATCGCGCGCACGGCCGCGTTCTCCTCAGGGGTGGCCTCCACCAGCGGCAGGCGCAGGCCGCCGACGTTGTGACCCAGCAGGTTCAGCGCGGCCTTGGTGCAGGTCGGGCTGGAGGTGAGGAAGAGCGTCTCATAGACGTCTTGCAGCGACGCGTCGATCTCGGCGCGATGCTCGGGCTCGTCCACCATCCTGCGCATCTCGTTGCCGACGATGTGACTGGCCACCGTGATCCCGCCCGCCCCGCCCAGGTCCAGCGTCCGCGCGAAGGAGCTGTCATCACCGGCGTAAACGTCAAGCCCGTCGATCAGCCGCAACTCATCGGCGTTTGCCTGCTTGACGCCCACGATGTTCTCGATCTGCGCGAGCTCGGCGAGCAGGTCCGGTCCCATGTTCGTGCCGGTGCGGCTGGGGATGTTGTAGAGCAGGATCGGTTTGTCGGTCCCCTTCGCGATCACTTCGTAGTGGCGCTTGAGACCGAGCGGACTCGGCCTGTTGTAGTAGGGCGTGACGGATATCACCGCGTCGGCGCCCAGCTCTGTCGCGCATTCGGTCAGGTGGGCGGCCTGGCGGGTGTCGTTGGTGCCCGTGCCAGCGATGATCGTCTTGCCGGGCGGGCGCTCGGTGATGGCCAGCTCAATCAGCCCGAGTTGCTCCTCGTCCGTAAGGGTGGATGCCTCGCCGGTTGTTGCGGCCACGACGAACCCGTCCGAGCCGTTGTCGGCGAGGTGACGCATCAGCGCCACGAAAGAGTCCTCGTTCACCTTCCCCTCAGCGTCGAATGGGGTGACGATCGCCGTCAGGATCGTGCCGAGGTCGGTCATTGGATGCAGTATTCCATGTGCGCCACTCCTCGCTTTAGAACAGCAGGTTCTCTAACCCCACGACGGGGGATTCCGCAAGGTCGCCCACCCGGCGCACCGCCAGCAGCACGCCGGGCATGAACGACTCACGGCCGATCGTGTCGTGACGGATGCTCAGCGTCTGTCCGATATCACCGAAGATCACCTCTTGGTGGGCCACGAGCCCCGGCAGACGCACCGAATGGATCGGCGGAGGCTCGCCACCAGTCGCGGCCGCCATCAGCTCCGCGGTACGTGCGGCTGTACCGCTCGGAGCGTCGAGCTTGCGATCGTGATGCAACTCGACGATCTCCGCGCGCTCCATGTGCCTAGCTGCCTCCACGGCGAAGCGCATCATCAACACCGCGCCGATCGCGAAGTTCGGAGCGATCAGCACGTTGGCTCGGGGACGCCCCTCTGCGGGCCGGGCCTGCTTCAGCGGCGTTGGATCGAACCCCGTCGTGCCGATCACGACGTGCACCCCGGCGCGCACACAAGCCAGGCCATTGCCCAGCGCGGTGTCAGGCCGGGTGAAATCTACGACCACATCCGCGCTCGGCAGAACCTCTTCGAGCGTCGTTCCAAATGCCGGGTCCGCACGCCCTGTCAACTCCATGTCCTCGGCCGCTTCCACCGCCGCGCACACCGTCTCACCCATCCGGCCCGCCGCTCCGGCCACGGCAACTCGAATCACGCCGCCACCGCCTCGAGCGGTCTGAGCGCCGCGCGGAACGCCTGCTCCTCGGCGCCCACGCCCGCGACCGAAAGCCTGCCCGGGTGAAACAGCTCACCTGCCAGTTCCCGCAACTCGGCGATCCCTACCGCATCGATCCGCTCGATCACCTCGTCAACCGACAGGATCGGCAGCCCGTTCAGTACCGAGTTGCCCAGACGACTCATGCGCGCACCAGTGGACTCCAGCGAGAGCACCACGCGCCCCTTCAAGTTCTCGCGCGAGCGGTCCAGCTCCTCCGCACTCGCGGGATCATCCACGAAGCGCTCGAGCTCAGCCGCGATCGTAGTCAGCGCCTCATCTAGGTTCTCCGGCCGTGTGCCGACATACAGTCCCACCTCGCCGGTGTGGGCATACAGGCTCGAGAAGCAGAACACCGAATAGGCCAGGCCCCTCCGCTCGCGCACCTCCTGAAAAAGCCTAGAAGAGGACGTTCCACCAAGCACGCCTTCGAGCACTCGCAACGCAAAACGACGCTCATCATTGCGCGCCAGTCCGGGGCCACCCAGACAGACATGGTACTGCTCGGTGTCCTTGGTGAAGAAGCGCACCCTCCGCTCGAAGTCCGGCTCGCCTCGCTCGAGCACCGGCGGATGCTGTCCAACACGCTGTGGTCCGGCATCGATGGCCATTTCCACCAGAGCGTCGTGATCGACCGATCCGGCTGCACCGATCACAACATTCTCCGGCACGTAGCGCTCGGCGTGAAAGGACCGCAGCTGCTCGCGATCGGCAGCGCGCACGACCTCAGCCCGGCCGATCACGGCACGCCCGAGCGGATGCTCCCCGAAGACTGCCTCGCCAAGCACGTCGAAGACCTTCTCCTGGGGATCGTCCTCGTACATCGCGAT
>PLBZ01000022.1:8152-8307 GCA_003134675.1 Solirubrobacterales bacterium
ACGCGCTCGGTGACCACTCGCACACCACTGTCCAGCGTTGTGATGCGGTGCTCGATCTCTCGCCCTTGCAGGAAACTCGCCTGCGCGCCACCCGATGCTTTCACTGGCGCGTCCAGCGGGTCTATCGATGCGTCAGGAACGGTCACTACCGCCAT
>PLBZ01000082.1 GCA_003134675.1 Solirubrobacterales bacterium
TCTACAGGCTCACGCCCAGGTAGCCGCCCGCGAGCACGCGGGATAGAAGGTTCCTCGTCATCGTGACCACCCGCGGGTCCGGCTTCAGCGGCGCGTCGGGCGAGGCCTGAGGCACGGGCGAGAGCGCATACTCCCAGCCGAGCGTGCCGGTGGCGAACACGAGCGCACCCGATGGCGCACGGTAGAGCGTGGTGTCGGCCACCGTCCCTCCTACCGGGGAGGGCTCGTCCTGGGATTGGCAGGACACCCTGGAGCTCGAGCCGACCAGCTGGGTGCCCCGCGGGCTCGCTGGAGTGATCTGGCCGAGCTCATAGCCCGCAATCCCGGGGATCTGTGTGGAGGCGTTTATGCCCGTCCCTGCGAACAGCCATGCGGGTTTTAGACCCGGCGCCGGGGTCCACGGGTAGTAGCGGTAAACGGGGGGTCCGGGCTGGCGGATTCGGGGCGTGATGCAACCGTTGTAGGCGCTGCCGACGAGGTTGGCTCCACCTAGGGGAAACAGCCCCGAGGGTTGTGCTTTGTCTGGATCCTTGCTGACGGTCTCCTTATAGGCGACGATTGTGTGATCGGCTTGACCGGCCTGGCTCGATGCGCTGCCGGCAGGCGCAAAGCGCACCCGCCAGGCCATCGTGTCTGAGCTGATGAAGATCAGGCTCGTGCCGTGGTCGCGAGCAGAGGCAAACGCCTGCTCGTCGCGCGCTGACCAGTACTCGGAATGGCCCACGTCGATCAGGGCCTTCGTGCCCCGAACCTGAGCCGGTTGATGGTCGATCGACTCGATCGTGGTGTAGGAGACCGGGTAGCCGTAGCGCTCCAAGAAGCGGACCATCGCCACCTCGCGGATGAAGAACTGACCGGCCCCCGTCTGGCTGTCGTAAGGACGGTCATAGGAGACTTCCACTCCCTGGTTGGTGCCCGTCACCCCGACCTTCTTTGATCCACCGGGATAGAGGCTGTCTCCACCCCAAGCGTTATATGCCTCATATGTGGCGGTTGGGATCTCCACCAGCAGCGGGCGGGGAGTGCTTGACCGCACCACGAACAGGCAGTCGCGTTCAGACCCCTTATTGGTGGTCATCTTGACGATGTACACGCCGCTGGAGAGTGCCTGAGGTATGGCAAAGGAAAGCGTGGCGTGCCAGTGACACTCGGTCAAGCCGGTCAGAGACCGGTGGGTGCACGGCGGCTGAGTCGAGGCGGGCAGTGGTGTGCTTTTCAGGACCAGTCGTCCACCGCGACCTGCGTAGTAGCCCATGCGATAGATCCGCAGCGTGACGGTGCGGGCTCCGGGGGCACTGACATACACGCTCTGGGTTTGTCCCGGGCTGATCGCCTGCGCTACCACATACCCCTGAACGGGGCCGTGTCCTTGTCCACCAAGTAGGTCGGCGGGTCCCGACAGACGCCAGCCTGTGGTGCCCAGCTTTCGATTCTCCGCTGCGATCGACGGCGGCTCACCCGTGGTGGGCACCAGCCAGCGGTAAGAGGTGGACGGAGCGCTCCGCGCGGGCGCCACGGCCGAGGAGCCCGGACGCACGGCCCGCAAAGCTGGGCAGGAGCCCCCCAGCCCCAGGGCTCGGCCCAGTGAGAAGCGCGCCGCAACGCGCACCCACCCTGGAGTGTTCACCGTCACATGAGTCCAGCCCCCGGGGGCTTCCGCGACGCAGCCGCTACCCGCTGTGATCGTCCAGTAGCGCGTGTAGTGGACACGCACGAGGAACCTACCCGGCGCGTCAGCACGCAGCGCGAAGGAGTCGTGGCCGAGCGAGACCAGCCGTCCGGGGCCTTCCAGCAGCGGCGTCGGGTTGCGCACCGCATAGACGGTCCAGTGCCTGCTCGTGAATACCACCCGCAGAAAGGGCAGGCCGCGGCGGATCAGCCGCCCCTCCTGGTCGCTCGATGGATCGAGCGCGGTGTCGGGGAGCGCCACGTAGCTCACCGCCTCCTCATGCAGCCACCGGGAGTACCCCGCCGCGGTCAACCCGGGCTCGAGCAGCACTCCGTCGTAGCGCTCGTCGAGCTGCTTCTCCCAGCCGCGTGCCAGCGAGACATTGGGTGCGAGCAGCGCCGCCTCCCAGTGGCTGCGTGTGAGCGGCACCTCCAGGCGCACCAACCCCCCTCCGTGGCCTTCGACGAATCGCCTCACCGGGGTGTAGTAGGAGGGATTGGTGGAGGCGTTCCCCGCCACTGCCACCGTCTCCCTGACAGGGCCCCAGACAGTCCATACCGCGATTGCGCACAGCGCCAGCATCGCCAGCGGCCTCCGAACCTCGCGCCTGCGCGAGCAGATCAAGAGCGGCCCGGCCAGCAGCACGGCGTAGCGCTCGATATTGCTGCCCATCGGGGTGTGCACCACCAGTAAGAGCAGGCAGGCCGCCAAGTAGACGACTCCCCCGATCCGCAGCAGGCGCTGTCCTTTAGGCAGCGCCCAGAGGAACAGGAGCGTGACGAGTGCTGTCGCCGCAAACGAGACGATCGGGAACGGCTCGAAGCCGCCTTCTGGAAACACAAGCGCAAGGGGCACAACGACCACGGCCGCCGGCACAGCCAGCACCGTCAAGGCACGGGGTGAGCGCCAGGCGAGCGCATGTGTGAGCCCGGCGAGCGCGAGCAAGACGCCCGCGACGGGACTGCTGGCGGCGCACAGCGCCGCCAGCAGAGCGGCCGAACGGCTTCGCCCGTGGACGAGCGCGAGCACCGCGGCGACGGCGAACGTGACGCCCAGCGCGAACGTCAGCCGCCCGATCCAGATGTCCCCGACTGCCGCGACGGCGAACCAAGCAGCGCCCCATTGCGCGGATCCTCCGTAGACGGCGAGGGCCAGCCGCTCGAACAGCGCGGCGGAGGCCAGCACCGAGGAGGCCGCAACCACCCGCAGGCCCAGCACCGAGGCGAACGGCCCAAGTAGGAGGCCGTATCCGGGCAGGGCATGACCCGCGTACCAGTGCTCGTCCCACACGCTAAACCCGTAGTGGGTAAACAGACCCACGCGGTAGACCTGCGCCGCGAGGTCCGGCGTGTGCGGATCGACCAGCAACCAGACCACCACCAGTGCGGCGGCGATCGGAGTCGCATGCAACCGCGTCATAAAAGCGACCGGCGTCCGGGGAGCTACCGCCCCGGACGCCGGCCGACNNCCCGCCGCGGATGCGACGGATTTGTCTTCGTAAGAACCCTCGGGCGACTCGGAAGTAGCTCTCGATCGCAGACGGTCGATAATCGGCACGTGGAGATAATGACGAGCAGGCGGACGTGGCTGCGCACGGCGCTGGCGCTGGCAGGGCTCTGCGCCGTGCTCACGTCCGGCGGTTGCGCCACCGGCCATCCG